>PLEW01000002.1 GCA_003136555.1 Planctomycetota bacterium | reverse complement strand
GAATTCTGCTGCACATAATTGCTCGCGCTCGAGAAATTGATGCCAGTATTGGTATACGACTGCCCTGAGACGTACTTCGATACCGTCAGCGCCAGTTCGTTGTTGGTCACGGCTGGATGAGTGATCGTGACTGAGCTTCCATTGCCGCCGCCGCCCGCGAGGGTAATCGGATTCGTGCTCGTCTGGGTGACCGACAGTGTTTGCGCAAGGGGGGAGTAGGACATCTTAGACCACCTGCAGAGCAGCTTGGATGGTCAGGGCGGCATTCGTATTATTGAAAAGCGCTGTCGTCGTGGCCGTGAGCCGCACCATGCCAATATCCTGGGTGCTCCCCAAACCACCGGTGAGCGCCGCTTGATACCCGGAAGGGATGCTGATGACAACAGTCACCAGCGAGACCGACGGGGTGTTCGCGGCTGTTGTTGTCTCCAAGCCCCACGCAAAGTCTAAGCCCGTCTGCGCCGGCAAGGAGTTGATGGTCGCTCCTGCGAGTGCTGAGCTGATGGTTGCCAGGCTGGTCCCCTGAGCAGCTATAGCGGAAAGCGTTGTGGTGGTCCATGCCGAGCCATTCCAGTATTTCCAGGTCGTCTGATTATCGAATGAGACCAGACCGACCAAGGTCGTGCCGGATGGGGTGGCGCTAGTGAACGTAACAGAGGTGATGGTTCCGCCCGCATACCCGGCAAGGCCCACGTTCGACCCGGCTGAGGTCGTCGCATAATACATGGTGCCCGTCGGATAGGTCCATGAGCCGGGGCCCAGGATCTGCACCTGATTCAGTGCTGCGACGTATGCTGAGCCGCCCACCGTATTAGTAAAAGCGAATTGATAGTAACGATAAGCAGTGGTGTTGGAGAAGGTATATGTGGACGCCGATGAACTTGTGGGATTTTGAGCGGTGCGGGTATCGAGAGTTGTCCAAGGCCCAGAAAGGCTCGTGTTAGAGCCACTAAGCGTCCAGGCAGCCGGGGCATTATTTCCCTGCTGGTAGGCGCCGACGAGATATCCAGTGGACAGGAATGCCACTCCCATATCGATGGCAACTGTTCCCGTATTATAAGTAGAAAATTCGCACTGCGATGAGGTATAGAGGTTCGTCGTCTGCCACGCGGAGTAGGGTAGAAAAGCGTTGTTAAGATTCGTGCCGGCTGCCACATAGGGTACCGGGGCTGTGTTTGTGGTCATCGATACGGTGGGGTAGTATGTGGTCCCTCCCGAGGTCGCAAACAGGGTTAGCGCGTTTAGACTCGGGAGGGCGTTGATCTGCGTCCCCGAAGCAGAATTCTGCTGTACATAGTTGCTGGCACTTGAAAAATTATCTCCCGTATTCGTATAGGTTGCTCCGGACACGCTCTCATAGACAGCCAGCAGGTACTCGTTATTCGCAATGCTCGGATGAGTGATGACCACCGAATCCCCAATAGTCCCCTGCGCCGCCAACGTGACCGGGTTGGTCGACGTCTGGGTGATCGACAGGGTCTGGGTGGTCGGATTATAGCTCACAGGACACGCCACTCCGTGCCATCGTACTGCATGGTGTAGTTCACATTGACGGTCGAGACCACGATCGTGCTGCTGCCGTCGATCGTCCCCGCGCTCGGCGCGATGGTGAGATTATACGTCCCGCTGCCGATCATCTTCACATTCACGATCAGGCCGGTCGGCGGGGAGGCCATGAGGGTGATCTGGAAGGCGCTCGAGCTGGTATCTCCCATGATCGTATAATCAGAGGCCAGCATCGTATAGTTGGAGGTCTTGGTGGAGATCGGGTACGCGACGGCACAGGCAAAAGTCGCATAGAGCGCTTGATTGATCGTGAAGAGCGTCGTGAGGGCATTCGGCGTCGAGCTGCTCGTGGTCGCCGACGCCACCCGGAAGATGATATTACCGCCGACTCCGGTCCCTGTGCCGATGCCGCCGGCGATCGTGAAGCTGGCGCCAGCGATGTTGGCTCCTGAGCCGCCTGTGGCGTTATAGATGATTGCCTGCGGGGCAGCATTGGTCTCGCCATTGCCGATGAAGACATTGCCGATGGCGGCGGAATTGCCGCCTGCGACGAAGCGGTTGCTCGCACCCACGGCGGTCGAGTCCCCAGAGCCATAGCCCAGAAATATGTTGTAGGTGCCGGTGGTGGTCTGGTTTCCCGAATCATAACCGATAGCGGTATTGCCAATGCCAGTCATATTGTAGCCTGACCCCAATCCGATCAGGGTGTTATCCCCGCTCGTGGTCAGGGAGAACCCCGCTTGGAACCCAATACACACATTGCCGGCAGATGACGTCGCCGTGGGTGCGACTTGAGAACCAACGAAGACGTTATCCGCTCCGGACGATGCATGCCCCGAGTTATATCCGACAATGGTATTGTCACTCGTGCCGACGATACCTGCACCCGCCAGGTTACCCACCAAGGTGTTATGGTTGCCCGTTACGGAGGCGCTGCCCGCCCCGGAGCCGAAGAATTCATTGGTAGCCACACCGGAGATGTTCGAGTGCAGGCCGGTAGTCGCTGAGAAGGTGAATAGCGTACTGCCAGTGACGGTTGAGGTCCCGTTCCAATAGGTGACTTCACCTGATGTGCCAGAGCCAGTGACGCCGCCGCCCGCCCCGAAAGGACCAACCGTGGCGCCATTCACGCGCGCATACATGCCTGCACTGGTGATCCAGACGTCGCCATTGACGGGCGTAGTCGGGGCCGACCCTTGCCCGATGTTCAAGCCGGCCAAGGTCGTGGTGGAGGCGGGGGTCAGGACTTCATAGCTGAAGGTGACTGACGGGACGGACGGGGTGGCGGTCATCCAGGTCGTATAGGTACCCGACACCGATGCCCAGAAGTGAAAACTACCATCGTCGGCCCCGCCATTAGCAGGGGTACCGAAACCGAAGGTGTTGCCCGCCGTGTTCGACCACCGCTGGAAATTCTGGTTATAGACGTCGGAGGACTGCCATGCCCATGCGTAGCCTGCCAGGGGGGAAATGACGGTGAAGAATGAGTCGAGCGCGCTGCCGTTTCCCCAGCTCAAGGCGAGGGGGAAGACGATCGTGTTCGCGATCGTGGCTGATGCGACCGCGAGAGGGGCGCCAGACGGGTAGCTGCCTGAGCAGCTGCCGCTGATGTTGCCGCCACCTCCGGAGAGTGACGCATACGCGCCACCATTCACCGATGCGTAGAAACCCTGGAGCGTATCATCGTAATAAATGGTCCCGCTGTTGCTCGGCGACAGGGCAGGTGCGCTCGTTGTCGCGATGCCGGTCCAGGTGGTCCCGCCATCGCCCCCCACCGTCCAACGCGTGGTCAAGGTATTGGGGGTGCTGCTCGACGTCCCGACCGGTGCGGTCTTGATGATCACCGCACCGCCCGCTCCCGTGCCCGTGCCAATGCCGCCGGCGATGGTATAGCTGGCGCCGGCAACGTTGGCGCCCGAGCCACCCGTCGCATTGTAGACCACCGCTTGCGGACTCGCGGCGGTCTCGCCATTGCCGATGAATACGGTTGATATGGGGGCGCTCAACGAACCGGCCACAAGGCGATTGCTCGCTCCTGCTGCGGTGCTGTCACCTGAGAGCGCGCCGAGGAAGATGTTGTAGGATCCGGTCGTGTTCGACTCGCCGGCATCGTACCCCATTCCAACCAGGTATTGGCCCGTGGTTGTGGCCGTCAGTGCGCCGGCGCCGAAAGCGGCATTGTAGGAACCCGAGGAGCCGCCACCGGTCGCTCCCTCCAGTGCACTCAGGCCTACGGCCACGTTCTGCGACCCGGCGTTGTAGTAGCCCGCCGAAGATCCGATGAAGGTGTTCGGGCCCCCGGCATAGGCACCCCCCGCATGGTAACCGACGAGCGTGCTGCCGCTCGTACCCGTGATGGCGGCACCCGCGCTCACGCCGATCATCACATTGCTTCCGCCCGAGGTCAGGGCCGCCCCAGGACCATTGCCCAGCAGCGTGTTGTTCGCCCCGGTCATGGTGGTGTTGCCGGCATTGGCGCCCCATGTCTCCGTGGCCGTGGTGTTGGGTTGGTTGCAGGTCACCCCTGCACCGGTCGTATACCGGAGCGTGCTGCTGCCGGTAACGGTCTCAGTGCCATTCCAATAGACCAGCTCACCGGAAGTTCCCGATCCGGTGATGACACTGGATGGGAGATCAGCGGCCACCAGAGCTCGGAAGGTGGGCGCTGCAGCGGCTCCGGTCGTCGGGCCAGCCCATACGTAGTTGGCCGTCTGGGTCGCCAGGGTACCAGTCAAGGTACCGGACGCAGTGACGGGCGACCCGGTGACGGTGAATATGGCGGGGAGGGCAAGACCAACACTGGTCACCCCGCCCCCTCCCGTACCAAAAGGCCCGACCGTCCCGCCATTCACTTGGGCATACATGCCTGCGCTGGTGATCCAGATGTCACCGTTGTTGGGTGATGTCGGAGTCGACCCTTGCCCGATGTTCAAGCCGGCCGCGGTGGTCGTCGATGCCGGGGTGCCGACGGGCACTTGGGCCGTGATCACCGACGCCCCGACGCTGAGCACCTCCGTCCCATTGACCACCACGCCGATCTTGGATGACGTGGTCGCCTGGGTCGCATAGAAGCCGATGCGATTCGATGCGGTGGCAGCGGTGACATCCCCGTTCCCGTCCGCGATTGGGAAGGCGAAGGCCAGGGCCGCGGCACTGCCGAGGATCTGGAGACGAGCGCCGAGCTTCAGGAGGAGGGATTGGGCGGCCATGGGAAGTCCAGGGGTTGGAGGTGCTCAGGTCAGGACGCGGCTATTCCGCGTCGTCGTCCTCAGAGCCGAGGTCGAAGCCCTCGATCAGGCTGGAGGTGTGCTCGTCGTTGTTCGGCAGGAGGCCCCAGGCAATGCGATTCTTGAAGGCGAGCTTGAGTCCCTTCTGAGCCAGGTCGCGCTGCTTGACGGTCAACTCGATGACGACTGTCCCGGTCTTCCAGGCGTTCCACGCTTCATCCCACGCGATCTTGCGCTTGGCTTCGTCGATGTCGCCCTGCTTGTACAGTTCCGCCTTCTCGAAATCGTAGGCGTCTGTGCGCGCCGGATTCTGCTGCTTGAGCAGCTTGCGGAGCTTGCATCCCTTCTGGGAGTCATGAGCGTCCGGGAAGACCTTCTCACTCTGGACCACCCCTTCGAGCAGGTAGGCGCCACCACGCGTGAGCATGATGCGGAGCTTGGGCTTGGGGGAGGGATTGTCCGCGCTGGGCGCGGGCATGGCTGCGGCGGCGGTACTCATCGGATTCTATTCCTCGCGATGGGTGGGGATGATCGGGCGGAATGCGTCGATCAGAAGACTCGGCTGCGGATCTTGGCCGACCAGCCGGTGGTAGCCGGGGTGCAGACCAGGTTGATCGCGCCGCCGGCGATGGTGATAGTCAGAGGGCAGTCGAAGGTGCCGCCGGACGGGGGCCCGAGCACGATCCCGTATTCGCTCCAGACCGGAGTGGTTCCGTCGTTGACGTTAGCACGTAGGCTCGTGCTATAGCGGGTAGACCCCTTGATGAGCTCGATCTCCCAGAGCACATCGGTATAGGTCGCGGTGGCAGCGCTATCGATGACGGTGGCTGCGGCCGGGATCGAGGCGACGGTGAGCGTGCCACTGGTGCGCGGGCCGACGAACGGATTGGGGTATGTTCCCGACAGATCGCCGCCGGCAGGCCCTGTGGGAGATCCGCCTCCGCCTCCGCCCGTCTCGCCGATCCAGTTCGCTTCACCATCGGACAAGACGATGTTGTAGAAGACGAGGAGGACCCACGGCATGTTGCGTCGGGACAGGTCCCCGTACTGCTGCACCATGATCGGGGAAAAGAAATAGCTCGGGTTGGCTGAGAAGAAGACCTGGGCGTTAGCGATGGCTTCAATGATGGTGCGGCCAGTGAAGGCCTCCGCCTTATATGGGTTGGCCATCGTGGTGGTCGACCCGGTCGTCAATGTCATGCCAGCGTTGAAGTTCAGGCCGGTGCGCGGGTTGTCATTCGCGCAGAAGACCGGGCCCTGCACGATGTCGCTCAGGTAGGGCGCCAGCGCCGCATTCAGCTGGGTGATCAGGCCGGATTGGACCGGGGTGTCCTGGATCGTATCCGCTTGCACTGAGAGGGAGATAGTACCCACGGGGTGTATCCTGCAAAGAAAAGAGGGGCAATCAAGGAGCGTTTGCGCTTACGTAGGGTGTTCGTTCGATCGCGTCACGCAGTTGGGCGCTGACCATCTCGTAGGAGAATTGCCGAAGCGCCGCGCGGCGGGTGCAGTTGAGCGGACTCGCGATCAAGGTGTCGCGGATCTTATCGGCGACACGGTTGATTGGGGCCAGATCGTTCGGTTTGCGCAGAGAGCCGAAGGGGAAGGCAAGGCTCCGCTCGGGGCAGATGTAGCGCTCGGTGGTATGCAGAGACGAGTTCGCCACCAGGAGGCAGCCGGAGATCGCCGCTTCTGCCATCACCAGGGAGCACGCCTCGCTCTGGGTGGGAAACACGAAGAGATTCGAGACCGAGAAGAGGTCCCTGATGGTGGCCTGGGTGACCCCGACGCCGGCGGACTCCGGGAAGATCTCGCTGGTGATCGCCAGGTGATCGCCAGGCATCCCCGCAGCGATGGCCCGGTCCCGGCAAGCGGTCAAGGCGGCGCGCTCGGCATCCCCATTGGCATGGGCCGTGGCGAGTACCAGGCGGCAGGATAGGCCGAGCTTGGTCAGATGCCCGAAGACATCGATGATCTTGTCGACGCCCTTGAATCCGAGACGGGTCGCGGAGACAGGATAGATCTGGACCACGTCGGCGAGATGGAGGCCGTAGGCCCGGATAATGTGCGCGGCGCGCTCGTCGAAGGTGCCGAAGGTTGTCACGTCGCGAGCGTTGGGGCAGACCAGGACGTTGGAGGGATCGGTGTCGTAGTAGGCCGCCAGATAGGGCCGGTCGGCGTCGTTCAGGCAGAGCAGGCGATGCCCGTAGGGCAGCGTGGTGCGGTTACGTACCGCGTCTCCACCGGTCGGACGCACGGTCGCCGCGGCACTATGGCAGCAGTGCAGCCAGCCGAAGCCGGGGAGCTTGGAGAGCTGCCAGATGGCAGCGGTAAGCGTGGCATAGGAGGCCTGGAACAACAGGTCGTGGGTGATCACCGTGGCATTGCCGAGCTTGATCAGATTCTGCCGGATCACGCTGACCAGTTGATCGACTACCACAGGATCGATGCGATCATCGCGCCAGATGACAGCGGGGATGATGGGAAGGATCTCGACATTCGGCGGAAATGCAGGGGCCTTGGCGATATTCGTGCCCAGGTGCACCCAGATCTGCACGAGCACAGCCGGATTGCTCGCGAGCATCCGCGCCTGGTCGGTGATGGCGGTGGAGAGGCTGTAGGAGGGATCGAAGTTGGCCAGGCTGGTCATCAAGACGATGCGCCGACGGTAGCTGAGCGTGGCGCCTTGCTTGATGAGGAGATTGGCTTTCTTCTCTTCGCATGTCGTGCAGGGTACATCCTCGGGCGTCCCGGCTGCCCCGGCCGTGGGAGCGGGAGTACTGGAGTCGACAGTGGTCGGTATAACAGGCTTGAAATCGCTCGCTTTGCGCAGCGCTACCGGAGCAGGCGCCGGAGCAGCCACGGGAGGGACACTGAGCAGCTTGGACAGTGCCGGGGCTCCATACATGTAGAGCCACAATACCGCCCGAACCGGAACATAAGCCGCGGCAGTGGTGAGGAACGCCGCGACGACGGGACCACCGACAAACAGATCGAGGCAGATGAGGAGGAGGCAGATCCACCAGATATTGCAGGTGTGGCAGAGCACCGGGTTGAGGAAGATCCGGCTCGTCGTCGTTTTTTGGAGGCGCGGCAGCAGCCAGGTGCGCAGCGGCGTGAAGATCGCCTCGAAATTCCAGATCCGGTGGACACCGGCACAGGCAAGGAAGAGGACGATGAGGTCATGCATGGGTTAGCCGAAGGTGAGTATGAGGGTTTCAGCGCCACAAGGGGCTTCGCCGGGAACACTGACGGTGCCGGTGATCACGCCAGCGACGCATGACAGGGCGCCGGTGAGAACCGGGCCATAGGTCGGTGATCCGGTGTTGCCCCCGGCGATCACTTGGTAGTCAAGCCCATTGAAGGTGACCTGGACATAGGAGTTACCTGCGAGGTTGCCCCAGGTCCAGGTGCAGGTATCTCCGCCGTCGCTCTGATAGGCTCCACCGAGCCACGCAGTGCTTGGGATCAGACACCCACCGCCGGGACCTGCACCCGAGCCGCTGAGTGCTACTGCAGGCTGGGCCACGCCGCAGGTGGTGCACGGGCCTGCTGCGGTCGTGGTGCTCGAGGTGCTCGAGGTGGTGAAGGTGATCGTGCTGGTCGTGGTCGTCGTAGTCGTGGTCGTGGTCGTGGTCGTGGTACTCGTCGTAGTCGTGGTGGTCGTGGTCGTCGTGGTCGCGCCGCAGGTGGCCGGACAGCAGGGAGTCGGCAGCGTGGGGAGCGTGAAGCAGACACACCCATTCTGCTGCTGCAGTGAATACTCGGTCGACGTGCAGGTCTCAAGGAAGGGGGCGCAGAGGGTGTTGTCGACGCAGGCCGTGTTGGTCGCGTCGAGCACCCAGGTCGAGACGCCTCCCACCAGGCCGCAGGTATAGCGCACCTGCAGGCAGCAGTTGGAGCCGCCGGGCGGTGTGGGCTCCGGGCAGGGCGCGGTGGTCGAGGTGTTGGGGCAGTTAGGGCAGGGCATCGGTACCATCCCCCAGGGCCCAGTCGTTCAGGGCGCCCATGTCAGTGGGGCGTGCGCCACCATCGCGGGTATCCATCAGCAGGGCCAGGTACCCTTTCAGACAGGCCTTTCCGCAGCCTCCGAGCGTGTCCGTCGGCCCCTTGGAGAAGGGGAAGATGCCGAGCACCTTCACATGCAGCGAGAAGACCTCATCGTGGTCGAAGCGCAGATAGGTCGGGGTCGGCCGGTAGTGGCCGCCGAAGACATACTGCTCGGCCGGATCGATCGAGGTGGTCGGGGCGCGCATGTCGGTCCAGCTCGCGTTGATCATCGGCGAGCCGTTCTTGTAGATCGTCACCTGGAACTGGTCGAAGGGTACCAGGTCGGAGAATTCATAGCTGACCCCCTGGATGATCAGGCAGCGGTCGGCGGGCACCTTGTAGGAGATGAGCACATAGTCGGTGGCGTAGTGCGGGAGGCAGAGCTCCCCGCAACGGTTGAAGGTCTTGGACCAGAAGTTCGGGGCCACGAACAACGGGATATGCATCTCCACGGCGATCTGGCGATCAGGATCACCCCCGAGCGGCTCCTGTTGATTCGCCCCGACCGCGGTGCCGCCGCTCGGGGTCCAGAGCTTCTTCGGGGTAAACCCGACATCCGGAGCCCCAGCCCACATCAGCTCATCAATCGGCTTGTCCTGCTCGGGGGTTGCCGAGGGCATCGTCTCGACGTGTGCGAGCTGATGCTTCCAGATCACCGGCAGGACATAGGGAACAGTGCTGCCCGGCAGCCGCAGTTGGACGCCGGGCGGGAACCCACGTGGTGCGGTGACCGTGCTGCTGGTGACGATGACTGCCGGGCGATTGTCCGGCAGGCGAGCGAGCGTGAGCGACTTGATCCCGGGCATCGCGCCGAAATCCCGGCGGAGCATCTGCAGCGCAGCCAGTAGGATTTTTGGCGAGGGTTCAGACATCGGTGATGAACTCGTACTTGTCCTTCTCGGCGACATTCGGGTTGAGATACTGCCAGCCGAAGAGCCCGGCCACCACCATCTGCTGGATGATGTTGGTGCTCTTCGCCTGGATGATCAGGTTGTCCTTCTGCTCGATCAAGAAGAAGGTTTCGGCCGGCACCACAGGCCAGATGTTCGGGCCGATCTTGTTGACGTCCACGCCGGTCGGGATGGTCATGTAGGGTGCGATGGTGCCGTTGAGAATGAAACGCCATTGGATGCCGGCGAGCGTCGCATCACCGACCACCGTGGTCACATACTTCTCGATGCGCCAGGTCCATCCAGGGATGCCTTGGAGATTGAGGACATTGGTCCAGCCCTGGCTCGAGGACAGCGGTGCGATTGCCGTCTTGGTCAGGGTGTTGGACCACCATGTCGGATCCGTGTTCGACGGACGGCGGAATGGCAGCGACGACCGGATCAGGGCGTTCTTGAAGGTGGCGAGCGCGAGCTGTTCGTAGGGGAGCAGCGTCAAAGGCATGACTGCTCCTAGTTCGCGGTGACGGAGGCCTTCGAGCCCTCATCACCGTACCGGAGCTTCCAATCCCATCCACGGAACTTCATGGCGATCGTGCTGGCAGCGCCGGCAGTCGTCGCGCGCTGGACCTGGAAATTGACCGTCTGGCCAACCGGGATGATCAGGAACATATCGGACGGTTGGGTCATGCTGCCGCGGTGCTCGCCGAACGGCCCGAGATCGAATGGGATTGCACCGTTGAACATGAAACGCCAGAGAATCGACCCATCGTAGGCGAAGGCGGCATTGGTGACGTCGAAACCGTACTGGGCGAGGCGCCCATACCGTCCTTCTGGGGCGGTATAGGTCAGGACGGTATTCCACGCCCCGGCAGCAGCGGGCAGTGAGAACGTCGCCGACAGATCGATGTTGTTCGACCACGGCATCGGGGTGCTGTGGGCCGGCAGCGAGGCCGTGATCTGCATGTTGCGCGCGATGCGCGCGAGGGCGGTCACCAGGTGATTGGCCCGCGCCTGGTCCTCGGGAGACGGAGGCGGCGCGCCGACCATGCCGGGGCTGTTGTGCTCGATCTTGTCACGGAAGTTCTGGACCCCTCCCGAATCCGGGAGGGCCAGGGGCGTGGTCAAATCGCTCTGCTGGCCGAACAGCCGGCCATTGTAGCCGAGACCGTGGTCGTCATTGCGCGGCATGGGGCCTCCTAGGGGTTACGACCGAAGCCGGGACCTTATCCCAGCTTGCGGTTGTACACCTTGAAGCCGCCCATGGTGACCCACACGTTGTTGTTCGACCCGGAGAGATCCGCCAGGGTGAACGACAGGGTGGTGTTGGCGGGCAGGAGCAACGGCTTGTGCAGCGGGCCCGGCCGCTCCGCGGTGCCGACCACGGTGTCGGCATTGACCGCGATGTTCTGCAGCTGACGGTCGCTCGCGTCCTGCTGCATGAAGATGGTGTAGGGACCATCGCTCACGCCCCGCATCGAGCAGGCGATGAACGCGCTGTCGGCTGAGATGCGGATCTGGTTGAGCGCGGTGCCATTCGCACCGAGTATCCCGTTCGGCGTTCCAGCGGCGCCATTGCTGGCGGTATTCTGGAAGGCGTAGAAGTACGGGATGACGTTGTCCTGTGGGAAGGCACCGAACACGTCAAAGATGCTTTGACGGACGTTCAGGAGGGCCTTGACCATCTCCACGATGCCGGGAGGGGCCTTACCAATCTGCTCGAGATGCTCGAGCTTCTTGATATCCTTGGTGTCGATATCGAGCAAACCCATGAGGGTATCCTTTGCTGAGGAGGTGGCGCAGAAGCGCGAACACCGTGCACGCTATCAGGTATTCGCCTGAGTTGCAAGTTTTACTTGCGCTGTTTGTATCAGTCGTATCCTTCGCCCACCGTGCTCACCTACTCCATATCCGATCTGTTGCGTGGAGATATCGGGGAGATCTTCGGCATAGTCCAGCACCGGGGCGAAGAGATCACGATCACCCGCTTCGGTAAGCCGATCGTGCGCATCGTGCCGATTACGTCGGTTACTCACGCCGATAAATCTCTGACGGACCCCAGTGCCAATCGCAGTTCCATGTCGCTCGACAAGCTGACCTCGATGCCCGTCCCGCCGGATGCGATCCCACCACGAAAGAGGAAATGACCATGCCCAAGACGTCTGACAGAACTTATGCGCGCAAATTACTCAATGCTCTTATAACGGCCCACGAGGGGCTTGAAAACGTGACGCATGCCCGCGAAGCGCTTCTGCTGAAGCGCGCGAAGAAAACGAGGGAGATCCCTGTTCTGTCCGCAAACGAGGAACTCGACCACGAGCTACGTAGAACCGAAGCTGAGATCGCCGTTGAGGAGGCAGGGCGTGCGCCACGTGTGAGGATCGAACCGAATCCGATGATTGAGCAGAAACGCCTTCACGTTGAACTAGCGTTCCAGCCTAAACCGGATCGCATGGAGACCCTCAACGTTATCCTCCTGATCGTCGGCGTCCTGGCCCTGGTAGCACTCCTGGCCCGTGCGCATGGCTCCGAAAACCCTGCCGGAAATTCTGTGGAAATCCCGGTAAAATCCACTGTTCCCATGTCCAGCCCTGCTCCGACAACCCCCTAAAAACCACTTAGGTCCCTGCTACCATGGTAGTTATGCCTAAATATGGTCATACAGGCCGTAACGCAAGGCTGGTCTTGCGTTACAAGATAGCCTTGGAAACGCTGGGGGATTACTCCAAAATATCTCAGGAGATTGTATGACCATATTCCGCCTGACTTCCAAGGGGGTCGTTCCCGGCCGCCTGATTTCTATCCTCTTCGAGGCCAAGTATACGGGGAACACGATTACGTTTCCCTATGATTGGACGGGTAAGAATGCAACATTGGCAATGAGCCTCCTTCGTCCCGGTGACCAGAATGTACGCCTGCGGTGGCCAATTCGAATGAGTATCTTCAGTCTCAAGAAGGTGAGCGTGCAGGTTGGGGAGATTCGTTACAAGCCAGGCGTCTACTCTCCGAATCATAAGGATGGCAGCCTCTACATCCCGTCTCATCAGACCGTCTGGATCACGGATATCGACAAGGGGGCGCTCATCAAAGGTGAGATGCTCTTGGAACCCCTCGTCGTCGAGCTGGATCGACGCAAAGGCGTCCTCGTCACGGAGGTACCGAATCAGATCAAACCGGCACCGTTGAAGTTCGTGGCCCGATGATCACCCTCTTCGACTACCTGCTCGCTTTCCCCGACAATACCGAAGCGCGCGAGATGATCGCCCGCATGCCCAAGGACGATTCATGAGCCTCATCCCTGACTGGGTCCGCGGCATCGACCGCATCCTCGGACGCACCCGCGCGGCCAACACGCTCAAGGTCGAGCCGGTGGCCCTGGCGACCATTGACGAGGTGCAGTGGGTCCTGTTGTTCGCGCCGAAGCAGCAGATGTTCTGCCTGATCCCCCAGGACGAAGCGCTGCGCGACGGCAACACGCTCGAGATCCCGTACGATCACATGGTTGAGCTGGCCGAAGCCGAGGGCACCTGCGTGAACCGCAAGAAAGCCCGAGCGCTCGCCAAAGGACTGATTGTCGACGGCTGGGAGCCACGAACCTACGTGATGGTGGGCCCCAACACGGAAGGCTACCTGCACGGCCTCAAGATGACGGAGCTGGTCGCCTGGGGTAAGAAGCAGATAGAGCAACTCACGAAGCTAATGAAGGAGCAAGCCGATGCTCAGCAAGCCCAAGCCGCTGCCGAAGCGCCTGGTGCAGGGGGCGCGGTGGATGCTGGACGAATTGCAGCACCAGCGTCTGACGGTGGTGCTGACCCCAGCCCGGGAGGGTGAGGGCAGCGTTCGGACGGTCATGACCCCAAACCCCGACTGGTACCAGCGTTTCTGCGCGCGGTATAAATCTGGGCGCCATCGGAAGAACCGGGCCTTCGAGACGAGCGTCCGGCGCCAGAAGACAGAGCGGGCCTTGAAGCGGATCATCAGCGGAGAGGTGCATACGATGGCGTACGCGAACCACGGCAAAAGCCCCTACGTCAGCCGGCTGATCCCTGAGATTCGGGACTATCTGCGGCGGGGAGATCAAGAGCGGAAAGAGCAGCGAGCACAAAGACTCGCGAGCGTGCCGTTTTGAGCGCCAAGCTCACCATCGCCGCTCCACGCCAACCCGTCGCCCAGCTCCCCATCTGGGACTGGGTTGGCGACGTGCAGTTCTATTCGATGGCCCAGACCCGCAACGCCACAGGAGAATTCTGTGAAGAAGCAACCCGGCATCTCCTCGGCGGCGAGCGGCTCTCCACCCAAGGAACGGTGGACATCTGCCCGGACATCCGATTGGACGAGCATCGTTATCTTGAGGTTAAATCGGTGGGGGATCGGCGATGCGCCCTCCTCTACGAGCATATCCTCGACCGAACAATCCGGTTCGTCCGCCGTAACCGGGTCAAGGTCTTCTATGTCTTCTGGATCCACACCGTTCCCGCCGCCAAGTGTCCCAGTCTATTCGATTTGCGACGGGCGATGGCCGCATCTATTGATCGTGTCATCATCGTCCCCTTCACCCAGGTGCACGAGGCGATCAAGGGCATCACGCCCCGGAAGATGAACTACCGGGTCCGGGAGCACAGCGGGGAGCAGATCGCTATGCTCGGCTGGTCGATTCCGGTCAAGCAGCTGAAGGCCTGGAGCGTCGGACAGCCGCGAATGGCGTTTGACACCGAGGTCTTCGGGTATTCGATGGGTGGGTATCCGGTCTATGGAGACGTGCGATGACCCTTCCCCCGCCCGTCATCTCGCTTGAGTCGCTGCTCTTCTGGAACCTGGCCGCCGCGGTCGGCATCACACTGCTCGTCCGGTTCTTGGTGCTCTGGCTCGCCCGTACCCTATTTGGAGAGGGCCATGACCACTGAGCAGCTATACTACGCGACCGGCATCGCTTCCAATGTTCTGACCATCCTGACCTGCGCCTACACCATCTGGACGCTCCGCAGCTGGGTGAGCAGCACGGTGAAGAAGGCGCTCGACGACGTGAAGAAAGTGATCTGACATGCCGAAATACCGCCAGGCGTCCGCGTATTCTCCGCCCGAGGACCCATTCCCAGTATTGAGGCCCACCATGCCCACCCCCATCCACCCGTGCGATGCACTTACCACACTCGAACCGAAGCAGCAGGGGGCCTTTCCTGATCCAGTGCGCTTCCCACCGCCGAAGGGCTCGGAGGGTTCCTGCGGCTGCCTCCTGACCGAGTGGCCGAACCCGCTCGATGGAAACCCGCCCTACCAGAAACTTGAAACGATCTGGCAGCCGCTCTGGGATACCGTCTCGGCCCCAGAAGGCATGAAGGTCATGAACTTCTTCTCCGGCGATCGAGAGGACGACATCCTCTACGGAGAACGCGACCGCATGGGGTACCAAAAGAAGATGCGCGCCGATAACGGGCGCAGCTTCCCACGTTCCATCGGCGCGATGTTCTGGCCGAAGAAGTTCACCATGTGGGAGCTCGAGCTGCAGTTCAGTGATCCCAACGGATACGGGGACAGCATCCCCTCGAAGCTCGGCCTGCTCGATACCATCGAAGGCGACTTCGCTCGGATCCGGATGCAGATCGGGGAAAAGTGGCATCTCGACCTCCCCTTCGCGTCTTTTTTCAAGGCTAGAGAGGACAACTACCGCGCGGCACTCTGCACCCCGCTCTTCCTCCCCTCGATACAGAACTTCGGCATCAGCCTGACCTGGCCGCGAGAATCCCGGGCCCGGTGCACTATCCGCTGCGTTCTCAACGGCTATCTCCACCGCGAAATTCCCTGAGCCTGACCATGCCCCTCTACCACCTCCTCGCTCAGCCCCTGCCCAAGCTCACTCCCGACGGGAAGCGCGTCTGGGTCTGCATCTGCGGCCAGAAGGTCGCCCTGCCGAACGTCCAGCCGGCGAGCCAGGTGATCCAGACCTCGAACAACCGGGTGGAGGTCATGGAGTGCCCGGCCTGCTATGCTGGTACCGAGGAAAAGGGCGAAGAAGCCCCTCCGATGACCGAGCAGGGGGATATCAAACCGACCTTCGACCAAGATCTGGGAGATGCCACGGACGACCAATCTGCGCCGGATGAGACGGGTGAAGATGGGGAGGTTCTGGAGGAGGAGAAGGTCGACTTCCCTGACGCGCGATGACCCGATATGGAAGCCTTTGTAGCGGTATTGAAGCAGCCACCGTTGCTTGGGATGGGATGGGATGGGAACCTGCATGGTTTAGCCAGTTCGATCCACAGCGTCCTGAAGGAGATTTCCCCTCTAGAATACTGGCCCACCACTACCCTGAAGTGCCTAACCTTGGGGATATTACATCTGAGAACTGGCTGACTCGGGCTTCAAGCTATGGCGATATCGACGTATTGGTTGGTGGAACCCCCTGCCAAGCGTTTTCCATTGCCGGGTTGCGCAAAGGCCTTGAAGATCGCCGGGGCCAATTATCCCTTCGTTTTGTGGAGATAGCCGATGCCGCAGACCCACCCGTCATCCTCTGGGAAAACGTCCCTGGAGTCCTTAGTGATCGAACCAATGGATTCGGTTGCCTCCTCGCTGGGCTTGCCGGTGAAGATGTGCCGCTCCAGCCAGCAGGGCGAACATGGTCGAACGCTGGTTGTGTGTTTGGCCCCAAAAGAACAGTCGCATGGCGGGTCCTCGACGCCCAATATTTCGGACTGGCCCAACGACGCCGGCGTGTGTTTGTTGTCGCAAGTCCTGGAGCCAGCGGCATCGATCCATGCGAGATTCTATTTGAGTTCGAAGGCGTGCGCCGGGATTCTCCGCCGAGCCGCGAAGCGGGGGAAAGTACTTCCCATCCAATTGCACCGTGCCCTGATCGGAGTGGTACAGGGTTCAGTCGAACCGGAGATATCCGGGGACAGGATCCCGTTGTAGTCTGCATTACAGGTGATCGGACTCACGCGCTGAGCGCGGAAGGTGCAGATGCAGGTGAAGATGGAACGGGACGGGGAACCCCAATTATCGCTGTCGGAGGAAATAATACTAGCGGCCCTATTACTGTTGCTGCTGCTTTGAATGCGAATAGGGGATGCCCTAACCCAGGAGACTTTGAGGCTGGAACCTTGCTTGTCGCCTTCGATACGACCCAGATCACTAGTAAGACGAATCGCTGCCAGCCGAAGCACGGAGATCCCTGTCACCCTCTTGCTGCTGCTGCTCATCCTCCGGCGATAGCGATCCAGGAGCGAGCGATCTGTGAGAACCCCGATGCTGGACCTGATGGGATCGGGGTTCGCACTGATGACTGTGCTTATATCCTGGAAGCTCGAGGCGTTTCGCAGGCAGTATGCTTCCACCCGACACAAGACCCGATCCCGAATAGCGATAATATCTGCCATGCTCTTGGTTGCGGGAACGGTCAGGGGCACGCAGCAGCAGCAGCAGTGAATATCGGGGTTCGGGTCCGCCGTCTTACTCCTCGCGAGTGTGAACGCCTGCAGGGATTCCCAGATGACTATACTGATATCCCAAAGAAAGTCTTTCGAGGTACCCCGAAAGACTCAGGCCCATGTAAGAAACAAATTGTTGTCGCCACTGTTGTTTCATTGAACGGCACCCATTATGTTGGCACAAATCATACGATGAACCCTCAAACGACTTGCCCCCGGGCTGGAATGCCAACTGGCGTCGGATATGAATTATGTCGCTCAATATGCCAGCAAACGGCACATGCAGAAGTAAACGCTCTTCAGCTTGCGGGCCGTAAAGCTCGCGGAGCAATACTTTATATAGAGGGGCACACATACGCTTGTGAGCCTTGCCTTAAAGTAGCTAAAGCCGCCGAGATTAGTTCTATTGTTTTTGGGAAGCCTCCTGGCACCAGCGCCGATGGCCCCCGCTATAAAGCTCTTGGAAACAGCATGGCTGTCCCGGTAATGCGCTGGTTGGGATGGCGGATCGACAGTGCCTTGCGTACACGTTTGGGTGGGTATCCGGTTTATGGGGAGATTCGGTGATCCATATCGTTCTGTGTTCAGCCGTAGTTCTCCTTATCGTAGGGTTAATGCTTTATGTCACGGAGAGGCGGTTGCGAAGCTGGCCGGTATTTGTCCGCGTGTTATGGTATACAATGCTCGTTGTGGCAGCCTTCAATACTATGCACGGAGCATTTTTCGAATGACTCTTCCCCCGCCCGTCATCTCGCTTGAGTCGCTGCTCTTCTGGAACCTGGCCGCCGCGGTCGGCATCACNNCTGCTCGTCCGGTTCTTGGTGCTCTGGCTCGCCCGTACCCTATTCGGAGAGGGTCATGACCACTGAGCAGCTCTACTACGCGACTGGCATCGCCTCCAATGTTCTGACCATCCTGACCTGCGCCTACACCATCTGGACGCTCCGCAGCTGGGTGGGCAGCACGGTGAAGAAGGCGCTCGACGACGTGAAGAAAGCGATCTGACATGCCCCTCTACCACCTCCTCGGCCAGCCTCTCAACATCGACCCCAACACTGGCAAGCGCATCTGGGTCTGCCTGTGCGGGCAGAAGGTGAGCCTGCCGAATGTCCAGCCGGCGAACCAGGCGATCTCGATCTCCAACAACCGGGTGGAGGTCATGGAGTGCCCGGCGTGCTACAACGCCACGGATGAGAAGGAGGAAGAGGCCGCGCCGGTCAGCGAGACCGACGGGGAGCTCAAGCCGACCTTCGATCAGGACATCGGCGAGGCCACTGATGACCAGGAGGCACCTGACGAGACCACCGGCGACGGTGAGGTGCTCAAGGAAGAAAAGGTCGATTTCCCGGATACCTGAGATAGAGTCGCCCGCATCATGGCGACTCTCCTCTATGAGAAACACTACGTCGGTACCGATGAGAACGTACCCACGGGTGAAGAGACCCTCTATTTCTGGTGCCCTGGCTGTAGAGGCGGTCATATGTACCGCATCAAGCGCAAGGACGGGGATACTCAGCAGCCCTTGTGGACCTGGAATGGCAGCAAGGAGAAGCCGACCTTCACCCCGTCGCTGCTGTATTACGAGACCGATCCGGTAACGGAGAAGCGCAAGTCGATCTGCCATATCTACGTCACGGGCGGAATGATCCAGTTCCTCGCGGATTGTCAGCATCACCTCGCTGGGAAAACGGTGCCCATGGTCGATCTGGATCTCCCTCTCAGTGAGCGGGAACGATAGGCAGTACCGCTACGGCTTGACTTTCATTCCGCGCCATCCATACTGCGGCTCATGGGTTACACCCGCACCCCGGCGCACTACACCGCTAGCGCTGCCTATCACGGCGGCGATCCGGTGTGGATCCGCCCTGCCAATCTCGACCTGCGCCGTATCAACCCCCAAGGCGGGGCCGCGCTCGGCGACGACGGCATTGACCTGATCGCGATGATCCCCCAGCTGACCCAGACCCTGGCAACCGTGGGCACCACGGCAGTCCAGTTGCGGGAACAGCAGATCCAGAACCAACGCCAGGACGCGAACCAGGCCCAAGCCGTCGCCGCGACGAATGCGCAGACCGCCGCCCTGGAGCAAGCAACGGCGGCGAACCAAGCCGTCGCCGACCCAACCGCATCGCCTGCGGCGGTACCGACTCCAGGCGTGTCACTTCCCACCCCGCACGGCAAGAAGGGGGGCGGCATGACTGTCCCCCTGATCATCGGGGGTACCGTCATCGGGATTGCCGTGGTTCTGGCATTGCTCAAGCTCCGCCGGGGCTGATATGGCCCGGTCCTACCAGCCCAACCTCGGGGCGCTCGAGCAGGCCCGGTACCAACACATGCACCGGAGAGCACGCAACCAGCTGGCCGGGTTGGGAGACGCATCCGTTCCGTACGTCCCGTCGGTCGCGGTCCAGGCAGCGATGACCCCGAACCTGACGGGCAGTGGCCCGACCATGACCCAGACCGCAGCGGTCACCGCCACCATGAAGTCGGCAATCATCGCCGCGGCGGTTGAGGTGTCCCTGGCCCAGACCATCGTCTCCACTGTCGGGGATGCCGTTATCAGCGCGGCCACAGTCGCCGCTGCCACGGCAATCACCGGTACTGCGGTCGCCGCAGGAGCCGCCGCCACGTCTGCATGCTTGTCCGCCGGGTGCTGCTGGCCGATTGTCGGGTGGGCCTTCGACGCCTTGGTGATCATCGGGGAATTCATCTCCAGCCAATCCGCCAAGCGCCAGACGGCGTTCGTGATCCAAGAGACCAAGGATCATATCAGCGCCTATGGCCAGGCGGCCCAGGCCGAGATCGACGCCATGCAACTCCAGATCGGGCAGTCCGTCTACCCGACCGCACAGGCCCTGGCTGCGTCGACCCAGGCCCTCAACGGCTTCAACGGACTCGGGGGTCTGCCGCCGTGGGCTCGGGAAGTGATCTCCAAGGTCCAGGTCGATCTGATCAAGCAGGTCGGCAATCTGATCCTGAGTACCGGTGAACTCGGGGCCAAGATCGTGGGGGACAAGCATGGGGAAGAACTGGCTGCTAAGAAAAAGAAGCAGTTCGACGACAACTCGGACCGGGTCCAGCAGATGTTCTCCGGCAAGCTCAAGAACCCCTACCGGATGTTCGCCGACGGGCTCGACGATATCGGGCGCACCCTCGGGGGTGAGCAGGGCGTGCACGTGATCAACCAGAAGTGCTCTGAACTCCAGACGGCGGCCGAGGCAGACATCGATACCTGGAAGACCCAGACCGAGGCGGTGCTCCAGACCCCCGACTACACCCAAGCGGTCACCGTCAACATCGCCAAGGCCCTACGCGCGGACCCGAGTTTTACCGCCAATGTCACCACGATCGCGGCCAACAACCAGATGCTGGTGGCCTACTTCAACGGACTCAACGGGCTCTCCACCGACTCGTCCCGAGCGAACAGCGCCGGTGGCTTGGTGGCGACCCTCGGAGGCATCGCTGCCGCCCTCTATTTCTTTAAGCATTGAAATACCAACCATACCCCCTATCCTGGCATCATCCGCTCTCATGAGCCCCGCGCCAACTTCTCCTTTCTAGGAACCCTACCCATGGCTGGCTACCCCTCGATCAATGCTCCCGGCGCCCGTTCGCTCGCGGTGCCCCCGCCCAAGAACCTGAAGATCCCGCTCGGGCGCCGACTGGACGCCAAGATGGCGAAGAACCTCATGTCCGCCCGCCCCAAGCGCGTGCCGCGCGACAATGGCGGCGGCGGGTTCTTCCCCGGCATGGGTGAAGAGATGGACGAGACCGAGGTCAAGGTCGGGTACTCCGATCTCGGCCGGTGGTACGGCCCGAACCAGCGCCGCCCGGCGACCAGCGGCATGGCGCGCACCAATCGCCTTGCCGGCCTGGGCGACACCACGACCGCCGGCTCCGGCACCCCCGGTGCGGCCACCGCGGCTCCCGCCCCGATCATCAAGCGCGTGCCCAATACCCCGCGTCACCTGGTGACCCAAGGCACCCCGACATCGATCTCCTCGGTCTCCGGCCTCGGCGCGCTGCACGCGGCAGCCCACGCCGCCCACGCCAAGACCAAGCATGCGGCGATCGTCAAGCACGCGGCGATCAAGGTGCACAAGCTCGCCCCGGCACACGACGGGTTCATGCCCGGCTTCGGCGCCTTCGACATGGCGAGCCTGACCAGCCCCAAGATGCTCATCGGCGGGGCGCTCGCCTTCGGCGCCTGGTATTTCCTGCTCCGCAAGAAGCGCCGCGCCTGAGCCATGGGCTGGCTGACTCCCGAGATCACCGCCCCCGTCACCCTGAAGCTCACCGCTGATGACGTGCGGCGCGAGGCCCTGGGGCGGATCCTGTCGCTCTCCGGGGCAAGTGTCGGCATCATCGGGGGCATCCTGATCCTGTCCGCGAATCCGGCGCTCAAGGGCGCGGTCACCGCCGGACAGGGCCAGACCATCACCCTGAGCGTCGCGGACGCCAAGAAGAGCGCCCTGGGCAAGTCCTTGGCCCTCATCGGTACTGGCATCGGTGTGGCAGGCTCCCTGCTGGTGATGAGCTCGAACCCGAAGTCCAAGGCCAAATTCGCGTCCGCCTATGACGCCCTGCCCGCCGGACTCAAGACCCACAAGAACGTGCTGATGGCCCTCGGTGGTGCCGCCGTGGTCGGCGGGATCGCCTACATGCTCAAACTCCAGAACTCGCAGTACGCCACATGAGCGACAACATCTTCACCCCGGTCGGCAACACGGACGAGGCGTCGGCCCTGATGGGAACCAGCGGCCGGGTCTGGTCCCCCTTCTCCCCGTTCTTCAACCAGCGCGCCGCGGTGAAGCGAGACTTCGCCGAAGAGCGCGGCCGGTTCAAGCGCATCATGCGCCGCAATCCCCTCTCCGAGCAGGAGAAGCTCGCCCTGGTCAGCGGCACCGATCCCAAGGCTATCGTCCCGGTCACTGCCTCGCTCGCCGTCGGCGGCTTGATCGTGAACCGTGCTTGGGAGGATGCCGCTGACTACTGCGAGTATCTGGTCCGCCACTACCATTCCCGGATAGGTGGTGCGCGAGCGAAGGCGGACGCTGCGCGAGCGAAGAAGGGGCAGGGCCCGAAGATCATATCCAGTTCAGCCATTACCTGGGCGGTGGCGTTCAGCGCCATCGGCCAATACTGCAGGGCCCTGGCCGAGGGCCGGGAGCCGACGCGCCCTGCGCGCACCATCGCCGACCGGAAGGTGGGGGCGGTGATCTCGATGTGGGATGACGTCCGCAAGTCCTGCCTGGCCGCGGAGGGCAACGTCAAGCTGCCGTTTGCCGCCTATTCCGAGATGCCGGTGGTGACCTGCCCCGGTGCCGGTGGGGTGACCAAGTTCTCCGGCCTGACGGGCAAGACCCTCGGCGTGGCAGTGCCAACCGGTCCCGATGTCCGCGGTTGCGCGTCCTTCTGCTACTCCCTGAAGGCCTTCGGCAAGCCCACCTGCGTCGCCCGCCAGCTGATCCTGACCCTCGGCGCGGCTGTGGATCCGGTGCGCCACGCCCAGGTAGTCACCGAGCAGATGACCAAGCTCGCCAAGAAGGGGACCAAGATCCTGCGCCTGTTTGTCGATGGGGACTTCCGCAGCGAAGCCTCGATCATTGCCTGGATGGACCACTGCGTCCGCCCGCTGCATGCGCTCGGCGTCACCGTCTATGGGTACAGCAAGTCGTGGGAGCATCTCCATGCCGTGCACCGGCAGAAGGGCGCATCCTGGTGGCCGACCAACTATGTGATGAACATCTCGAGCGGCAGCCGCTTCGCATCGGATCCGACCTGGCAGGCGCGCATCCGTGAACTGCCGGTTGCCCGCGGCGGTTTCCTGGCGGTGGATCCAATCCAGCGTCTGCTGTGGAAGGCGATGACCAAGGTTCACGGTGAAGCGGTCTGGCAGAAGTACTGCAACGCGGCCAGCCGACACGTCGGTCACCCCGGTGCGGCCGAGAAGCTCCTGCATGCTGTGAAGTCCATGATTGGCAAGGCGAACCCGGCCCTCGTCACCGATTACAACAACTACGTCAACACCATCCACATCATCGAGAATAAGCCGAGTGTGCTCAAGCGCATCGCCTCGATCGCCGGCGAGAAGGCACTCAAGCCGGGCCCAGTTGTCCAGGCCAGCACCTGGGCCTTCTTGTCCGAGCTGGTCAAGGGGCAGGAGATGCCGTGCCCGATCGCATGCGGGTCGTGCCCAAAGACCGCGATCATCACCCACGACAAGGTTGTGCGCGCCGCCTTGCAGCCGGAGCTCGATGCCCTCGGGGCCGAAATGCAGAAGAAGCACGGGATCTCGGAGAAGGAGCGCCGAGACTGGGAGGAACACGTCCGGGGCACCGACGCGACGACCGTGTCTGCTGGCGAGGCTGAGGCCCGCAAGAACTACCGCGCCCAGGTCGCCGCCCAGATCGAGAAGGGCTCACCGCTCATGCACTGGTGCGGGAACAAGAAGATGAAGCAAGACATCATCATCGGGTTGCATTGACGTGCTAACTGGCCCCCGTTCACGAATTCCAGTAGAATCCGCCACAACCCTGGATACAGTAGGCCACCTATGATCCGCCGACGCCGCAGCCATCGCCGCTTCCGCCGCAACGCGCGCCCTGGTGAGAACCAGATCCCGACCGTGCGCATCGTCCGCCGGCCGAGCAAGAACCCCCGCCGCTTCATCCGCCGCAATGTGCCGATCACCCCGGCGCAGGCTGCCGCGATGAAGGCTGTCCTCCGAGCTCACGGCTACCTCAAGACCAACCCACTCCGCCGTCGCCACAAGCGGCGCAATCCCCGAAAGCACCGCATGGCACGCCATCACCGCAAGGTCCGCCGGAACCCCGCACCCCCGAAGGGCAAGCGCGCTGGCAGCGTGTTCAAGCGCAAGGGCAAGTGGTTCCGCATCTCACTCAAGAAGGTCCGCAAGGGTCGCCGCGTCGTCCGCCGCCGCGTCACCGTCAAGACCACCGCCCGCGCCGCGAAGCGCAGCCGCCGCTAAGCCTGCTCACCCTCACCTGATTCTGGAGACTCCCATGCCCCGTCGCCGCCACAGCCGCTACCGCCGGAACCCCGGCAAGCTCCCCGTCAAGGTCACCTTCCGCAAGGGTGGCAAGCACGTGGTGATCTTCCGTCACCACAAGGCCACCGCCGCGACCAAGGCCAAGCGCCGGGCCGCGGGCAAGCGCCTTGCCAAGATGTGGACCGCCAAGGAGCGGATGGCGAACCTGCGCAAGGCGTGGGCTGCGAACCGCCGCCGTCGCTGAGTCGACCGTCAGCTGACCCGCAGCCCGGTCCTCCGCATCCTTGCGCGACCGGGCGGCACACCAGGACGAGCACATGCTCCCGCTCATCATCGGCATCGGCGCCGCAGCCCTCCTCCTCGGCCGTAAGGTCGTACGACGGACACGTCGGAATCCGCGGACGTATCGGCGGGTGAGTCGGAGGAATCCGCTAGAGGCCTATCACTTCTACTTCAGCACCCACCCGTCACTGATCCACGGGAAGCGTATCGGGTGGACCCGTTACGGCATGAGCGCCGAGCAAGTGAAACGGCTTGGCATCGCAGCAGCGAAACATGACTACCCGAAGGCCTGTGACTTCGCAGTGGCGAAGATCAAGAAAGGTTTACGGGCCAACCCCCTCCGCCGCGGCTCCTCCCGTGCCACCATCAGCGGCAACATCCGTAAGCTGATCCATGAAGGGCGCCCGCAGAAGCAGGCCATCGCCATCGCGCTGCGCACCGCTGGTGTCGCACGACGCAACCCGACCAACTGGGAGCAGCTGTTCGCCCAGGAGATGGCCCGCCAGCGCGCCGCTGGCACTGCAGCGCCCAAGCCGACCGGGTATGCAAGCGTCGCGACGATGCCGAACCCCGGGAAAATAGGGAATCGAATCGTCGCGCGTCACATGATCATGACGCAGGGGCGTGATAAATCTCTGCGCGAAGCGATTGATAAGCAACTCATGTATTCCCCTGGATCCAGGGAGCGTAAGAACTGGGCAGAGATTGCCCGTATCCTCGCGGGCAAGACCAATCCACCCCGCCGCAAGGGCAAGCGCAAGGTCCGCCGCTCAAAGATCTCGGTGAGTCAGGCTGCGGCGCGGCTGATGCAGTGGCGGTGGCATCACAACCCGGGAGGCAGCGATCTGGTGCCCTGGATTGTCGAGACCACCGAGATGCGCGGCTTCTCCCACGGCAAGCCCAACATCCGCACCGAGAAGAGCGCCTTCCGCGGTAAGAGCCACACCGCCAAGGCTCTCGCTGCTTGGGTGCTGCGCTACAACCAGTCCTTCACCTCGGGCGGGGTCAACAGTCACGCTTCCAAGGCCTTCGGCTACGAGCCCTACGCCTTCAAGGCCAAGCTGATCAACCAGCGCAATGGGCGAGTCGCCGCGACCTACAGCGCTCCGAAGTTCCAGGTGCTCTGACCCATGCGCTCCGCCACCCCCTCCCTCGCCGACGGCGACATCAACGCCGACTACAGCGTCCTGCCGGAGAACGGCAACGACGCGGTCGACGCGACCGTCCAGAAGATGGTCGAGATGGCGGCCGGCAAGTGGGGCCGCGAGAGTCCCAAGATCCGCGCTGCGGCGATCAACATCGTGCGGGGTCTGGATCCGATCACTGGCGAACGATTCGCGCCTCAGGTCGCCAGCAAGGACTACTACGGGATGCTCGAGCAGATCCACAACTGGGTCCGCGACAACATCATGTATGTCAAGGACGTAGTGGGTCAGGAAACCCTGAGTTATCCCGAAGAAACGCTCTTCAACTCCCGTGCAGAGGACTGTGATGGGCAAGTGATTCTGGAGATGGCCCTCCTCGGCTCGATCGGCTTGCAGAGCTATCCCGTCATCGTCGGGATGTTCCCGGGCCACTACTCACACGTCTACATGTATGCCGAGGTGCCCCCGGGGCGCCATCGCAACGCCGACACCACCTGGGCCGCCGATCCCATCATGAAGGACTGGCCGCTTGGCAGGGAGGCCCCGGCTGATAGGGTCAAGGCTAAGAAGGTCTACTCGAACCTCGCAGGATTTAACATGCCACTCAACGGATATGCTTCTTCCGACGCGGCGTTCTCTCCCCAGGACGAGCTCGAGGCCACGCAAGTCGGCACCGTGCTCGCCACCCGCCTGACCGACTCCGGGGGTGCTGGGCAGATCGTCAATGCGAACCGCCTGACCCAGTGGGGCGATGAGCTGGACGACATGTTCAATGCCGAAGCGACCGTCAATCCGATGCAGGCCGCGCCTGCCAGCCTGCTCTACGCCCGCGGCCCGGTGGTCGCCCGTGCAGCACGCGAGCAGACCTCCTACCTCAGCGAAGCCCCGCTCGGCGGGGGACGCAACCGGCCCGGGATGCGCCGTGGCCCCCTGATCATCACGGTCAAGGACAAGGCAGTCGGCGATTCGGTCACCAAGCCCAAGGCTCCGACCGTCAACGGCCTGATGGGCCTGGCAGACTACCTCGGTGAGCTCGCCCCGATCGCCAAGGTGGTCGGCAAGCGCATGAGCGTGAACGGCAAGCGCGACGCGCTCCATGCCACAGCGGCGGCAGCCCACCTCGCCAAGAACCAGGCCAAGAAGGCGACCAACCGGGTGGTCAAGCTGCAGCGCGACGGGTTCATGCCCGGCTTCGGCGCCGACATGCAGCCGGACAAGACGCTCGATGTCGCCATGCAGATCGAGAAGCTGGCCCACCAGGTCTCGGCCCAGGCCGATCAGATCGCCCAGCTCGCCGCCGGCAGCAGCCCACTCCGCCAGCAGGCCCTGAGTGTCGATCTCGGGGCGATGGACTACATGAACGAGCATGCCGCGGTGTCGGACCTGCTCGACAACATGCAGCTCCCCAACGTGCCGACCAAGGACATGGCCAAGCTCAAGTCCGTCGCCCTGGTCAACTGCATCCAGGATCCGGACGTCAAGCAGCTCGCCGTCGATCTCGCCCAGACCGATCTGCCGACCGCACCTGGTGCACGCGTCAAGACCCGGCTGCCCGAGGGCGCCATCGTGCGTGACCAGATGGGCAAGGTCATCCAGAATGGCGGGGGTGATGATAGCCTGGCCGGCCTGGGCGAACTCACCCGCAAGCGCCGCATCAAGCGCGCCCTGGCCGAGTTCAACGAGAGCACCGACACCAGCGCCATCGCCAACGCCCTGCGCGCCTCGGCGAATGGCCTGGCNNGTGGCCAAGTCCGTGGTCGCCAGCATCACGGTCCCCGTCAAAGCTGCGGTCGCGACCGTGGTCGACCCGATCAAGCTCGCCCAGACCGTCGCCACCGGCGGCTCGGTGAAGGCGGCGCTCACGAGTGACGTCCAGAACGTCACCAACCCGATGAACCAGGCGCTCAAGCAGATCGTCACCAGCACCCAGAAGGCTCCCTCGACCCCGGCGACCCCGGCGACCCAGTATGAAGACGCCAACGGCAATATCATCAGCGCTGGGTTGTACAACAGCCTGATGTTGAACCCGTCGACCCCTGAGAGTTGCTTCGACGCGAACGGCAGCGCCCTGAACACGACCGGCTGCGTCTACGCGCCGGGCACCCCGGGCGCGACCGTGACCCAGACCACCGGCGCGTCGACCCTGTCCCAGTTCCCCGGCGGGACCTGCTTCAGCGCATCCGGTGCCTCGACCGGTGCGACCGGATGCTTCAGCCCGTCGACCGGTGCGGCCTGCTGGACCTTCACCAGCGCCACGACCGCCCCGACCGCGACCAACGCGGCCCCGGACTGCCCGATGGCTCCGGTGTCTGGATACAACCCCCAGGTCATGGGCCCCTATGCCAGCGGCCCGGGCGCTCAATGCTTCAACGTGACCACGGGTCAGCCGACCGGTGTGCCGGGATGCACCAGCCCCTCCACGGGCGCGCCGTGCTACAGCTACACCGGCCCCACGACCGCCCCGACCCCGACCAATGCGGCGGCCGACTGCGCCGGGTCGACGGCATCTGTCTTCGCGTCCTATCCAGGCGCCCAATGCTTCAACATGACCACGGGTGCCCCCACCGGTGTGGCCGGGTGCTTGAGCCCATCTATGGGAGTCCCGTGCTACGCCTGGCAGGGCCCGTCGGCAGCCCCGATCGCGACCAATGCCGCGCCAGACTGCGGTGGATCTGCCTACAATCCCTATGCCGCGGCATCCTACGGGAGCGGTGGCGCTGGGTACTCGGCCGACCCGAGCGCCTATGACCCCGACACCGGTGAATCCCTGACCTCGACCCCGGACTACTCCAACCAGGGTCCCCCGGACGACAGCGGCTTCGGGCCCGACCAGATGGGCCCGGCGTCCTATGCGGACAACAGTCAGCAGGACGAGAACACCGTGGCGGTCTCGGCCAGCGGTGGCGGCGGGTTCGACCCCTCGGGCAACTCGGGCATCACCGCCGGCGGCCAGTCTGACAGCGGTGATGATGGCTCGGATGATGGCGGCACTGATGATGGCTCGGGCGATGCGACCGAGACCCCGGACGACAGCGGTGACGACTCGACCGATGTGTCCCAGTACAACGCCCCGTCCCAGGCCCCGAAGCACAAGAAGCACAAGTATTACAACATGGACACCGACTCGGGCGGTGACAACTCGGACACCAGCGACAGCGGCGAGGCCTCCGACGATGACAGTGACCTCGACACCGGGATCAACGGCGACGTGGCCACGGGGGACATGTACCCCGAGGACGATCTCAACGAGGATGGGGGCGCCGGCTACGGCCGGGGCACCGCCCTGACCCCGTCGATCGAAGGCCTCGGGGCCTTCTCCGCCTCCAGCCTGGTCAAGCCGGCACTCGCGATCGGCCTGGGCATCATCCTGTGGAAGACCGTCGGTAAGAAGCTCTTCAAGCGGAAGCGTGCCTGATCATGCCCCTCCCCCGCCCCTTCGTCGACAATTCCTATCGGACTGAGAGCGTCGATCTCCAGCCGTTCGGGAACACCGTGTCGATCGAGACGGGCTCGGACAACCCGTTCGAAGACGACCAGGGCATCGAGGTCGTAACCCAGCAGAGCGGGGGGATGGCGGGGCCTGATCCACGGATGCGCTCGCGCAAGACCCTGGTCCGGGGAACACGCGTCACCGCGCATCCCGCCGGTGTGTCCCGTACGTACCACACCCGCAGCCAGGCCAATCGCCAGGGCTTCATGCCCGGGATGGCGGGGTTCGCCGGTCTGGGTATCGACATGCCGACTGATGACAGCGGTAGCGGCGGCGATGCCACCCCGGCCGATGCCACCGACTTCAACGCCCTGACCACCGACCAGGATGCCTCCCTGTTCGCCCAGCCGGCACCCCAGAACCAGAACCTCTTCGCGATGCCTGCGCCGGGCCAGCCGGGCAGCGGCCTGCCCGCACCGAGCGCCGCAGCCACGCCTGCAGCTGCCCCTGCCGCCGCGCCTGCCGCTCCTGCAGCAGGTGGCGGGGGTGCAAAGGCTGCCAGTGGTGCGGCCACCGCCCTCACAGCGTTGACCGCCCTGACCCAGGCTGCCGGCCAGACCGGGACCGCGGTGCTCGCTGCCCAGACCAAGGCGGCCCAGGCGAAAGCAGCCCAGAGCAAGCTCCCAGCCGCAGCCAGCGCGCTCGGCAAGCAGGTCGAAACCTACTGGCCCTACATCGCTGGCGGTGTGGGCCTGGTGCTGGTGCTCGGCCTCGTCTTCGGTGGTGGCTCCCGCTCGACCACCGTCATCGCCGCGCCTGCAGCTGCTCCCGCCAAGACCAATCCCCGCAAACGCCGTCGCTGAGAGATACCCATGCCACTCCCCAAAGCATTCGTCGATAGCTCCTACCGCACCGAGCCCGTCGATCTGCAGCCCTTCGGCAACACGGTCTCGATCGAGACCGGCTCGGACAACCCGTTCGAGGATGACCAGGACGTGGAGATCTTCTCCCAGCAGAGCGGCGGGATGGCCGGGCCCGATCCGCGCATGCGTTCCAAGAAGACCCTGATCAAGGGCACCAAGGTCACGACCCACCAGGCTGGTGTGGCGCGCACCTACAAGACCCGCAGCCAGGCCAATCGCCAGGGCTTCATGCCCGGGATGGCGGGGTTCGCCGGTCTGGGTGCTGATCCGGCGCCAGGCCTGGACCAGGACGAGGGCAATCCGCCCGGCTACGTGCCGCCGGCTGGCCAAGCGGCCCCTGCATCCCCTGCTGCCCCTGCTGCCCCGCCCACCGGCGCCTGGGCCGCCCTGACGAGCCTGTTCTCCGCGGTTCCCGCCGGCGTCACCGCCTATGAGACCGCCAAGAGCAACGCTCCCAAGCCCCCAGGCATGCCGCCTGCGGGCATGCCCCCGGCCCCCGGCAAGAGCACCAGCATCACCAAGATGCTGCCCTGGATCCTGGGCGGTGTTGGCGTGCTGGTCGTCGGCGGCCTCCTGGCCGGCCGCAGCAAGCCGGCAACCGTGGTCGCCACCAATCCCCGCCGCCGGCGCCATCGCCGCTAACCCCACCAGACCTCTGCCCCTCTCCTGAAGGAACCGACCCATGCAACGTGACATGTCCTACGAGCTCGACTCGGTGTTCTCTGGCCGAGGCGCTGGTGAGCTGGTGCAGGTCCAGCAGCCCCGCACCCGCATGAGCCGGACTCCCGGCCTGCAGCAGACCACCCGGTCCTCGGTGACCAAGATCAGCGCGCCGCTGGATCACAAGCTGTCCACGAGCCATCCCCACAACATCACGGCCCACAACACCAAGAGCCTGGCTCATGGTCTCGGCAAGCCGTTGAACGCCCGGTTCTATACCGAGCCGAGCGACCTGGCAGGCATCGAGGATCTCGCCTGCGATGATGGGGACATGGGGATGGGGATGGGGGCCTATGATGACGATGACATGCCCTTCGGCGACCTGACCCTCCCGTTCATTGGCCCGGTCAGCAAGACCGGCGTCGCCATCGCCCTGATCTCCGGCTTCATCGCGTGGAAGCTGTTCAAGCCCAAGCGCGCATGAAAGCGATCCTGGGCATCGGCCGGCTGCTCGCACTGCACCTGGTCGATCCCACCACCGGTCGAACCACCACACGAAAGACCCCTGGCACATGGCTCGGATGGGACACCACGACGCGGCAATTCCTGCTCTGCAAGCCCAAGGGGCGCAGCCGGGCACCGTTACCGTCACGCGTCGTGCGGGCACATCGGCGATTCCACGCCCACGATCCGGCCTCTGGTGGGCGCCTGGTGGAGGTGCCGACACCGATCGGACGGCGCCAGCAGATCGCGCTGATCAAGGCCCTGGACTACTTCGTGCCCAAGCAAGTGATCAGCCCCGACAAGAATCCGTTCGGGTGGACACACGCCTTTGGGGACACCGGCCACAAGGGCGGAACCTATACCGCGAAGGTGATGCCGGCGCTGGTCAGGGACTCGCGCGGTAACCTCTTCATCAAGCGGCGGAAGGGTAACATCTTCACCGTCGACACCTGGCTCCGAGGATAGAACACCATGGCCGCCCTCCCCTTCAAACTCAAGATGAACGCCAAGACGCTCGGCATCGGCGCCGGTGCCCTGGTCGGCCTGTTCCTGGTCTACAAGCTCGCCTTCCACAAGAGCAAGAAGGCGGCCGAGGATACCAGCACCTCCGGTGATGCCGCGGCCCTCGCCCAGATCCAAGCCCAGCTGAACCAGCAGGGCCAGACGCTCGCTGCGGCCACGGCGGCACCTGCAGCCCCAGCCTACGGCACCCCCGGATATGGGTTGCCCTACACCCCGGCGTATGCCGCTCCCACCTACGGCACCCCGGGCTATGTGGCCCCCTATGCGGCCCCGGGCACCACCCAGGCCTCAGGACCTCCTGCTACCCCGCCGGTCGGGGGGTACCAGTGGATCTGGAACGGCGCCGCCTGGACCCAGACCCCGGCCGCCACCCCGGTCGGGATGCACTGGCAGCAGCTGGGATCGACCTTCCAACTCGCCCCGAACGCTTCGAGCGTGGCCTACATCGATCGCCGGCCGGCGAGCCCGGCCTCGATCATCCCGACCACGGTGCTCACGCCGCCGAACTAGCAGATCTCCCGGTAGAGCATGCCGTCGAGCTGGACGCGCACGTCCACGTGGCGGTCCCTCCAGTCGATGTCGCCGGTGTTGAGGACCAAGCTGAAGTGTTGAACGGGCGGGATATACAGGCTGGGAGTGATACCCAGGTGCTTGAGCCGAATCGGCGGCAACCCTGGCGCAGCAGCGGCGTCCTTCTCCACGTCGTCATCCCGCTCCATGTTCATGAGCGGCAGGTTGAAATAGAGCTTCTCACCGATCTGAAAGTAGAAAGACGCCTTCGAGATATCGACGACCTTGGAGAGCGAGATCCGGATCCCGTCGAGGAGAAATCGTTTCGGCCAGGTGAATTGCCCGGCCGTGCGCATGTTGGTGTAGGCTTCAGACCGGCCGTTCGGATTATGGAAGAAGCAGATGGTGCTGTGGGCCGCCCACGGCTGGGTGTCATAGATCGAGCGTCGCCCTTTCTCGAGGCGGACCCCTCCCTTGCGGTGGTCCTTGACATGGACGTACTCAACCGGGACTTCGACGAGCCAGGGGCCCCCGTCCTTCTCTCCTTCATATACCTGGACGATCGAGCCTCTGCCCGGGTCTTCGAAGATCTTTTCAGCCGTGATGAATCTCCTTGTGGTGGTAGAGTTACTGGATTTCCCGGTGGATCGTGCCATCGAGTTGCACCCGGATCTCGGCCGACTCGAAATGCTTGCCGCCGGTATTGATGGTCAGGCCGAACCATTGGACCGGCGGGATGTAGATCGTCGGGGTGATGCCCACGTGCTTCAGACGCATGCGCGGGAGCAGGGGGCCGTACTCGCCATCCTTGATCGGGTCGTCGTCCCGCTCCATGTTCTTGAGCGGCATGGTGAGGTACCTCTTCTCGCCGATCTGGAGTTCGAAGTGCGCCTCGGAGATGTCGACGAGGTGGGAGAATGAGATGCGCACGCCATCGAGATCGAAACGCTTGGGCCAGGTGAGCTGACCTGAGGTAGCTAGATTGGTGATTGCCGGCCCCCGATTCGGCCCGCCGCCGGTCTGGAAGAAGACGATCGGGGGTGGATTAGCGATGTACTCATCGCGGCGTCCCATCGGCACGTTGAACATGGTCCCATGGACCTGGGTGTCGTAGAGCGGCTGGCGACACGATTCCAGGCGGATCGTTCCGGTCCGAGCATCCTTGTGCTCGGTGAAGCGCGCACCGGGGGATGGTTTCAGGTCATCCAGGCCACGCGAGCCCTGCAAGGCATCATCCAGCTGCTTGGCAAGATCTGCGTCTGATACGTCCTCGAAGCCGGTCAGGGATTGCCAGTACTCCTCGGTCGAGCGAAAGACCTGGCCTTTCTCCGGCTTGGGGTCCTTGGTCTTCTTCGGTGGTTTGGTCGCGGCAGGCATGGAGAGATCTCCTGGCATGGGGTTGGTGGTGCGCGTCATGTGACGTTGGAGCACCTCTTGGATGGTGAGCTGGTAGGACTCCGAATGTGCTTTGTACCAAGCCAGCACATCGGGATCGATGCGCATGGTGATCGAGGTTTTCTTCTTGGGCATACCTGTATGTACGTAGATACGTACAGACTTGCAAGACCCGAGACGTACATACGAGCTGGGTCTTGGTGCATCGGGCGAAGGGCATAGGCTGGGCCGTGTCGCATGTGGTTGCGCCGCCTCCTCTGCTGGGGCCGCCCGATCAACAGCATATGTGCAATCGCTTCTGCCGCTCCTGATGAGCGTGACGAGAACCCCGATGCCCATGATGCTGATGTCCAATCCAGGTCTGCACCTCGCCCTGCTCGGGAACCCGTATCGCGGTCGTTCCCGCAAGCGCCGTCATTCCTGTTCCAACCCTCGTCGTTCACACCGCCGTGCGTCCGCACGTCGGCACCGTCGTTCCCACACCCAAAGGAGAAACCCCATGGGATTCGCCAAGCAGTACGTGAGCTCCGTCAAGGCAGCTCCCCGTGAGATCCTCGGGATCTTCAAGGGCAAGAACAAGATCAAGAACATCGCCTTCGCGCTCGGTGGCGCCGTCGCCACCTACGCCCTGGGCGGAATCGTCAACACCTCACTCGTGACCCCCGGTCTCAACGCCATCCCTGGCGCGGGTCCGGCGCTCAGCGGCCCGATGGCCAAGCGCGTGATCGGTGCGGCAGTGCCCTTCACCCTCGGCTTCGTCGCCAACAAGTTCATCAAGGGTGACCTCGGCAAGGCCCTGGTGGTTGGTGGGGCTATCGCCTCGCTCGCCGAGGCGATCAGCCCCGGGCTCATCGCCCGCCTGGTCTACCACACCCCGGCTGTCGGCCCCGTGGCCGTTGCTGCAGCGCCTGCTGCCGCTGTCCAGGGCCCGGTGAACGGTCTGAATGGTCTCGGGGGCTACGTTGACGCGCGTGCGTACAACGGCACCGGGGACATGGCCCCGCTCGACGGCTATGTCGACGCCCGCGCCTACAACGGCACCGGCGAAGAGCTGGCCGGCTATGTCGACGCCCGCGCCTACAACGGCACCGGGGACATGGACGATGACCTGGCTGGCATCGGCAGCGACTACCTGACCGAGAGCACCAAGTACATGGAATCCTATCTCTGATTGAGGTAGACCATACGTAGGGGCCGCCCGTGGGCCCCTGCCGCTCTTTCCCAATCTCTTCACCGCCTTCATTCGGTTCGCTGCCCACCGGCGCTTTGCATGTGGGACTGACAACGACCCGTATACCCATTCCTGGAACAACGAGGAAGCCCCTCACGTTCCGGGTCCCCTGAATCCCCTCTTGGGGAGGAGAACACAATGCCCGTCTTCCGCACCGTCAAGGATGCCCGCTCCGGCTCGATCCGGCTCGAAGCCATCCACCAGCCGCTGTATGACAGCGTGCTGCTCGCCACCACCCTGCAGACGTCCGCAACGCTGTTCTCCCTCGGGAACAACGGTCGCTCGGCGCTCTACACCAACCTCCAGACCGCTGGCCAGCTCAGCTGGCCGAAGCGCTTCTCGATCCGCGCCCTGCGTCAGGTGCTCGGCTTCAACAGCGCGACCTACGCCAACGTGGCCGCCTTCTGGGCTGCGGCGTTCTACCAGCTGCAGGTGGGTGAAAAGGTTTATCTCACCATCCCGGCGTTCATCCTCACCGCCGGCGGCGGCCTGAGCCAGCAGACCCTGGTCCCGGCTACCGCCACCACGGCGGGAACCATCAACTGTGAAACCGGCTGGCCGGACCAGCGGAATATCTACTCGCTGCTGCACTCGATTTATTTGCCGCCCGTGCAGAACTTCTTCCTGGCACTGACGACCGCTGGCGGGACCCTGACCGCTTCGACGTACTGCCACATCTTCCTGGAAGGTGAGCTGCTCCGCGAAATCCAGTAAGCCAAACGGTTTACAAGGATTCACGAAAAACCCCGGGCTTCGGCTCGGGGTTTTTCCTTTTCTCCTAGGCCTCCGGAGGCCGCACTACCACCTCCAACAACCCATCCAGCGCACTGACGAACTGCTGCTGCACCGCTTTGGCCAGCTCCTCGCTCGGGTATTCGCAGCTGTACATCTGTCCGCTGGACATCTCCAGCTGGATGACCCAGCCCAGGTCCGGCTTCTCCTGATCCGGCCGCAGCGGTTTGCTCGATCTGCGCAGCGCCGCCGGGCGCATACATACGATCTGACCCGCCTCGATCCACTGCTGGTGTTCGGGGGGTGATCCAGGATTGAACAGCACAAGCATATTGCCTCCTACGGAACGGGTTTCATAGTGGGATGATGGACCTGCACGATGCGATTGCCTCGCTCCCTGAGATGGAGCGCCTGATCATCCGGCTGCGGTGGCTCGAGCAGTTCTCAGTGGATGACATCGCGCATTGCCTCCGCATCGCCCCCGACCAGGTACTCGCCTACGACACCCAGGCCCGCGACCGCCTACGCCGGCGGCTTGACCCAGCTGACCTGCATTCCTTCGATCTGGGCCCACTTGAGCACGTCGGCTAGCTGGTGCCACTCGTCCGCCCACCGGTCGTTCCCTGCAGGCCCGGCAGTGCTGCGCAAGGGGTCAATGGCCCCGGTGAAATCGGTGTTCCCCTCCTTGTCATCCCCGAAGTAGTCCACCTCGGTCGCTGCCAGGGTGTGCGCCAGGCCCAGGGCCATGAGCGATGAGAACCGCTGGTGGATGGGCAGCTCCTCCCAGGGAATCCGTCGCAGGTTCCCCAGCGGGATCTTGAGCTGGATATGGGCATCCCAGGCCAGGCGCAGTGCGTCCGCGATCGAGCAGAGTCCGACCCTGGGGGTCTGGCGATACCAGGTGAGGGCCTCCCAGTCGCCGATGCACCACCAGTCACAGGGCCAGAATTCGACCGCAGCATTGACCCCGATGATCACATCATAGACGCCCTTCCGCCAGGCCCAGGACGCCTTCAGGGAGGGCCCTGGGCAGAGGATCGCGGCTCGGGTCATGGTGGGATCAGGGTTGAGGTGCCGGCTAGGTGCTGGGGCTCGGTTCCCGGGGCGTAATCCTCCCAGGGCGGCCCGAGCTCTGCCGGCGGGGGTTCGGTGACCCCGTTGAGCCGCAGGGTCTGCTGGATGAGCTGGCGCATCGCGCTGGCCACAGCGAGCGCCTGGGGTCCCGGCATCGCTTCGATCTGCACCAGCACCTGCTGCCCGAGCATGGCACGTACCACAGCATCCCCGGACTGGTCATCCTGGGGCAGCACGACCGAGATCTCCGGGACGATCGGGGTCATCCTAGGCCTTCTCTGCGTCCTTGACGGGCGCTATACCGATGATGGTACGAATCCGGGCCTTGGCCACCTCGCTGAGTCCCTGGAAGGCCAAGTCGATCATCTCCGGGTGGTCATTCACCAGCTCGCCGAAGACCTTGGATGCGATATACTTGCCCGCCCCGTCCTTCTTCGCCAGGTTCTTACCCGCGGTGATCGCCGGGATGATCCCCATCATGTCGAGCTTGAACCCGTTGCCGGCGAAGAGCCCGTCGAGCGTCGAGCGGATGGTACCGAGCACCTTCTGGACGTCGGGGTCGGTGGAGTGGTCGGTCATGGGAGCTCCAGCTCGGGTTCGGGCAGAGCGTCGACCTCCGCCTGGTCGGCGGGAGCGGCATCGTCAGGGGCGATCGTGGCGACCGGGTCCTCCAGGATCCGGAGGTCGGGGCGATCGTGGGCGACTCCCGTCGGGTCGGTGAGAATACCGCGGTAGATCGCGCGGTTCTTGATCACCCGGTGGACCTTCCCCTTGTACCAGATCTTGGCGCCGTGCCCATTCTCCCGCAGGTAGCGCGCAACCTCGTTCAAGGTCATCTTGGCGCCGTCGACCAGGGAGAAGATCAGGCGAACGATCGGAGCCTTCTGAGGGTCGATCGTCAGGTCGTGGTTGACCACCATGTACCCATAGGGCTTGTTCCCCCCGATCCACCCACCACGGGCGTACTTGTTCTGGGTCCCCAGCTTCATGCGCATCTGGATCAGGTGGCGCTCGTACTGGGCGAAGGACCCGAGCACCTGACGCATCAGCACGCGCACCGGATCCGCGCTGGCGGCAGAGTCGGCCAGGAAGCTCTCGCTCGCGTAGGCGACCCCCAGGGTGATGGCGTGGCGCTCGAAGAAGGAGAACAGCATATCCTGCTCGGCGGCGACACGCGACAGGCGGTCGAGCTTCCAGATCAGCAGCTTGGACCGATCCTGCTCGCACAGCTTGGACTGGTCGCGCTCGCACAGCTTGGCGATCAGGGAGGACAGCAGCGGTCGGGGCGATGCCGCGGGCACCTCCTCGGGTTTCATGCCCGGGAGGCGGACGGTGAACAAGGGCTTGGCGGCCGACGCCTTCTCGTAGACGATCCGCGGCTCGGGGATGCCCGAGCGCTGGCAGTAGCCGAGGATCGCCGTCCGCTGGACATCCGGCGACTCGTTGTCCTCGTGCGTGTCATCACTGACACGGACGTAGGCCCATATCGTTGGCAGCGGCTTCTCGCCGAAGGCATCCGCGATGCCGGTAAGGGTGGTGATGAAGCTCATGATCAGAGCGCCACTGTCCAGGGATTCGGGAAGGCGATGGCATCGGCGTGCTTGTGGAAATTATGCTCGTTGATCCCCTGCTTGAGCAGCATCTGCTTGGTGTACTCGATGGGATTCGCGTTCTGGGTGGACTGGGCGTTGACGAACTTCAGGAACTGGATCAGCACGAGCGCCTTGACCCGGTCGACCACCAAGCCGCCCTCCGTCGCGTCCTTGTCCCCTTGCCAGAACCGGAGATAACCACCTTTGGTCTGCTCCGTGTAATGGATGTCCTCGGCCAGGTTCCAGCTGGCGGCCCGGACATCGACGCAGACATTCTTCCACGCCAGGCGCTTGGCCTTGTACATATCGAGGCTGAATCCCATGAAGGCCTTGATCTGCTCCTGGGTGGCGAGCAGCTGGCGGTCGGCCGCACCCGCGAGACCCTTCGACGAGCCCTTCAGGGCCTTGATGTTCTCCTCGATGCACGTCCGCAGCTCGGTGTTGTTCTTCGCCTCGGCGGTGCTCTCCAGGAACATGCTGTAGGCGTCCATCCATTGGAGGAGCGAGAGGGGTTGCGCGCCGGGGGTGAGGATCTTGGACATGTCAGTCGTCGCTTTCGTCTTCGATCGTGCCGATGGCGATCAGGAACAGGGCGTAGCCACGGGGCCAGCCCTCCCCGTGAGTCTCCTGGATGTGGACCATCCTGGTCTCGACCGGGACATACATCTGGGTGTCGCTGTTGATCTTCTGCAGGTCGGCCAGCACCCGCCCCAGGATCGGCTCCAAGCCGCGCACCTGGGTCGCGTGGATAGGCACCACATAGGGCTGGATCAGCAGTGGTGACCCGATGCCATCCTCGGCCAGGGCGAGGGAGAGCACCAGGGCGCCATCGAGCTGGCCCTGGGAGACCCCGGTGACGTTGTTGGAGAAGGCGAAGTCCTGGAGGCGCTTGTTGAACCCGTCGATGGATTCGGCACCTTCCGGGTGGTAGGTGAAGATCTTCATGGTTTAGAATCCTTCTCCGCCTGACCGGCGAGGTCCGCCTCGCCGGCGGGGGCGGGTGGGAGAGTGGGAAGAAGCGCGGTCTCATCCGTCGCGCGAACACCCCCTGCGGCGGCCTCTGCTCGCTGCCGGGCATGCTCCTGCGCCAGCACCTGCTCGAATGGAATCTGCACCCCGCCCAGCATCTTCTCCACCGCCGAATCCACCGGCACCACCCCCGCAGGCCGCGACGCCGCCTTCACCACCAGACCCCCGGCACCATCCGGGGGAAGCTCAAACGCCACGTCCATCCCATACTTCTCCCGCAGCGCTTGCTGCTGGGAGATCCGGCTGAACTGGTAGAAGCTCAGGGGGTCACCCACGATCAGATCGTCCCCGTGCTCGGTATTGGGCGACGCCGCGAGCCATGCCGGGCATTGCGCCTGGCGGCCATCATGCATCTCGACGACCCCGGGGCACTTGATGACCTCGTTCTCCTGCCCGTCGATGAACACCCGGACAATCTTGCTGAAGTCCGCCCGCGGGGCGACCTCAGCCTGGCACTTCGGGCACTTCAGGCCGCATTCGGCGATCTCTTGACGCGGGACGCAGTAGACCTCGTGACTGTTGCCCCCGGCCCCCTCCCCGTGGACGCGCATGTGCCGGTCGTGTGGCGGGGCCCAGGGCACCTCCCCGGCGATCCGCTGCAGCCAGGCGAACTGATCAGTCCCCCGTGTCCACCACCGGATGGCCCAGAGGGCCCCCAAGAAGGCGGCAATGCCACCAACGAACGACAGCACCATCCATAGCCACATCATGTGAGCAACCCTTCCCAGAAGCCTGGTGTCGCCATCAGTTCGCCCTGGCAGATCCGATTGCCGCGGCGGGACTCGAGGTAGTCGATATGGAGGGACCAGCGCTTCCACGGCACCCGCACCCCGCCCTCAGCCATGTGCACGTCGACCACCCGCACCCGCATCCCGGCCATCTGCATCCGGTCGATCTGGAACTCCTGGACTCGGGAGAGCGGTTTGCCGTGAGCCTTGGCCTCGACCCATGCAGCACCGTAGGTGAGATGACTGAATACCAGGTCTGGGGTGCCGCCCTTGATCGGCTTGAGATACGACCACCACCCGTCGCGGGAAAAGACCTGGGTGAAGCACTTGGTCAGGCGCCGCTTGAACAGGGACTCTGGCTGTGGCATCTATGTAGGGTTACGTGTCCCTAGGCAGAGTCAAGGCCCCTCGCCGGAGTGGATGGGACGGGCGTCCTGATCACCTGGGTGGCGCTCAGCTGAATGGCCTTGGTATCGAGCGCCTCGACCAGGGCCCAGACGATCGATGAGAAGCTCCGGTCAGGATGGCGCTTGCGGAGCCGGGTGACCATCGCGCGCTGCCTCGGGGTGGACCACAGGGTCAACGTCCGATTGGGCCGGGAACTGGACCGCGACGCAGACGGTACGGGTGGTGCGGGCTTGGCAGGCATGGATGGTCCTCAGGCGAGGGGTGCAACGGGCAGGCGGACGGGCCCGGCAGCCTTGACAGCGCGGGCGCGGGCGACGTTGTAGACGCGCCCTGGGGGCGGCATGAAGAGCTTGAAGCAGTCGACAGTATGGCGACACCAGGTGCGCGTGCAATGGTCGCCGACCACAGGGTACGTATGCTGTAGCACGGCATCACTCATCAGGAACCGGCAGAACCCGGCGACCTGCTCGGCGTAGAATATCATCTCCGGCTTGGTGAAGTCGATCCAGACCAGGCTCGCCCACTTGGCCTTGAGCGAGTCGACATAGAGCACCCAGACCCGCTGGCATCCGGTCAGCAGGTGATAGGCTGCCATCTGGGGCAGATGATCCGGGTTGATCCACCCACCCTTGGTCGGCTTGGCCGTGGTCTTCAGGTCCCCGACCACAAGCCCATCCTGGGTGCGGAAATCGGTGTGCCCGGTGACAAAGTCGTTGGCCCATTCCTCCTCGGCCAGGTACGGTTCCCCGTCCGCCGGCACCGGCATCTTGCCCGCGGCCAGGGTCGCCGTCGCGCGCACCGCGCTCTGGGTGATCGCCCGGTCGTTGTTGAAGAGCTTGGCCGCCATCGTCCAGTCTGCCGCCCGCGGCTGGTAGCACCGGGAGTCGCCGGCCAGGAACGCACTATAGGCCGCCCCCACGTCCCCGCCGAAAAACTCACAGGCGATGTCCACGAGGTGCTGCTCATCGCCGGTCAGGTCGTAGTCCTGGCCCGTGGCATCGCGCCGGTCGAGGTCCATCAGGAACGCATCGATGTCACGCACCATCTGCTTCTTGGGGAACAGGCAGCGCATGCCATCCTGCAGGGTGAAGTGCCCGCAGGTGCCCAGGTCGCTGTTCCCCGGGCTGACACGCTCGATCGGCGCCGGGAGTTCGCCCTCGTACACCTTGCGATCTTGCACCGCGCGCCAGGTGCAGCGCATGTAGCCACCGAGAGCGGAGGCGCGGGGTTTCCAGGGTTTCTTAGTCATCACCAGCCCTTGGGATAGTCCCCGCGCTTCTTGCGCTTCTTCTGCTGCGGTTTGCCAAACACCCGCTCCCAGCCGCGCTCGAACCGCTGCCGTTCCTCGCGCGATGCACCGCGCCGCTGGGAGCCTTTGCCGTTGGACATCAGGAGTCGACGATGCTGCTGGTCTCGGTGGTCTGCTTCGATGCCATCGCGGAGCCGGTCTGGTAGCCGGGGTTGTTCGGATTGGTCAGGGGGACCGATTCATTGACATTGACCGTACGCTGGAAGGTCGGCGAACGGAAGACGGTGCGTGTGATCTCCTTGAGATCGTTGGCCCGCTGATCGGCGATCGTCACCCTGAGCGCGGCCATCTCCTCTTTGTGCCGGATCTCGCGCTCACGCTCGATGATCGCGGCCTCCTTCGCGGCGAGCTTGGCCTCCTCACCCTTGATCTCTGCCCGCTGGCTATCGAGGGTCTCCTCCTGCCGGAGTCGCGCCTTCGCATCTGCCAGGTCAGCCTTGGTGGTGACGAGGTCCCGCGCATCCTTCTCCGCCTGCTCGAGCCGCTTGCGCAGCACCTCTCCGACCTCGGCCGAGAGGTTCTTCTTGATCGCGTCCTGGAGATCGTGTTCGAGTGCCATGGATGGGTTCCTTGGATAGGGTAGGTACCACAAACGCCACCGGCCCCTCAGGACCGGTGGCTGCAGAGCCGCATCGTGGATGGCGCAGGGTCTAGCGTCGCCCTGCAATCTGGGCCAATGCGTCCATGGCCTCGGCGGACATGCTGAACGTGCCCCACTCCTTGATCGACGCGAGGAGGTCAGGATTCTCCCCGTGCTCGGCGAGGAACTGGTTGAACGCGGCCTTCACCCCGTCGATCTCGCCACCGACCACGCTCTGGCGGACCTGGATGTAGTGCTCGTCCCAGGTCTGGGTCTTGGACTGCATCTGATGCTTGGCCGGGTTGAACAGCACCGGGGTCGCCTGGGGCGTGCCGTTCGGAAAGGCAGCGAGCAGCTCTTTGCCGGTCATCAGGGCGCAGTCATAGGTGCCCGTGGTCTGGACAGCGAAGATTCCGGCGTGCGGGTCGTACATCAGCAGTTCGAGCGTCATGCTCGGGTGGCCGAGCGGGTCGAATTCATCCTGGGTGCTGCGGTTGCGGAAGGTGTACACCTGGACGGCGCCCTGGGCGATGCCGACCGCTTCGAGCTCGTCGTAGGGGATGACACCGCGGGAGCGGGGGGACTGCTTGGGTGCGTTCTTGTTGAAGGCCTTGGGCCAGATCAGCACATTGTAGCGATAGCCCAGCAGGATCGCCGGGAAGGGATCCGTGCCATTGGCACCCTGACCCTTGCCGCGGGGGAGATCTGCGTTGGTGCCCTCGGGATTCATGTCGTGGAATTCAAAGTTCCCGCCGCTATCGCCCCCGGTCAGGTAGATCGTGGGGAAGATGTTCGGCTCGCCGGCCGGGCGGACGCCTTCCTCGACCACGTTGAGCGCGGTCTTGGTCGGGGCGGATGGGTTGAGCAGGGCCAGGAAGCCGATGGGGCGGGAGAGGGTTTGGGGCTGGGGAGCGGCAGGGACCTGGGCAGCAGGGGCGGGAGAAGGCGCCTGCGCGGCGGGCGCCGCCTGGGCAGCAGGGGCGGGTTGGGATGCTGCGGCGGCAGCTGCGGCTGCTGCGGCGGCACCACGGCGACCGCGGCCGGGGGTTGCGGGGCCCGTGGTTGCGGCGGGCTGCTGCGGGGGCGCACTGGTGACGGCCGGCAAGCCGGTGGCTGCGGCAGCAGGTTGGAGAGTGCCACCGGTCGGGGGCGGCGGGGCGGCAGAGGTAGCAGGGGCTGCGGCAGCAGCGGCCTTGGCGGCGCCGGCCTTGCGGGGGTCATTCCAGACCATACGTAGACTCCATAGTGGTGGGTGAGGCGCGCACTATGGAGAGGCTATGGAGGGGTGTCAAGGGGGAAGTTGGATTACCGGCCCTCTGCGTATTTCGCCATCGCTGCGCTGATATCTTTCTTGACTGTGGGCCACGTATAAACGTATTTGTAGTGACCGTGGTCCTTGTCGGCTTCGGCGAAATGCTTGAGCGAACGGGTGATCTGGTCGACCGACAGCTTCGGTATCATGTCCCTTGCGGCCTCGATCTGCTTCTTCAGCGGCCATCCATTCTTCATAAGGACGTGGACGTCGTAGAAATCTTTTCGGGTCCCCCGATTCGCGATGGCCAGGATCTTCATAGCTGCCAACGTCTTGAGGGAAGCAAAGGGCGCTCCCGAGGTACCCCTCTCGACGTCTGCCTTGTAATCGAACCTGAGGAAGCTCAAACGCACACCACGCACCGTGATATGCAAAGAGTTCGAACTCTCACTGATCAATTTCGGTTCGAGATCGGCTTCTCGAAGCAGAGTCATCAAAGCCCTGGTATCGAAGTTCCGAAGCGTAAACCAATCGAGATCTTCCGAGTCCCGATGATTGAACCGGAGGGACATATTGGATCCGCCGACGAGAAAGAACTTGTTCTTCTCGCAGAACCCGGCGAGGTCCTTCAGTACTTCACGTTTGTGCTTGGACAGTTTCAACCGCGCCATGGGATCCAGCCTTTCATCCAGCGTTCGCAGGTGGCCAAAGGGATACCGAGAATAGCCCCCCACAAAATCAGCACGTGCTCATCGAGAATGCGGCCTTTCGACTCCACAACATACCGGCGGAGCTCCGCCCGATCATGGGTCTTCAGCAAACGGCGCCAATCGGCCAGCTTACCAAACATCATAATCCGGGCTGCTCGGAGCTCCCGGGAGATCCCCTTCTTGGGGTCGACATCCCACAAATATGCGACTTTCTGCATGGTTTCATTGTACCCGGCGGCAGCGGGGATCAAGCGCTGAACGCGATCGGTCCCCGCGTGGTGTGGGCGATGGGGCGTGGTTTCCCCTTGTCTTTTTCTTTTGCTGGCGCAGGCGGCAGCGCATGGTGCGGGCTATAGGCGCTTTCCCAGAGCGGTGGAATCCGCAGCCAGTGCTTGGGGTGGAAGTCGTCGTAGATGAGGCGGCGGTGGGCGCGGCTCATTGGTTGATGAACCGCAGGAAGGTCAGGTAGTTTTCGGCTTGGCTGATGAAGTGCCCGGCGCCCTTGCAGAGAACGTAGTTGCGGTGGCGGTGGCAGGTGACGACGGGGAGATCGTATTCGAGAATATAGGTCGGGACGCTGACACTGTGCGCCACGTGCGACATGCCAGAACAGATTCCGACGAACAAGACAGATGTTCGCATCGCCCAGATCGATTTCTCCAGGCCGAGATCCTTGCCCGCGATCACGACGGCGAACCCGTGCCGCTGCGCCCACAGATTGATCGTGACGATATCACCAGGCGGCGGGTTCTTCAGCTCGGGGGTCGATGCCCCGTCGAATTGCACTGTAATCTTGTTATCGCGAGGGCCGAGGCTCCACTGGTGCTTCGCCGGTATCATAGGCGCGGCCCAGACCGCGTATCCATCGAGCTCCGTGTTCGGCTCGTCGTCGACCAGGATAATCTCGTTGTCGAAATACTGCTGGTCCATCGCACGCAGGACCGCCTCTTGCATCGCGCGCAGGCTCTGTCCATGCTGGACGGTCGACAGCAGGATCGGGCCAGGACGCTGGATGCGGGCAAGCAGCTGGATCGTAGCCCAAACATCGCCGAGGCCATAATTCCAATTCCTATAGATGGTATTTGGCATTGAACTTCCTTTCGAAGTCATCCACGCCTTCGCAGACGGTGGCCCACATATCCCCGAAGCCGCCGCCGAGGATGTCCCAGACGATGCTCATAGCGCGCCCCTGTTGAGTAGCCGAAGGTGGAGCGCCTTAGCGCGTTTATCGTCTTCACCATAGGTGACGAGGAACGAATCCTCGAGGCAGAGCAGGCCACACGGGAAATGGACGCTGGTACCGCTGTGCCCGAGAAAGGGTTTATTTGAGATGCCGATCACCTGGAAGGGTGGTTCGGCAGAAAAGCTGTACATGCCCATATAATAGTTCGATGTGTGGAAAGCTGAGTAATAGCGCCCATTATAGAGCGCTGGCGGGGTTCCGCCGCGAAGCTGCTTACCGTCTACCTCCCAGTCGTTGGGGAACGGGGTGGAGTGGATAAGGGCGAACGCGCCGTCCCAATCACACTCATAGATGCGGTGCGGGTTGATGGAGTAGATGCATAGCAACCGCCCGTGGTAGTCAAAGAACTGCCAGTTCTTTTCATAGCGCTCCGGCGTGAACTTGAATTCCACTTCCCGCTCTATGGATAAGTCCGCATTGAACCGGCATATCCGCATCCGGATAGGGCCGTCCGTATGTGTGTACGAGCCGCAGAGCGCCCCGCGATGTGTGAATAGGCGGAGATCTTCGAGCCGGATGTCCTTGGTGCCGACAATACGTGACGACTCGATCTGAAGGCGCGAGTCGAGCAGGCAGATGCCCGTCCTGCTCTGCATCTGATGCCCGAACCGGTACGACAGATAGCAGCTATCACCCTGCCGAGCGATTCCGCAGTTGTACTTGGTCTCCTCTGACGGAGCAAGTTGATCTCCCGGGAATTCGATGAGTGCTGACGGAGAAAAGGACAGACGATCCATTGGCCTATCGCTTCACGAACATGTTGCCGCCGTCCTCGATGAGTGTCGACTCGTCTTTCACGGTCAAATAGAATTCGGGCGTCCCTTGAAGAGTCAGCCGGTTGCCTCTGAGGGTATACTTACCTGCTCGGCTGAGGTAGGAGTTGGTGTAGGTCATGTCGGGCTTGAGCACGATCGTCACGGTGCCATCCGCCTTGATGTAGGTTCCCGCCAGCTGCTGTTCAATCGTCGGTGCAGGCGCCGCCTTGGCCGGCAAATCCTTCTCGATCTCGGCGATGCGGGCCTTCACCGCCAGGGCCCCATCTAGATCCCCCTTCTTGGTCGCCTCCGCCTGGCTCTTGGTCAGCGCCGCGATCAGGGCCTTGCGGATCACCACGATATCGGCCTCGGCTTTGGCCAGGAGCTTGGTGGCGTCGGCGGGGAGTTTCGACGGCGGCGGGGACTCGTCGGCGACGAGGCAGTAGGGGTCGCAAGCGGCGGTGAGGCCGATGATCATCAGGATGAGGCGCAGCATGGGTGACTCCGGGACAAGGGTTGGTAGGTGAGAGGATCAGGCTTCGGCCGGGGTGAGATCGCCCTCGAAGACCACAGCGCCACGCTTGCGCTGCGCCGTCTTCCGCGCCAGGCGCTTGTAGGCCTTGGCGACGGCCTCTTTGAATTCGACTTCCTCGACCGGCTCCTCGAGCTCGACCTCAGGCACCTTCTTGCCCGCGGCCTTGGCCTCGGCGGCCTTCTGCTTGCGGTGGCGCTCCTCATTGCGCTTGGCCAGGATCTCCGCGGCCTCGGCGACCAGGACGTCGATCGTGATGGAGTTGAGCTTCTGCATCGCGAGCTTGAGCAGCAGGAGCGGCTGCAATCTATTCACTTGGAGTGTTTCAGAATCTGAATCCACGGAAATCTCGCCGCGCAGGTGGAGAACGACCTCAACAGGGTAGTCGCCTTCCTCGACTTGATCACGCGCATTGTCGATGATCGTGTCGGTCAACATTTTGGACAAAGCTAAAACGGCGACCGGGGAAAGGTCGGCGAGGGTGTTGGTGGATGAGGTAGGGGTCTTGGTCATGGGGCGCCCTTTCTAGGCTGGTTGGATGAAAGATTTGTAAACACGGGAAGGGTAGAACTTATGCGGATGCGGATCAAAGGGAGGGGCCAGAAATCCTAGGGCCTGTTCTACGGACCAGCCGCACTTGTCTAACCGTGCTCGAATGGTCCCTGACCGTATGCCTCTAATGGCAGCCCATTGACAGACGTTCTTTGTTATTCCTTGTGCGGTGATTTTCCTGTTGGTTCGTTTATTGTTGCACTGGGTATCCCAGTCTTTCCAGAAACAGTTATCGGGCTCGTAATTCCCGTTGTTATCTCTTCGCTCTATAGTTGCCTCTTTCCCTACTCCAGGACGATCTCCCATATCTGCGTAGAAGTTCTCGAATTTATCCCAGCGTTTGCAGATCTCTATTCCTCTTCCTCCGTAATTCTTGAATCCAGCTTCTCTTGGATTCAGGCACCTTCTTCGCATGCCCTGCCAGACATTATAAATGCTCGTATGCTTCATCCCATGCGTCCGAGTAGCATTGCCCATATTGATATACCGCTCGCACCCACAAGTGGTAGTTTTTCCACAAACAAGGCTGTTCCCCGTTGTAACCCACTCTTTGTCACAGAAGCACCGACAAAGCCACCAGGACCTGCCATTCTTCATAGAATGGAGCCTGAGTACCTTGGTTCGCCCAAAGGTCATCCCAGTCAGGTCCCGGAAGGCGGGCATGACTATTCTCCCTCCCCTTCCTTCTCACGCTCCGGCATCGGCTGGATGATAAGAGTCTCGATCGCCCGACTGGCCACGATATATTTGATATTGACCTCCTGCGCCATCGCGGCCTCATTGCGAGCCCGGTACATCATCGCGTCGTTCTTCTCTGGGGCGAGCCAGACCACCGTGCGGCTCTCCAGGCCCTTGCTTTTGTGGATGCTCGAGAACACCACGCCGACCGAATCATCGCTGAAGAGCTGCTCGATGCGGCTGTGCAGTTCGCGGATCGAAACCACGTCCTTGAGCAGGGCCATCAGGGTCTCACACTGATCTTCAATCTGTTGAACCTGGCTGTCCTTGTGGGCCTTCTTGAGCTTGCCGGTCTCGACCGAGCAGTAGGTGTCGATGCGCTCGACCAGCTCCTCGACCTGCCCGTCGCCCAGACGCTTGGCCAGCTTGGTCGCGAGCTTGGCCACGGTCTTGCCGATGTCCCGGCCGCGGACGACAGCCTTCTTGCCGGCGGCGATCAGCTTGAGCGCGCAACCGATCAGCGGGGCGTTCACGCGGCAGCACACCATGTCGCCGGCCATCAGCGCCAGCAGGGTCGCGCCGAGCTGCTTGGGCTCTTTCTCGATCACCAGTCCCTCGGGGGCATTGTCCGCGGCCTGGATGTGGGGCACCCAGCTCTGGGCCAACGCAACCACGGCCTTGGGGCAGCGGTAGGTGATCGAGAGCGGCAGGCAGTTCCCATTGTCTACGGAGAACTCCTCCTTGATCCGCTCCATGGCCTTGGCGTCGGCACCGCGGAACAGGTAGATGGCCTGACGGCTGTCGCCCACCGCGACCAGGCGACCACCGGGCGACAGGGCGCGCTTGAGCAGTTCGATCTGCAGCCGGTTGAGATCCTGGCTCTCATCGACGCAGATCAGGTCGTACTTGGGCAGGCTGATCGCGTGGTCGATGGGAAAACTAAGCATCTCGTCAAAGGTCATCTGGTCGACCTGGGACTTCATCACCTGATCCAGCTCGCCGAACAGCGCGATCGAGCTCTCCGGCTGGTCGAGAGTGATCCCATAGTTGGAGATCGTCTCGGTCACCGCATCGACGTCCGCCAGGTTGGTCATCGTGCCGCGGAGCAGACCGTAAGCCTTGATCAGATCGCCGGCGATGGCGTTGACCACCTCGAGCTGGGGCTTCGACTCATCGGTGGTCAGGGCCTTGGTCACCACCAGCTCGGCGGTCACGTGCAGCTTGCGCGCCTCGATCTTGATGCCGCGGAACTTGCGGGAGACCGCGCCCATTGCCAGGCCATGCAAGGTCTTCGCGTCCACGCCGCGGGGCACCCGGCGGCTCAACTCCTCGGCGATGGACTTGTTGAAGGCGGCGAACAGCGCACGCTTGCTCTGGTTCCCGGGCACCTGCTGCCAGCGGCGCAGGGCCTCGACCAGGGTGGTGGTCTTGCCGCTGCCAGCGACCGCTTCGACGACCACGTTGCCCTGGCCAGCGGTGAAGGCCCGGAAGATCGATTCCTGGTAGGGGGAGTAGACGCGCGCGGCGATGGTGGCGTCGATGATGGGTTGGAGGAGGCTCATGTGGTGCCCTTTCCAGGCAGGTGGTTGTGAGTACTATGTCGCCGAAATGCTCTATTTCCCATTAGTCTCACTAGGCTCGCGTAACGGTGTATCACACAACTATAGGGCCATAAGAACCTGTGTCTCATCATCGCGCATCGCCTGTTCCTGCCGCTCTCTACGCATAACCTCGGCGAGCCAGGACACCTGATCCTGCACGGATCTGATGCGCATCAGGTACTCTCGTACCCAGCGGCGCACTGCGGGCTGATGGCGCTGGGGCCACAGCACCCCGATATGCCGATAGGCGGCGACTGCGCCGGCCAGATCGTCGTCCAGGCTCATGGGTCAGCCGGCTGCAGGATGGCCCGTATCGCCAGGCCGACCAGGAGCCACTGCACGGTGCGGGCCGGCACTCCCAGGCCGTGGAACGCATTCCTGTAGGCGGAATAGAGCCCCTCGGCCTCCTTGGCCAGGGCAGAGACCGGGCGGCGCATGCGCAGCTGCCGCTCCAGATGCGCGCGGCAGGTCGTCTGCTCCAGCATCGCTCGCGCCACCTGGCGCGCGACGTAGGCTGCGGGCTTCACGGCCGGCCCGCATGCTGCAGCGCGCTGCTGAATCGCCCCCGGACGACGAAGGCCTCGACCAGGCGGCGGTACTCCAGCTGGGTCAGCAGCACGGCTCCTTGGTTCGGGCGCTTGCGTTGGAAGCCCAGCAGGACTCCGCGGGTGAGGGTGGAGGATGTGGTGCCGACGAAATATTCATCGAAGAAGGTGTTCATGGCCAGAGGCTCCTATGTCGACAAAGTACTCCAAAACTCCGTCTTCCCATCATCTCTACGTAGACTCGCGTAACGGTGTATCACACCATCAGGCGACCATTGTCCAGGGCACCAGCGGCTCATCCGCCCGCACCATCAGGGGATGCCGCGGTTCGCCGGCCTTGGTGGTGCCCAGGCAGCGTGCGCCGATGCCTGACATCTGCTTCCGGAGCTCGGAGCGCAAGGCGAACGGATGCGCGCCCCAGGCCACCACGATGATGCCGATGCGGGCATGCAGGGTCCACTGCTCGGTGACGTGCCGGACGTTCTCCGGGCCGACGGGATCGGCATACATCGAGAGCCCGACCGGATTGGTCGACCGGAGTGCGAATAGATTCACCACCGTCAATTCGGTGCATAGCTCACGCTGCGCATAGCCAATGCACCGACGTATGGTTGGATCGTCTTGAGTATGATCTGCGACCGATGGATTAAGCATGACGAACAAGATCGGCTTCACCCAGCGCACCGCTTGCGGGATGCGCCGGGTGAGGACGTAGCGGTACAGGCCATCGTCGCTGATGATGGCGGTGCCGTCGGTCATGGCGCATGCAGCAGAAGGATCGGCTTCGCCAGCGCGCCCTGCGTCTCTCCGCGATCACCATCCCGAAACGCCTGGGCCCGTGCGTTCAAAATGCTCTGCCCGCGCCCGGTGATGAACCAGATCGTATCGCCGATCGGCGGTGACGTCTGGGGGATCACCAGGAAGCCTTCCCACATCTTGCGCAGGACGGTGAGCGGTTCAGTATCGACAATCCGATCGGGGTCTGCTCTTTGCCAGTGCGCCCGGATTTGATCCGCTGCTTGGGGCCAGCGCATCAGTTCGAGGCAGACCTTGAGCATGTGATGGTCAAAGGTCACTTCGTTACGGCAGGCATCGACATAGTGGATCTCTGGCTCGGTTAGAACGGACATTCTGGCTCCTGTGGCTTGAGGTTCTTCTGGTACGCTTCCGGCGAGATCTCCGGCACCACGTGCTTCCGTGGGTGGACGATCCGGCGCTTGAGGATCGCGGTGACCGGCAGGCCCAGGTCGAACAGAGTCTGCTGGTGCGGGGGCCGCTCGGATTGGGCGTGGTTGTTCATGCTCTCCCTCGCTGCACGGAAAAATTTCCGTCCTTCCACGCTTCTCCCTGCCAGCTCGTGAAAGGGCAGCTGGTGAGCCAGTAATTACCTGCCCGAGCGGCCTGGCAGCCGAGATCGAAGTAGTACTGGTAGTTCATCCCTGCACCGACGCACATGCTGCACTGTTCTCCGCCGCGACCTCGTGCCGGGTATCCATCAGCGTGATCATCCGGGCGTAGGCGCCCTCCCCGTAGTCCTTGTCATAGGCCTGGCGGTTGATCTCGGTCACCCGGGCCGCCGCGAGGCGCCCAGCGTCATGGATGGTGCCCATCGGCTCCCCCGACCGCCAGACGATCTTCCCGGCCCACTTCACCGCGCACGGGCGGTCGATGTAGGCCTCGGCGATCCGCACCGCGTCATCGGCGCGCTGGCAGGCCGCGATGAGCGTGCCAGAGGACTTGGCGACGACTTTGTAGCGCAGTGTCATGACAGCACCTCATCGAGCATGGCAACGACGTCAGCGGGCACACGGTTGCGGTCGATGTCGCGGGCACACCGGCGGGTGAACTCCTGCATCGCGTTGCTCGGGTTCGACCCGTGCGGCCCGTAGGTCATCCAGTTCCAGGCGACCCCGGAGATGGCGTAGCCCAGTGCCTTGGAACCAGGACCGTGGATGTCGAGCAGGTGCGCCAGGCGCAGGCCATTGGTGGTCTTGTAGGCGTCGAGGAACGCCAGGGTGGGGGAGTTGGGGATGAGCATGTCAGTACCCCCCTCCCCTGCGTCTCCACGCAGCCCTCAAGCCCCTGCATCGCGCTCCGCTTCCGCTTATGGTCACACGCCACCTCCAGGTAGCTGTCCAGCGGCCCGTTGAAGCTCGACCCGATGTCGTGCACCATGAACTGCCGCCAGTACCCGACGGTGTGCATCTCGATCTCGGCCCACAGCTCCTCGTCGATCGGCCCCTTGGGGATGGGCTGGCCGTCCAGCGTGGCCTGGGCGCGGGCGGTGACCCAGGCCTCGGTCTTCTCGAGCAGCAGGGCGTAGAGCTCGGGCCCGGCGCCCAGGGGGAAGGCGGTCTTCCCGTTGCGCGCCAGCATGTAGGCGCAGATCATCTCCAGGACGCTCAGCTGGTTCACCAGGCCCACGCCGCGCTGCTCGGAGAGCAGGGTCATGCTGCCGCGGCCGGCGGAGCCGGGGTTGTGGGAGGAGACGGTCTCATCCTTGTTGATCGTGACGGTCATGGCGCACCGATGGTGTAGGTCAGGCTGGCGAGGCGCTGGTCGATCTTGCGGATGGTCAGGATGATCTCGGCGTGCTCGCTGATCGGGATGTGGTGCAGGACGCGGCTGGCGTCGCGCAGGACCGTGCGGCAGGCGATGAGCTCGTCGCGCATCTCCTGGGCATAGGAGATGACGGTGTCGGCCTTGGCGGTGGTGCGGTCGGGTGGGGTGGCGGTCTCGGTCATGTGGTGCCCTTTCCAGGCTGGGGTGGTGTGCTCGGCGAACACCAGGGAGATTACACCCGAAATCCCCCTGAACACCCGATACCACTAGGTTCGCGTAACGGTGTATCACACGGCTATCCAGAACGTCAAAACCGCGGGTTTCTACGGCTTATTAGGTACTTTCGCACGATCTCCTTGTGCCGTTTCAGGCAATGCGCCACGTGCTCTCCGTGGTTGTACCGGAAACCGCAGTGGGGGCAGCGGGGGAGCAGGGGTCTGGGCATGGCGGCGCTCCCCTAGGACTCGGGCGGTGGCGCGATCGACACAGGCCTGGATCTCGGCCTCGTCTCGGAGGTACTGCCGGATGATCTGGTCGAGGGTTGGGGTGCGCATGCCCTCTTAGACGATCGACGGCGCCGCTTCGTTACAGGTGCGGGGTGCACCTCGATCACCCGCATGCCCCGGTCCTCCTGCCGCCGGCTGCTAGCGCTCGACCAGACCTGCCCGGCGTGCAGCCCATGCTCTGCAGGGCACCGCCGCCTGATGATCCACCGCTGCTGCGCCGCCGAGTACCCCACCAGCACATGGCTCGGCCGCGGGCAGTTGCGCGTACCCCGGACCCGACCGGCGGTGCCGTCGGGGTAGGTGAATACGAAGGCGGGGCGGCGGGGGTGGGTCATCCCATGCTCCACTGCGGATGATCGCCCTGCTGGACCCGCCAGGCCCGCGCCTGGGCATCCTTGTCCTCGAGCGCCGCGCTGAGATTCATCGGCGACTTGCCGACGTTCTGGAGCAGCAGGATCAGCGAGGCGATGGCGCCCGCGGCATTCGGCTGCATGTTGGTGTGGCCGTCCATCAACCCGACCGCGATCGAGCTGAAGTCCCCGGGCCAGGCGGCGCAGGCGCGGCTGACGAGGTCGGCGACCTCGGGGAACTGGGGGCGGAGGTCGACGAGGTCAGGGATCTTCGGCTTGGTGATCACCGTGGTCGCCGTCGCCGCCGTCCTGGTGCTGATCTTCTCGAGCATGTCGGCGGCCTGCCGCATCCCCGCGACGCAGCCGCCCAGGCGCTGGGCCCGGAAGCCGTCGTCATGGGCGGCGGACTGCTCCGCTTCGACCGCGGTGGCGCGCAGCGCGGCGATGAGCTCGGTGGGGGTGTGGTAGATGATGGTCATCGCTTCTCCTTCGGTACTGGGTGTGCTGCCAGCCACGCGACCCCTTCGGGTGTGACAGTGAACCGCTCACCGGTGAAATGGCACAGGCTGATGGTCACGAGGAACTCCGCGAGAAAACGCCCATAACCGGCCTGCCCGAGCGGGCCATACTCTGACTCCTCATCGGCGGAGCTCGCGGCCCCACACTCGAACGCGGTGAGTCCTTCGACCGATCGACCGATGGCACGGAGTACCAGAAGCTGCCGGGGCATGATGAGGATCATGGCGCTATCTCTTTCGGCCAGCGCTTGAAACCCCAAGGCGGAGGAGCGCGTTTTCCTTCTCCCGCCCACAGAATACGTGACTGCCCGTTATTGGGCGGTCGCACAATCCATTCCGTAAACGGCATCCGAGCCATCATCTTCATCGGCCACAGACCACCCATCGTGACGAAGAAGGCATCGGGGCCCCCCATTCGGCATGAGACAATCCAAAGAGGATGCCATGCAGAGCGCATGAGGTGCCCTGCATAGGTACGAACCGGAATAGTATCTGGGCTATCCGGATGGAGGTCCAATGAGAGAAGCCGGCGCATGATAGTTGCAGCTTCAGGGGTCACCCCTCACTCCTCTTGTGCCTAGGTACCGTCGCCATCCCATCCTTCCCCGGCCGCACCCCGAGCGTCCGGTTGCACCACCGGCAGTGGTACTCCCGTCGCTCGATCTGGTCGGGCGACAGGCGCACCCGGGTGCTCGAGGTGAAGCAGGCGGGGATGCGGAGGAAGGCGATGCGGGTCATACTGCTACTCCTCCATCGCCTGTCGAATCGCGTCCTGGTCAACCCCTGCTGGCGCCTCCACGACCATCTCGTCGTCGATCCAGGTGACCTTACAGCCGAGCGCTTCGAGACGCCCGGTGACGCGCAGCAGGTGCCCACGCTGGTGCTCGGTCGCCTGCTGAATCATGTTCTCGTGGAGGCGCCCCATCGCTCAGCTCCCCAGCATCCACTCAGCGATCGGCCCGGTGCCATGGATGGCCTTTTTGTTGGCGAACTTGGCCAGCACAATCGCGCGGGCCGCATCGAGCGGCTCTTTCACGCTCTTGGGGAAGGTCATACACTGGTACTGATTCGCGGCGGCGAATGCCTTCGCCCGGGTGATCTCCTTGGCGTTCACTTCCGGTCCGTGGAGCCACGTACAAGCCTTGGCTTTTGGGGCGAGCCTGGTCTCGCGCACCTGTTGGAGCCGGTCCAGGTACCGGCCGGTCAGCTCGACGCCGTCCATGCTGACCCAGGCGAGCACGATCCAGTAGGGAGCGCTCATGGCTTAGGTCCGGTGAACATCGCGCGCCCCGGGGCATCCGGGCGGCTCAGGATGGCCTTGTGCAGCATATCCTGGCCGGTGCGAATGGTGCAGCTCTTGTGCGCCTTGTTGTAGATGGCCAGCGCATGCGAATAGGAAGGGGCGGCGCCGATGGCGGTGCAGGCTTCCTGGGCGCTGAAGATGGTGTTGATGGCAGTGGGCGCTGCGGGAGTTTCAGCGATCTCCTTCAGCCCATCCAGGTGCCGCTGGATCTCGGCGCGCTGCTCCAGGATCTCCTTGATCTTGAGCCGCTGCTTCCAGCCGCTGCGCATGTTCTCGGCCTCGTCCTCGCGCTCGAAGTTACGCTCGAGCTCGGCCTCCAGGATCGCCTTGGCGTGGCGCTGGCGCTCGGCCTTGCTGGCGTTCCAGAACTGGCGGTCGTAGCGGCCCGGCTTGCGATCGTGCGGGATGCGCGTCAGGGTGCCGCGGCCGGCGGGCATGGTGTAGACCGCCAGGACGTACTCGGCGAGCACCTCGACCACGATGCAGTCGCGCCGGTTTTGGTTGATCACCAGGCGGATGCAGTCGCCGATCGCAGGGAGGCGCATGGGTGGGGTAGCAACAGGGACGAAGGGAACAGTGTCGACCATGGTATGCCCTTTCCAGGCTGGTGATGCCCGAAGCATGCACCGAATCCGTCCCTGAACAGACTCCGGCTAGCCGACTCGCGTTACACTGTGTCACACAATAGATGGGCGTAAGTCCTATCAACGACTTACGCCCAGTACCGACTAACCTACTCGATGTATCCGACGTCCGAGTGCCCGGCCGGGGACCACGTATTACCTTTGCTTCGTCGCGAGCGAGGATCGCTTTGCTGCGACCTTGTCGGCCAGGGTCAGGAGTTGATGCAGCTGATCATACTGCTGATCTTGGTCAGGAGTTGATGCAGCTGATCATACTGCTGATTCAGATGGTCACGCTCCTGCGCCACCAGCGAGGCCGCGGCATTGGCATCGTGCAGGTCCGCCTTGATCTTCCTGATCGCCTCATTGGGCTGACCCGGCGTCGGCCGCAGCTCCGCCATCCGATCGATCCGCTCGGAAAGGGTCATGACTCGCCCGTCGCCGTTCTGCTCCTCGACACCGTGGCGGGTCAAAGCGACGTGGGCTTTTCGCAGGTACACCTGGAGAGTATCACGCTCCCTCTGCAAGGTCTCTACCGCCTTGTTGTGATCCGCCCACGACGGGCGTTGATTCCGCTCCGCTACCGCCTCATCGATCCGCCCTTGCATGCCGGTGACCTCGGCGCGGTGGAGGAGTTTCTCGGAGGCCAGCTCGGCCTTGAGCTCGTCCTTCTCCTTGACGACTGCCTCCCATAGTGCCCGCATGGTGCGCGCGCTGTGCTCGATGGAGTCAATGATGGACGGGGTCTGGGGCGGCGGGGGAATGGGCATGGCGGGTTCCTTGGGCGACGGTTCAGGGCGTTCGATGAGGCCGAGGAGTATGCCATGCCCGGGATGACGGAAGCAATGGATGGCGTCGTCATCGGGCAGGATACAATGGCAGTAGGCGCAGCGACGACAGAGACGGAGGCTCACGTTCACGTCTTCTGCTCCACGGCGCTATCAGGGTATGTGCCATTCCTGGGCAGCACGACCGTGTCGATGCGACCGTTCATCGCATGGACCCGGTCGGCCAAGGCCTTGAGGTCGCTCGGCAGGCCTAAGCATCCACACGGCGCCTTGGGATTGTTGCTCCCGTCGATCGAGAACCGGCAGTGGGACTTGCCGCAGCCCTGCTGGACCTGCTCGACGACTCGATAGATCTCCGACGCAAGCTTCTGGCGCTCTTCCCAGTAGGCTTCGGACGCAATCTCGTCGGCGGTCAGCTCCGGCTTGATCCGGAAATGGTCGTACGACTGCATACCGGCGATCTCACGCGCACCCACATCCCGCCACCGTTTGGTGTCGACGTATTGCCGCTGCACCGTCTGCCCGTGGGCATGGGCGGTGAGATACGTGATCATCAGCAGGGTGTGGGCCTTGGAGCCGGGTAGGTCGGGGAAGTCGGTCATGATTTCTGCTCTCTGGCGCGCTGCGCCGTGACGATGATGTGCTCCGCCATCCATTCCCAGTCGATCTCGGCTCGGGGCTTGAGCCAGATCGTCTCGGTGATGCAGGCGGCCGGGAGACGTTGATTGGTGACGTGGTCGTCGGCGTACTCGACCCCTTCGCGACGGAGTTCGATCACTGCGTCGGCAAGGAAGGCCTCGTTCACAAAGCGCACATCGGTGATCAGGGTCACCCCGTGCGTCCGCTGGGCAAGCCGAGCCTTCATCAGCTCGACCCAGTGGTTGACCCCCAGCTGCTCGCGCACCACTTCGGTGCCGATGAACTGCATGAGCTTACGCGGGGACCAGCCGATGAGGGATTGCGTTGGGGCGGTCGTAGGTTCCCATACCACCTCCTTGGTGGTCTCGTCCATGAGTTGCTCCGGCGCCCATCCGGTAAGCGCAGCGACGCAGCGATAGAGGGGCGCCGCGAACTTGTCGCGATAGCACAGGTGCTTCTGCTGAAACCAGACTTTCCCGGCCAGGGAGTTGGCGACAGTGTCCTTGCCGGTGCCGCGCGGGGCAGAGAAGCCGATCGTGAGATGTTGGAGGAGGGAGAGATCGATCATGGCGCAGCCTTTCCGCACGGCTGCCAGACCACGCCGTCATGGTCCACCCGCAGCTTGGTATACTCGTAGGCCTCGAGCAGCTTCGCAAAGGTGATCCACCCGCGCAGCGATGAGAGGACCCCTTCCGGGTTCACCTCCATGATGATCCCGCGCCGGTCAGGGTCTCCCTTCTTGGACCGGATGATGGCGCCCATGGGGACGTCACGAGAGGCCCAGGGAACGAGCTTGGGCGCGGGCTTGACCCGGTAATTCCATTTCCCGCCGAAACCCATCTGCTCATTCGGAACCCATACACCATCGAGTCGCTGATATTCGATCTCCTGGCCTTTGGAATAGGCCTCGATGATGGGGAGCAGTTCGGCGGCGCGTTCAGGTCTCATGACTTCAGGTCCTTCTCGAGATCCTTGATTCCCTGTGTGCATGTCTGGATCGTCTTCGCATAGGCGTTGAGCATGTGGGCAGCGATCTGCAGGTTGTAGAATACCGGCTGCCACCCCTTACTGATCTCATCGGCGACCTCCTTAGCGGCTCTCTCGGCCTGCTTGATCTGGTCCCGAAGGCGTTGGATGTGCTCGAGTTCTCGACCCTTGGTCATGGCTGCACTCCTATGGTCACACTCGGGTGCATCCGCTCCCACACCGCCCACCCTGCCAGGGCTACCGCCAGCACGATGAGTGTGGCGCAGCCGAGGAATGCGGCCCAGGTGCCTTCGCGAGGGTCGTCGGGAGGGAGGGTCACGGGTGCTCGCCCAGGTGTTCGCCCAGGCAGCCGAAGACATGGAACACCAGGCCGCCAGTGTCGGCGCGACCAAGGTAGTTGAGGCCGCCGATGTGATCGGGTGAACCGGTCGCCATCACCAAGAAGGTGAAGAGATCAGCGTAGCCGCCGCTGGACGGGTTCTTGGTGAACTTGGCCGCGATGTCAGGGCCGACTACGGCCCAGACCCGGAGCTTGGGCGCGGGGTCGCCCACGCCGGAATGCTCCTGCTGAAACGCCACGCTCAGCGGCTTGGCGCCCCGCGGCAGCCGGACGATCTGGCGACCGGGCTTGAGGGAGAGGTCGTACTTGTAGATGATGTCGTTCATGGTGTGCTCGCCTTCTTCACCGGCACTCTCGGAAACAGCATCAGCTCCCCTGGATTGGTCTCGATCCCCGGAATCGGCAGGGATCCCAGGGATATCTTGATCCGGCCGCCGTCGTTGGTGAAGGCGTGGCCGATGGTGGTCCACCCGGTCTTCTGGCCGCGGGTCCAGTGGTAGGCGACGTCGTAGGCGGGTTTGGTCATGTGCTCAGATCCGCACAGCCACCCAGGTTTTCGTCCTGCCGCTTCCTCACCGCATTCTCCCCGCGCTTCCGCCCGCCCAGCAGGCCGATGTAGGCCATGTGCTCCCGGTCCCGAGCGACGGCCTCACCACCACGACGGCCCGCGCGGCGGGCTTCGGTCGGGGTGAACTCGTGGGCGTGGCCGACCTCATGGGCACGCTTGCCGCCTTTGGAGGAGATCGCGGCGCGCTTTTCTGGTGACATCGCCGCGAAGCCGCGGGGGCCATGCGGTTTGGGCTTGGGGACGTAGGTCATGGGGTCTCCGATCGGGTCAGCTCTGTGAGCGCTCGCCGGGTCGCGGCCAGCTGCTGGGTGAGGGAGGTGATCAACTGGGCCTGGGTATCGATCTGGGCCTGGTGGGCAGCCTTGATCCGCTCCAGGGCGACCATGGCCGGGATGAGACGGGCCACCGCGTCATGTGCTGCCTGGCGGGCCTTGAGGCTGCGGATGCCGGGGATGGCGGCGCGCAGGTCGGTGAGGGCTTGGGTGACGTCGATCACGCGTTACCTATCCTGTGCGGAAGTTGTATTCAGTTCATGCTCGTACTGCTTGATCAGGGTTGAGTAGCGCAATAGCCGGCGACTCACCTCGGCGAGGTACTCAGCCGTCGGCTTCTCCTGGGCGGCGAGCTCAGCGGCCACCTTCTTCGCGTTGCGCCGGGCGTCGGCGATTCCGCCGCCGCAGTTCTCCCAGACCCGTCCGTAGTCGCTCATGGCGTCTTCCTCAGGATGTAGCCGTCCACCTTTGGAATGATCTCGATGTCCAGACTGATTTCGTTGTTCGTCAGTATATGCTGTGATTCCACCCAGCGAACGCTGCCGTCAGGGAGACGCGCGACGAAGAGCGCGGTATGGCTGGGTACCACGACGATATCCGCACCCGGGTACTTCGCCTTGATTCGCTCCATGCGCAAGCGCGTCGCCGTCTCCTGTGAGGGGGCGAACACCATCGTGAGGATCAAGAGGCTTGATGCGAGGCCGACGAGGCCGCCCATGATGAAGTGCTTCACGGCGTCTTCCCTTTCTCTGGCGGCTTCTCCCACGCAGGATTCATCGGTGCGCCCTTGGCGGCTTCCTGCAGGTGCAGCACAGTGCGAAGGCCGCACAGGAAGCCTTTCTGTGCGCAGGTGGTGTCGGTGCAGCCGACGGCGACCAGGCTGCGATCACAGCCGTTGCAGCGGACGTTGACGACCTGCTCGGAGATGTGGAGGGGTGCGCGATTGCCTGCCTCCTCCCAGATCTGACGCATACGCTTGGAAATCGTACCATCTCCCTGTTCATATACGACCCCTTCTGCCCGCAGCTGTTCCACAGCCAGGCGCGCATTGGCGACAGTCTCCCAGGGTTTCCGGTAGATAGGCATTACGGTTTCCACCGCCACTGCCGCTCATGGTGCTCGTCGAGGTAGTACTCGGCTTTGCCGGCGTCGACGGCTTCTTTGTGCCAGGCGCTCGTGAAGGCGTAATCACGGGCAACAGCGAGGGCCATCGCGAGGCCAATACCAAGCCCTGCGACTACTACGATCTTCAGGATGACCGAGAGCATCTCCCACCGGACTTCGTTGTCGCTCGGACTCATCGCAACCTCCCTCGCCAATGCGCGCCACTATGGAGGCGCTATGGAGTAGTCAACCGTGAAATCCTACCGACCCTTCAACCGCTCATTGGTCACGATGAACTCGTGCAGGTTCGCGTGCAGGTACGGGCCTGCCGGCGCATCCGCCGGCCGATCGATCTCGTGCACCCCGATCGCATGCATCTCGTCGGGCCACCAGCCGCTGATGCAATACCGCTTGCCCACAACGTGGCGATGGATCAGGACGAACGGGTGCGCGGCACGGGCCCGGCGCTCGAGCTCCTCGTGGTATGGAGCGACGGCGGTCTCACACTGGGCGACCACGGCACGCATCCACTGCTGGGCCCTGCGGTGCCGGTCGAGCAGGCCACGGTTAGTGACGTGAGGGTAGCGGTCGGTCGAGGCGACCATCAGCACTGCCCCAGGTAGCGATCGATCTCGATGAGCAGCAGGGCCGCACGGTCAACAGCCTTTTTGGACTGGTTCACCATATCCTGCGGCCGGTCCTGCGGCGACCAGCGCAGGCCGACGTAGATCGCGGTTGCAGCGCGGTCAAGGCGCTCGCGTTTGAGGGCGGCAGCAGGGGAATCAGGATCGGGGCTCATCGGTTCTCCACCACATAGGCGACAGCGGTCATGGTGTCCTGCAGGTGCCGTATCTGGTCGACTGCCCAAGCGAATAGCCGATCTTCGACGCACCGCTCGATGAAGTACTGGCGGACCGGGTGCAAGCGGCTCATCGTTTCTTCCTCCGCACGATCTTCTCCCGCTCGGCTTCCATCAGCTCAGCCATCTCATAGGCCATCGTCGCCACCTTCGCGTCGACCGTGTTCGTGCTGAGGATGGTCTGCATCGCCGCGGTCGCGAACGCATCCAACCGGTCCTGCACCACGTCAACGGCGTGCTCGTAGGTGACCGACCCCGCGCCTTTGCAGATGTGGCAGGTCTCATAGCGACTCGGGCCATAGGAGCACTTGCCGATACCGCGGCATTCATGGCACTGACGAGAGGCGAGGGTCATGACGCTTCTTTCTTACGAGGGTGCGCTCGAGTCCATTCATTCCTGCAACTGGTACTACACAAGCGGCTATCACTGCGCGGCCTCCCGCAACCGCTCCCTGATATACTCGCCGTCCTCCTTGGTCAGCAGGTGGTCCTTGTCCCTGGTCAAGCGGGCGATGGTGGCATGCAGCTCCTCTATCTCCTTCTCAGCATCGTCGTGCAGCCTGGACATAGCCTTGGCGGTCTGCGCATTGGCATCCCGTTCCGCCAGGGCGGCATGCAACGCAGATTCCCCCGCCGTCGCCGCTGGCCCAGATGGCAGTGTCGATACGAGGTGCCGTAAATATGGTTCCCACTCAGGGGCCGCTGGCCCAGGTGGGGCGGGGGCGCGGGACTCGGCCTCCATCGGATCTTCCCTGCCGCAACGCTCACACTTACCTCGGTATGCAGCGAACATTACTTACTCTCCCTATTCACGGCGTTCCACGGATCGATAGCGTCCCTGGCCGAGTTCGGCCCGGCCTTCCTGGTATAGAATGGACCCTGAGCATCGCAGTCGCCGCAGAGGACGTAATGCGACTCATGGCTACCAGAGGCGATGCGCATCAGGTGGACATTCGATGAGCAGCAAAACGGGCAGGGTTTCAGCGCCCCCTTCCCGGCATCGGGTTGGGG
>PLEW01000139.1 GCA_003136555.1 Planctomycetota bacterium | reverse complement strand
GTGCCGTGGGGCATCTCCGAATCGGGTTACAACATCACCGATGCCCAGCTCAACTACCAGTACCGCGCCTTCGGCGTCCCTGGCCTGGGCCTCAAGCGCGGGCTGGGTGACGATCTGGTCATCGCCCCCTACGCGACGGTGATGGGGCTGATGGTCGATCCGGGAGAGGCCTACCGCAACATCGAGCGCATCACCCAGGCCTACGGCCAGGGGCACTTCGGCCTCTTCGAAGCCATCGACTTCACCCCCGCGCGCCTGCCGCACAACCAGAGCAGCGTCACAGTGCGCTCGTTCATGGCGCATCACCAGGGCATGAGCCTCTTGGCCCTCGCCTACGTGCTGCTCGACCGGCCGATGCAGCGCCGCTTCTCCTCCGATCCGCTGTTCAAGGCCACCGAGCTGCTGCTCCAGGAGCGCATCCCGAAGACCGCGGCGATGGTCTATCCGCACGCCGCCGAGGTCGGCTCGCTGCGCAAGGCGGCCGGCGAGCTGGAGAACGTCCTGCGCGTGGTCAGCAATCCGACCTCCTCCTCGCCCGAGGTGCATCTGCTCTCCAACGGCCGCTACCATGTGATGGTCTCTGGCTCCGGCGGGGGCAGCAGCCGCTGGAGGGACTTCGCGGCGACGCGTTGGCGCGAGGACGCGGTGCGCGACAGCTTCGGCTTCTTCTGCTATCTGCGCGATGTCGATCTGGGCGAGTACTGGTCGACGGCATTCCAGCCGACGCTCAAGGCGGGCAAATCCTACGAGGCGATCTTCAGCCAGTCGCGCGCCGAGATCCGGCGCCTGGACCACGACCTGGAGGCGCACACCGAGATCGCCGTATCGCCCGAAGACGATGCCGAGCTGCGGCGCACCACCCTGATCAACCGCTCGCGCATCGCCCGCATCATCGAGGTGACCAGCTATGCCGAGGTGGTGCTGGCGCCGCAGGCGGGCGAGTTGGCCCATCCCGCCTTCAGCAACCTCTTCGTCCAAACGCGCATCGACCGCGGCGATGGCTCGATCATCTGCTCGCGGCGCCCACGGCGCGCAGCCGAGCAGCCCCCCTGGCTGGCGCACCTGATGGTCCTCGACGGCCAAGAGGCGGGCACGCCGTCCTTCGAGACCGACCGCGCGCGCTTCATCGGGCGCGGTCGCACAGCCAGCGAGCCGCAGGCGATGCTCGCCGTCGGACCGCTATCAGGGACCGAAGGCGCGGTGCTCGATCCGATCGTCAGCATCAGGCGCACCCTGGTGCTGCAGCCCGACGAATCGGCGCAGGTCACCCTGGTGCTGTGCCTGGGCGACAGCCGGGAGGCGGTCGAGGTGCTGAAGGCCAAGTACCGCGACAAGCGCCTGGCGGAGCGCGTCTTCGGCCTGGCATGGACGCACAGCCAGGTGGTGCTGGCCCAGCTCGGGGCCAGCGAGGCCGATGCCCAGATCTACGGCCGGCTCGCCGGCTCGGTGGTCTACCCCGGCCAGCTGCGCCGCGCCGCGCCCAGCGTGCTGCTGGCCAACCACCGCGGCCAGTCCGGCCTGTGGGCCTACGGCATCTCGGGCGACCTGCCGATCGTCCTGCTCAAGCTCGCCGACGCCGAGAAGATGGATATCGTGGCGCATCTGCTGCGCGCCCATGCCTACTGGCGGATGAAGGGCCTGGCGGTCGACCTGGTGATCGTCAACGAGGACCACTCGGTCTACCGCCAGGTGGTGAACGACCAGATCCTCGGCCTGATCGCCGCCGGTCCAGGGGCGGCCCTGATGGACAAGCCGGGCGGCATCTTCGTCCGGCGCTCCGACCAGATCTCCGATGAGGATCGCATCCTGCTGCAGACCGTCGCCCGCGCGGTGATCCCCGACAATGGCGGCACGCTGGCGCAGTTCGTCGAGCGGCGCGGCCGCCCGGAGATGCTGGTACCGCGCTTCGCCCCCATCCGCCAGCACCGCACCGAGGTCTTCACCCAGCCTGCACTGGCCAAGCCCGATCTGCTGTTCGGCAATGGCATCGGCGGCTTCACCCGCGATGGCCGCGAATACGTCATGGTCCTGCCCGCCAATACCGCGACCCCGGCGCCCTGGGTCAATGTCCTGGCCAATCCCGCCTTCGGCACCGTGGTCTCCGAGAGCGGGGGCGCCTATACCTGGAGCGAGAACAGCCATGAGTTCCGCCTCACGCCCTGGTGCAACGATGCGGTGTGCGACACCAGCGGCGAAGCGTTCTACCTGCGCGACGAGGAGACCGGGAGGTACTGGTCACCGACCCCGCTGCCGGCGCGCGGCGCGCCCTCCCATGTGGTTCGCCACGGCTTCGGCTACAGCGTCTTCGAGTGCCAGGAAGCCGGTATCGCCAGCGAACTGATCACCTTCGTCGCGAGCGAGATGCCGGTGAAGTTCATCCGCATCACCCTGCGCAACGCCAGCGGGCGGGCGCGCAGGATGTCGGTCACCGGCTACGTGGAATGGGTGCTCGGCGAGCTGCGCCACAAGAATGCCATGCATGTGGTGACGGAGATCGACCGCCGCAGCGGCGCCCTGGTGGCGCGCAATCCCTACAATACCGAGTTCCAGGGGCGCCTGGCCTTCTTCGCCGTGGATGATCCCGGGCGCAGCGCCACCGGCGACCGCGTCGAATTCATTGGCCGCAACGGCACCCTGGCGCAGCCGGCGGCACTCGCTCGTGCGCGCCTGTCGGGCCGTGTCGGCGCCGGCTTCGATCCCTGTGGCGCGCTCCAGGCGATGGTCGACCTGGGAGATGGCGAACGGCGCGAGCTGGTCTTCGTCCTCGGCCTGGCGGGCAGCCAGGATGAGCTGGCACAGCTCATCGGCCGCACCCTCGGTCCGGCGCATGCCCAGCTCGAGCTCGAGAAGGTGTGGCAGTTCTGGAAGCACACCCTCGGCGCGGTGCATGTCCAGACCCCTGATCCTGCGATCGACATCCTGGCCAATGGCTGGCTGCTCTACCAGACCATGTCCTGCCGCCTGTGGGCCCGCACGGGCTTCTACCAGTCGGGCGGCGCCTATGGCTTTCGCGACCAGATCCAGGACTGCATGGCCCTCATGCATGCCAGCCCGCAGCTGACGCGCAGCCACCTGCTGCGCGCCGCGGGCAGGCAGTTCAGCGAGGGCGATGTGCAGCACTGGTGGCATCCGCCGCTCGATCGCGGGGTGCGCACGCACATTTCCGATGACTTCCTCTGGCTGCCCTATGCGGTGTGCCGATATGTCGAGGTGAGCGGGGATGCCGCGGTGCTCGACGAGGTGGTGGGCTTCATCGCCGGGCGGGCGGTGCGCAGCGATGAGGAGGGCTACTATGACCTGCCGCAGGTCGCAGATGAGCGCGGCACGCTCTACGAGCACTGCGTGCGGGCGCTCATCCATGGCCTGCGCTTCGGTGCCCATGGGCTGCCGCTGATGGGCTGCGGCGACTGGAACGATGGCATGAACCTGGTCGGCCACGAGGGCCGCGGCGAGAGCGTCTGGCTCGCCTTCTT
>PLEW01000207.1:3488-3637 GCA_003136555.1 Planctomycetota bacterium | reverse complement strand
CTGAGCTGGTGTTGCAGCCGGGATGGCTGCCGTCATCGCGTAACCCCACCATCCGTGCGGTTTTTGGGCCGTTTGGTCTATGCAGCTCCCGCCGTGCTGGCAGTGCTCAGCACCGATCCGTCATCCCCGGAAGAGACCCGGCTACGGCA
>PLEW01000207.1:1051-3339 GCA_003136555.1 Planctomycetota bacterium | reverse complement strand
GGAGCTGCGAACCCTGCAGGATCTGCCCATCGCCCGCTGACCAGCCTGCTGTGGCTGGGGAGCGTGACCAGGAAGGCAGGTGTGGATTGTCCCAACCTCACGAACTACCGCCGAGTCAGCGGTGGGCACGGGTGCGGTTCGCCGTCGTTGCCGGATTACTCGCCCAACCGCGCGTCGCCGGTGAGCTACGGACTGCCCTGATCGCTCTGGCCGAGCAGGTCTGGGAGCATCCGATCACCGGAACGCCGGTGCGCTTCTCGCTGGGAAGCATCCGTCGCTGGTATTATGCGGCCAGATCCCAACAGCAGCCGACGGCAGCGCTGGCCCGAAGCGTGCGTAAAGATGCGGGCGCTGCTCGCCGCATCGATGCCGAGACGGCGCGCCTGCTGGAGGCATCCTATCGGAATTATCGGCGCTGGTCCTACGATCTGCACTACTCCAATCTGCTGCGGAGCCTCTCGCCGGAGGCCGCGACGCGGCCGCCGAGCTATGCCACCGTGCGCCGCTACCTCCAGCGGCGCGGCATGATCCCGAGCCATCGTCTCGCCGACCGGCATGATACGCCGCAGGCCCAACGGACGCAGCAGCGCTTCGAGCACCGCGAGGTGCGCCTGTACGAGCATGCCCACACCCACGCGCTCTGGCACACGGATGCGCACCACGGGTCCATGGCGCTCTCGCGCGACGGCGAGATCCAGCACCCCATCCTGATCGCGGTAATCGATGACCACGCGCGTTACATCCTCCACGCCCAGTGGTACTGGCACGAACAGGCGCGCACGGTGGCGCATGCGCTGTCGCAGGCCTTCGCCAAGCGCGGATTGCCACGCATGCTCATGAGCGACAATGGCGGGGCCTTCGTGGCTGCCGAGATCGAACATGGGCTGCATCGCCTGGGCATCCAGCAGCAGACCACGCTGTGCTATGCTCCCAACCAGAATGGGAAGATGGAGGTATTCTGGGCTCAGGTGGAGGGGCGGCTGATGGCGATGCTCGATCGCCACCGGGATCTCGATCTCTACCGCCTCAATGAGCTGACCCAGGCCTGGATCGAGCATGAATACCATCGAAGACCGCACGCCAGCATCAAGGCAACTCCACTGGAGCGCTATCAGAGCGCTCCCCATGTCGGCCGTCCGGCACCCGGCGGTGCCGAGCTGGCGCAGGTCTTCACGCGTCGCGAACCACGTCGTCAACGGCGCAGCGATGGCACCATCACGGTCGGTGGACGGAGATTCGAACTTCCCAGCCGGTTCCGGCATCTGACCAAGATCCTGGTGCGCTATGCGACGTGGGATCTCGACCATGTCTTCATCGCCAACCCTGACACCGATCGCATCCTCGAACGCCTCTTCCCGGTCGACCGCGACGGCAATGCCGCCGGGAACCGGCGCGAGATCGAGCCCGTCGTGACGCCAGGGTCGACCGAACCCCAGGATGATCGGCCACTGCCGCTCCCTCCGCTGCTTCAGGCTGCACTGGACGCGGCTCGGGCCACCGGTCTTCCCCCAGCGTTCACCCCACTCTCGGAGCCGCAGGACGTCGAGGCTCCTCCCGCACCCCAGAACCACAAGGAAACACCGTGAATCCCATCGATAAGCGCCTGGCTCGCTTCGGCCTGTCTTTCCATCCCTTCGCGGCAGCCGTGTCCCCGGCGATGTGCCTGGTCACCGCGGAGATGACCCACGTCATCACCCGCTGCGACCATCTGATCGCGCATGGCGGCTTCGCTCTGATCATCGGCGAGTCTGGGACGGGGAAGTCGACCCTCCTGCGCTGCCTCCATGCCCGGCTGGGGGACCACGCGGATCTGGTCGCGGGAGTCCTCACACGACCCCAGGCATCACTGGCAGACTTCTACCGCGAGATGGGGTCGCTGTTTGGTGTCAGCCTCGCGCCCCACAACCGCTGGGCCGGGTCCGGAGTCCTGCGGGAGCGCTGGCATGCGCACTGGGGCGCGTCCCGTCAGCGGCCGGTGCTGATCGTCGATGAGGCCCAGGAGATGCACGCCGCGGTATTGGGAGAACTGCGGCTGTTGGCGACCGCCGATCTCGATGCCNNGTGATCCTTGCGGGCGATGCGCGCCTGAGCGAGCATCTGCAGGAACGAGACCTGCAGCCGTTGGCGTCGCGCGTGCGCATCCATTACCGCACGCAGGCCGCCTCGATCGCTGAACTGGAGCAGCTGCTGGACCATCTGCTGCGCCGGGCGGGCAACGCCGAGCTGATGACCGATGGTCTGAAGCATAGTGTGGCCGAGCACGCCTGCGGCAATCGCCGCAGCCTGAT
>PLEW01000207.1:0-933 GCA_003136555.1 Planctomycetota bacterium | reverse complement strand
GGGATCCGCTGCCTCGGCGAGCACGCTGCGCAGCGCACGGGGACGGTGCTCCTGTTCGCCGCCGAGGATGCCCCGGCCATTGTCCGCGATCGATTGACCATGCTGTGCGCCGGCATGGGGGTCGATCTTGCCGCCATCCCCGTTCAGATCATCACCGCTCCCAAGCTGCGCCTGGATGATCCTACTGATCGGCAACGGCTGGAACTGACGGTGGCGCATTATCGGCCGGTGCTGTTGATCCTTGATCCTTTCGTACGGCTCCACCGCGTAGACGAGAACATCGCCGGGGAGGTCGCGCCCATTCTGGATGGTCTTCGCCAATTACAGCGCACCTATGGGTGTGCCATCATGGTGGTCCATCATGCCCGCAAGGGCGCCGGTCATCTTCGGGCTGGGCAGGCACTGCGGGGTTCAAGTGAGTTCCATGCCTGGGGGGATTCGAATCTCTTCATTCGCCGACAACAGGACGTTCTCACGCTTGATATCGAGCATCGTGCCGCGCAGGCTCCAGATCCGATCGCGCTGAGCTTGATTGCCAGCGAGCGCCATCTCGTCCTCCAGCCGATCACTGAGGCCATGGTCGATGCTGACGAGGCAATATCGCCAGAGCGTCGGGCATTGGAAATCCTGGAGGAGGCGTCACAACCCCTGACACGGCGTGAGATCCAGGCACTGCTGAAAGTTCGGGCAGCGACGGTCGGAANNGAGCGCGCGCAGCGCGCGTAGCCCTTGACGCCGAGCACGGTGGTCAGGCTCGATGGGGGCGAAGGGGCTGGTGACTCCGTTCTCGCTCGCTGCCGTGGTCCCTTCGCCCACGGCGATCCGGACCACCGCGCGCAAGGGGTCAAGGGTGCCGACGTACACGCCGGCAGCGTTCCCGTTTCCCGTTCCCGAAATACCCCAGTTGTGATGGGAAACACGTTTGGGAAACAC
>PLEW01000073.1:936-12551 GCA_003136555.1 Planctomycetota bacterium | reverse complement strand
AAGGGCGGCGGCTGCGAGAACGTCGGTGCGCAATACTCCCTGCCCAACCCCGCATTCGGCGGTCGCGACCTGCAGGGGGTCGAGAACGCCCTGCTCGACTGCGTGCTGCAGGCGCAAGGCCAGGGCTGCGGGCCCGGCATCCTGGGCGTCTGCATCGGCGGCGACCGCGCCTCGGGCTATGCCCACAGCAAGATCCAGTTCCTGCGCACCCTTGATGACAGCAATCCCGATCAGGTGCTCGGCGAGCTCGAAGAGCGCATCGTCGCGAAGGCCAACCAGAGCGGCATCGGGCCGATGGGGTTCGGTGGCCGCACCACCCTGATCGGCTGCAAGATCGGCAAGCTCAACCGCGTGCCGGCGAGCTTCTTCGTCACCATCAGCTACATGTGCTGGGCCTTCCGCCGCCAGGGCATCACCCTGACAGCGGAGGGATGGATCGACCAATGGCTCTACTAGCATCCCCGCCCGCCGATCATGGGCATCCATCCGGCGCTAGCCGCCACCGACCGCGAACCGGCACCGCGCGCGTCCCGAGGTGCGCATGACCATAAAGTCCCTCACCACCCCGCTCACCGAGGAGCAGGTCCGCGCCTTGACGGTCGGCGACACCGTCGAGCTCAGCGGACGCCTCTACACCGGTCGCGATGCGGTCCACCACCGGCTGCACCAGGGCACCCCCCCTCCGGTCGACCTGCATGGCGCGGTGATCTACCACTGCGGACCGGTGATGGTGCAGGAGGGCGGACGCTGGGTCTGCAAAGGCGCCGGTCCGACCACCTCGGCGCGCGAGGAGCCCTATCAGTGGGAGGTCATCCGCGACCACGGCATCCGGGGTGTGATCGGCAAAGGCGGCATGGGGGAGAAGACGCTCAACGCCTGCCGCGAGTACGGCTGCGTCTACCTGCATGCCATCGGCGGCGCTGCCCAGGTATGCGCCGAGCGCATCACCCGGGTCGATGGGGTCGACTGGATGGACCTCGGCAGCCCGGAGGCGATCTGGCACCTCTGGGTTGAGCGTTTCCCCGTCATCGTGACCATGGATAGCCGCGGCAACTCGTTGCACCAACAGGTTTTCGATGCATCTGCCAAGGCGCTCTCCGGGCTCAGGGCCTAGCCGGCGTCCATACCGCCGCCTGGCTGGCCGGCTGAAAGCCTGGCAGCCCGGCAGCGTCCCTGTGGCACCATGCTGCCAATGAAACCGACCGACCACTCCCCATTGCTGCATGCCGGTCGCGCGCTGTTCGCCGCGCTGATGGGCGATGAGACGGGCCTGCATGGCGAGCTGGTGGCGCTGTGCGCCGCCGATGCCGATGGCCGCCATCGGCGGTGGGTCGATGAGGAGGCGGTGTTCGCGCCCTTCCGCGCCACCAGCTGGTTCAAGGAGCTCATCGGCCAATCGCGTCGATGAGGGATCGAGGCACCCTCCCCGGAGTCGCGCAACCGCCCGGCCCGGGAGCGCGGCAGCGGCACGGCGGCTATCGGGTACGATCTGGTACGCCCTTGCCAGGCGCAGCCGTCCCTCTGTCGGCGCGTCAGGCCCGCCATCCCGACCAGCCTGGATGTGGGCGCAGCAGTCGAGCACTCCCTGGCAATGCGTCCTGAACGAGCGATCCTGGACGTCTCACCTCGGCCTGCCCCCATGCCAGCCACCCTGCCACCATCTTCGCTGCTATGGGACCGCCATCCGCCCCAGCGGCGGCAGGCCGCATTCACCATCACCGAGCTGCTGGTGGTGATCACCATCATCGTCTCCGTGATGGCCTTCACCCTGGGCGGCCTGTTCGGCCATAAGGATACCAATCGCATCCTCGCCACCGAGCAGCTGGTCGCCGACATGGTGCGCCAGGCGCGCCATGCCGCACGCTCGAGCGGCGAACCGGTCGAGCTGCGCATCTCGCAGATGGCTGCCAGCAACGGCATGATCATCGGCGGGCGCATCGCCGGCGTCAGCCGCACCCCGGTGTGGAGCCAATCCTTCGATGATCCAGCGAACATCGGCAATCTCACCCCCTCCTTCGGTCCGCTCACCAACCCGGGGGTCGAGGATCCCGATCCCTCCACCGGACTGACCCTGGGGCGCACCGGCAATGGCGTCTGGCCCATGGTGCTCTCCCAGAGCACCATCCCGGCTTCGACGCGCCAGGCGATGCTCCAGCATCAGCTCCTCACCAGCCAGTTCCTGGTCCGGGGCAGCGATCCGAACGGGGCCGCGGATGGCTTCTTCCTGGCCTGCGCCGTCCGTCCGCCGTCGGCATATGCCACCTGGCAGTCGATCACGCCCGCGCCCACCAGCAGCACACCGCGGTCCTGCAAACCGTGCAGCGAATACGTGGTGGTGACGCCCTGGCGGTCGCTGATCAGAGCGCCCGACGGCCGCTGCGGGATCTCGCCCTGGTACGGCATGTAGCCGTCGAAGACGGTGTTCATCACGATGGTGCCGCGCGTCTCGGTGAGCATCTCGCTGCGNNGGTGACGACGACCATCACCTCGCTGGACGGCGTCGATCAGCAGTTCGGGCCGCCCAACCCCATCTGCGGTGAACGCTGGGAGGATATCGGCATGCTCTACGATGGCGCCCACCTGTCGCTCTACCGCAACGGCGTCGCCCTGCTCCCGGCGGTCGGCAGCCCGGCGATCTCGACCTCGCTGCCCTCGGCCAACCTCCTGGTGGCGCCGGCGAACGAGACGGTGTTCATCGGCCAGCTGCTCCAAGCCGGCGCGACGGCAACCGAGTATGCCGATGCGCCCGTCGATGATGTGCGCATTCTGCGCCTGGCGGCCGACCAGAGCCAGGACCTGCCGCCGACGGTCGTGCCGGAGACCCATGGCACCCTGCTCTTCCGGCCGGACGGCACGATGATCTTCACTCCCGATGCGGTGGCCAGCAGTCAGCCGGCCCTGGTGCTGGCCAACCCGGTGCCGGGCAATCCCACGGTCCTGCCGACCGGCAGCGTCAGCCTGACCATGCCGCAGGGCACCCTCGCGGTCACCCCGGTGCAGTCCGCCGGTACCGCATCGTCGCCGACGCAGACGCTGGTGTTCTGCCGCCACACCAATGGCCTGCGCGATGGTGGCGCCGGCAATGCCGCGGTCATCATCGTGCCGGTCAACGGTCCGGTGATCAGCGCGCTGGGGACGGTCGGCCGCGATGCCAGCACCGGCACCACCAGCTACGTGGTCTACAACCAGCCGATCAGTGGACCATGAGACGCTCCGCCGCATCCCGCCGGGGCGCCGCCCTGATCATCGCCCTGGTCGTCCTCGCCGCGCTGCTGATGCTCGGGCTGCCCTTCCTGTTCACCCAATCGGCCAGCCTGACCGGGACGCGCAGCTTCGCCCAGAACCAGCAGGCCAAGATCGGCCACCAGTCGGCCGAGAGCCTGGGCATCGCCATCGCCGCGAGCGCGGTGGCCTATCACCTGCAGACCGGCGCAACGCCGCAGGATGACTGGATCTCGCTCTACTGGGGCCTGGGCGGATCGGCAGCCAAGGAGCCGCACCTCGGCCCGCTTTCGCAGAATCCGAGCACCGCACCCGCTCCTGCCGCCGCGCTGCCGAACCCGAATCATGTCGGCATCGATCTGAGCACCCTGGGGCTGGGCAGCGGCACCATCCCCGCCTTCCCCTACGTCATCCCGCCGGGAGCAGGCTCGGTCGGCTCGACCAGCACCATCGGCCTGGTGCTCGAGGACGAGGCCGGCAAGCTCGATCCCAACAGCATGGACGCGGTCGACTGGGCCACGCTCTTCGGCGCCGTCGGGATCTCGGACTGGCCGGCCGACGGCTCCACCGGCGCGGCGGTGCCGGGGAACTACGCCCTCTGCCAGGCCCTTGCCCTGCTGCGCTACCCGCCCACCATCGCCGGCCAGCCGGGAGTGGGCGGACGCATCACCGTCATCGAGCAGCTCCAGCTCGCCAATCCCCAGCTCAGCGCGCCCAGCGCCCGCGGCCCCCTGACCGTGGCGGAGCTCGACCTGCTGCGACCGCACCTGACATTGTCCGCCCGCGCCAGCGGCCGGGCCGGGCCGCGCAACCCCGATCCCGGCTACCAGCTCAGCGGCGCGCTGGTGTCGCCCGGCGTGTGGGCCAATCCGGTGTCGGCCAGCGATCTCACCCTGGTCGACCTCGGCACCCTGCTGACCACCGGCGGCGGGGTTCAGGGCATCGATTCGCTGCCGCCATCGCGCATGGCCGCCTTCCCGGTCTCGCCCAACCTCTTCGGCGACGGCACGGCGATGGTGATCGAGGACAAGACCACCACCAACGCCTCCGGCGTGCCGCTGCAGATCGAGCACCTCGTCCCTGCGTGGATGATGCCCACCTTCACCGCCGGCCTGCCGGTCGAAGCGCCCCTCGGCCTGGCGGTGGGACCCGCGCTCAACCTGCATCAGGCCGACGGCGTGGTGTGCGCCGTGCTCAACCAGGTGACACCCGCCAACCCGGTGAACCAGACCACCCACCAGCCGGCCCTGCCCGTGCAGCCGGCTCCCGACAGCCTGGCGAACACCAATGGTCTGACCAATGCCATCTTCCAGTGCGCCAACACCTTCCCGCAGGGGACCGGCACGCACTCGGCCTTCGCCCTGCTGGATCCGCTGTCCTCCACCGTTGTGCTGGCCCAGGGCATCGCCCTGCCCGGCCTGATCGGCGATCCGGGCATCCCGCCCGGATCGCCCTCCATGGGAGTCTACTCGGCGAGCCAGGATACCACCATGGCCTGGCGACCGACGCTGCCCGCCTCGGCGCTGGTGATCCACGTCCAGGGCGCCTCCAGCTTCAGCGAGCTGCCGTCGAGCGGCTGGGCGCAGCTCAGCGGCGTGCAGGCGCCGGGCCTGGTGCCGGTGACCGAATACGTCCAATACTCCTCGGTGAACGTCAATTCGCCCTCCGCCGGAGTGACCACCATCGCGGTATCGCGCGGTCAGACCTATCAGGGCACGGGCAGCCCTCCGACTACGTTCTTCACCGACAGCACACCGACCAGCCTGCCGCCCACCGTGCCGCCCACGACACCGCTGACGATCACCTTCTTCGGCCCGCATGAGCTCCCGCCGCTGGCGATCGCTTCGCGCGGGACGGTCACCATCGAGGCCTCGGCAACCATCATCGACCCCAGCGGCCACCAGGTCGCCAGCCGCGCCCGGCGGGTGGTGGCCCAGGCGCTGCCGCAGGAGTACCAGCTCGAGGAGCGCTGGCAGAAGCAATCGCAACTGCATGCGCTGATCGCCAGCCGCCAGGGCAGCCTGATGACCAGCTTCCCGCGCCCCTATCCGCGCCTGAGCGACATCTTCCCGGTCGACACCGACCTGGCGTCGAACTCCACGCTCGACAGCGTCATCGGCATGCGACCGGCGGTGCTGCGCACGCTGACCAGTTCCTGGCTGTCGCCCGACTGGACGCTGCCGCTCTCAGGCCCGTCAGTGTCCTTCCTCACCTCAGTGACCTATCCCAATGTCAACCAGCCCGGGCAGCAGACCCCCGGCTCGATGCCGGTATCGCCCGCGACAGCCGGCGCCGGCTTCGCCAGCCAGATGACCCCGGAAGGCCTGCTGTGCTCCCCGGTCAGCGGCACCTATCTCGCCTACCAGGTCTCCAGCGGCGATCACGGCCTGCTTGGTCTCACCGATAGCGTACCAACGAGCTCGCCCCCACCCCCAACACCGAACCTGGAGATCCCGTCGCGCCAGATAGGCCTGTGGGTGCGGCCGAATGCCAGCTGGAGCGGCACAACGCCGGTGACCATCCTCGAGATGCGCATGCCGATCAACAATGCCGGATTGCCGTATTCGGGCGTGCCTCTGCCGAATGCCAGCAATCCGCAGAGCGATCAGCGCCTGGATGCGACCGCCGGCGTGGGCCAGACGCCCGACACCACCCTGCAGAACTACTGGTCACTCTGGTATGACGCTTCGGTCTCCGGCCAGGAGCAGCTCGTGCTCAGTTTCGCCAATGCAGCCATCGAGCATGAAGTGGACTATGGTCCTCTCATCCCCGGATACGACCCCACCAGCACCCATGTCGACAATCGAGCGCTGGGCGGCGGTACCCTGCCGCTGGCGCCCATGCGGCCAGCCAATGCGGCCACCAATCCGCGGGGGGGGAATCGCATCGAATGCCGCTACCACTACACCCTGACGCCAGGCACTTGGCACCTCATCCAGGTCGCCTACACGCGCGACACCCCGGGTTCCCAGGCGATCACGGTCGATGGGCTGGTCGGCCGCGACATCGCGCGCAGCGGCACCATGACCATGGTTGACCCCGGCGATCACATCACCTTGCCGTGCATGATCCTCAACCAGTCTCTCCCGGCCATCCCCTATCCGACCACCCCGATCATGCCGAATCCCGCGACCTCCCTGATCCAGGCCAGTGGAGGCAGTGATACGACTCCCGGCCATCTGCAGGTCCAGGCATGGTCGCCCACCGGTGGAGGCGCGGCGGATCTCATCCCCAGCTCCGGCTATGTACTCATCGGCAACGAATACTTCAGCTATACGGGGCTCATTTCGTCGGGGAACGGAGTCTGCACACTGACCGGCTGCATGCGCGGCCAGCGCCAGAACACCGATATCGCCAACCCGCTGCTGCCGGCGCAGGCTTGGCCAACCATGCTGGCGCATGCGGTTGGCGATCTCGTCGTGCCCGGTGGTTACCGCCTGCATCTCCCCAACACCACGCTCCTGCGGGGCGGATGCACGCTTGCTGGCCTGAATGGCAGCGGCAGCAATGGCTTCTGGTATGGGGATCCAGTGAATAATTACGTGCTCTGGGGAAAGCTCGCAGCGAGCCAACCGGGAGATGGTACCCCAGGTGCAATCCCCCCCGGCTCCCCTCCCACCGATTCGTTCGTCTACCCACAACCCACGACCCTCCACATCGCGCAATCCTACGGTGACAGCAGTCCCCCGGGGAGCCAGAATGGAACCTGGCCAATCCGCGGCTATGCCAGGCTCGTGGTGCAAGCCTCGCTCCTGAGCACAGCCACCCAGTACCTGTTCTATTACGACAACTCGCTCCCCAGCAGTGGGCCATCATCAGGCATTCCTCCGTCGTCAACGAACCTCACCTTCACCAATGTCGTCGCCCTTACCCTCTCTGGATCGAGCTGGACACCTGGACCGTGGAATGCGGCCCTTCAGGATTTCGACATCACCCTCAACCCGCTGGTGGTGGAGATGCTCAGTTGCCAGCTCAATGCTCCTGCCGGACTTGACGCCACGCGGTTCAACATGGGATCAGGAAGCCTTTCGGCTCCTGGTAGTGGCACTACCATGGTTCAATTCTACCAACAGGCAGTCGACGGGGCCGTCGAATGGCTGTCCTACAACTGGATCACCACAGGGATGTCCCAGACGGGGTCAGCGACTCCGGGCAACCCGCCATACTATTTCCTGGTCAATTTCAGCGGCTTCCCATGGTCGGGTTTCGGCGTCGCAGGAAATCAGCGGGCGGTCGAACGCACGCGCGCACCAATCGACTCATCCGGCAATGTTCTTACGCCCTTCCCCGCCGGCAGCCGCGTCCTGCCCGTGCAATCCGGCTACAGCGGCGTCATCCGCACTGGCGATGTCGTGACCATCGTTCCGGGGGTCTGCCGAAGTACAGCGAGGAGCTCGACATCGCCCAGCGGCTATAGCGCCAATACCGTGCAAGGCACCAATGTGACGACGCAGAATTTCGCAACCTGGCAGGCAGTCGTCCGCTATTCCCCCATGGACGGTTTCGGCACGGTCAGCAGCGATGTGACGACCTGGAACGGGCTTGACGATACGCAAAACCAATTATTCGCCTTCACCGAGGAGCTTCCTGCGGTCTTCCCCTCGTCTCCCTCACTGGATCTGGTCTGCTGGCCAGGCTGGAATGGCACTGACCTCTCTCCATCCACCGCTGGGCCACCGCTTCCACCATATGGTCTGCTGACCAGCGTTCCGAGCTTGCTGCCCTACTCGAATGCCTTCGCCTCCGGCTTCCTGCAGTCCGGCACCACCGACGACCGCCGCCTCTACATCGCCTCCCCCGACGACCGCACCCCCAATCTGCCGACTCCGCTGCCGATCCTGCAGGGCGCGATCGACGCCGTGGAAGGCGGCCGGCAGTCGGCAGTGCCGCTGGTGGCCACCGAGGTGGCCGGCATCGACACGGTTGCGACCGAGACCATCACTCCGGTCGACGGCGTCCAATGGATCGCCGATACCACCCTTGGCGCCATCCAGGGGGTCACCATCCAGCCCTCGAACGGCCTGAGCAGTCCTGGACCGTACTACGGCCTGGTGCTGATCGGCGGCGAGGTCTTCGCCTATCGCCTGCATACCAACCAGCTGACCACCCCCCCGTCGCTGCCCGGAAACCTCGATCTGATCGGCCGCGGCCTCCTGGGCTCCATCCCGCGCATCCACACCGGGCGCGAGAACCTGGTGATCCTGCCCATCGGTCCGGTGTCGCCGCTCAACGGCACCCTGAGCAGCACCAGCGAAGGGCTGCTGCCGATACCCGGGACGATGGGCGTGCTCGACGCCCCGGCGCTCCTGATTACCAGCCCCGACGGGCAGACGCTGGAAGCCCTGGCCGCGCCGAACGGCTACACCGGGCCCTGGCTGCGCGGCCTCTACGACACCTGCGCTCCCGATCTCGCCGGCAAGCCGGCGTGGAGCGCCGATGCCGCGACCGGCCTCTACCCCATCGCCATCGGCTACTGGCCGCGCTATGCCAGCGCCCTGCCCAATACCGGTTCGCCGCAATGGACCGGCCTGACCGCGAACCAGCAGTCGGCGGCGCTGCGCTGCCGCAGCTTCGCCTGGGCGGCCTTCCCGCTGCGCTTCTATGATCAGGTCTTCCCCTCGACCGATGCCCTGGGGTCGGTGTCGCTGTTCGACGATGCCGGGCAGCAGTTCACCCTCTTCGCCCGCGCCCTGGCCAGCGGCTTCGACTGGAACCGCACCGATGTCCAGAACGCCCAGGTCACCCTGCCGGCCATCCCGGTCCCAGCCATTGCCGGCAGCCTCCCCGAGGCCGCTGCGGTGGTGACCGCCATCGATCCCACCTTCGTCAGCGATCAGTTCCAGCCGGTGCCATCGGGCGGCACGACACGCCAGGCAACCAGCGTCGATGGCGCCGAAGTGCGCGTCTTCTGGCGCTACACCACCTATCCCATCGCTGCGCCGACGCAGGGAGTCTGGTTCAACAACCTGGCCAACCAGGCCAACAGCGCCCCGACCCTGGGTCCGGCGGTGCTGCGCTGCCGCGCCCCAGCCAAGGTCATCGCAGTCGAGAGCGCGCGCTGAGCGTGAAGATCCCGCCGGCCGCCACTGAACCGTTTCATGGCCTGCACCAGACATCAGTGGTGATATCGGCCGCCCAGTGCTTGCACCGAGTCCGCGTCCCGGTGCAATCCGCGCCGCCGTGATGCCCCCGATCACCCGTGCTGCGGTTGTCCGCCAGCGCATCCTCACCGACCGTGGAGACACCCCGTGCTACGCATCTGCATCGCCTGCGCCTGCGTCCTCCTGACCGCGACCGCGCTGTGCGCCTTCGATGAGGGGGACATCAAGGATGCCAGCGGCAAGCCCGTGCTCGCCTACGCCGTCTCCGCGCCCAAGGAGATGGCTCCCGCCGGCACCACCGACCCGGCCAAGCAGCTCGGGCTGATCCTCTGCTACCACGAGCACAACGGCAAGGTCTCCGATGAGATGCCTCCGGTGCTCGAGGCGCTCGACCGCCTGAAGGCGCGCGACGGCTTCGTGGTCATCGGCGTGCACCATGTCGACCATATCTACACCAAGGAGGATCATGCGCACACCGTCGAGCTGATCGCCTGGGCGAAGAAGACCTTCCCGATCAATCCCCGGCGGGTCTACAATTTCGGCAAGGGCGAGGGCTCGACCATGTCGATCGAGTTCGCCCTCGAGCATCCCGACCTGATCGCCTGCGCGATCGGCTATTCCTGGGGCTTCCGCTTCATGCCCGACTCCAAGGATCCCGAGGACGAGCTGCCCGGCCTCTACCTGGCGATCGGCCTGAAGGATACCCCGACCCACCCGCCGATGGTGCGCGACACCTACGCCAAGGCCAAGCCGCATGGCTACCACCTGCTGTACCGTGAATTCGACGCCGTCGGACCGTCGCGGCATCAGCCGACCAACGACGAGGCGATCACCTGGCTGATCGCCTCGCGCAACAAGATCCTGCCGCTCTCGCCCAAGGAGGCGGCGGCGCTCAAGCCGCTCTCCGGCCCGGCGACCGGACTGAACGAGGCAGCCTTCGATGCGGCGATCCTGGTCGGCGGCCCGCAGACCGGGGCGGTGGTCGCACCCCTGTTCACTGCCCGCGCCGATGCGGTCAGGCTGCTGGCCATCGGCAGCGCCGAGCACGCCGAGTACGGCGAGGCCGCCCTGGCGCAGCTGGCCAAGGCGGTCAACGACAAGAGCGCCGCAGTGCGCAAGGAGGCGATCGCCGCGCTGGGCCTGAATGCCGAATGGGGCAGCCATGCCAGCCAGGAGGCCCTCGCCGAGCTGGTCGCCGGCGGCAAGCGCTTCGAAACCGAGGACCGTGTCCTGGGAATCGAGGCGATCGCCAAGGCGGTGGCGCTCCAGACCATCCACCAGCAGGACGTCATCCTGTATGCCGGGCTGGTCAAGGCGCTGGACGATGAGCAGGCGAACGTGCGCACCGCCGCCTTCGCCGTACTGCAGCCCTACCAGAGCAGCGACTACAAGCCCGAGACCGACAAGGCGGGCCGCAAGGCCAGCCTGGCCGCATGGCAGACCTGGCTCGACGGCATCGTCGCCAAGGAGTCGGCGGTGAAGCCCCAGGGGCCCGGGCGCTGACCGCCGTTCAGGCCATGCTCGAACCCCGGCGCTCTCGGGGCTACTGCTGCTCGACCGGCAGCTTGCCGAGCATGCGCCCGAGCATCTTCTTGGCGTAGATCTGCACCCGCTCGCGCACCCGCTCGTCGCCGACCCCGACGTTGAGGTCGAGCTCGGGCGCGGTGGTGACCACCGAGCCGACTTCGGGATGGAAGACGATCTCGGCGAGTTCCGCGATCAGCTGCTCCTTGGGCAGCTCCTGCTTCAGGCGCTGGAAGACCAGCAGCGGGGTCTCCGACTCGAACTGGCCCTCGCCGACGTCCATCAGCGCCGCGACGCTGATCAGGTTGCGGATGCGCTCGGCGGGATTGGGGACCTTGCCAGGCCCCCAGTTGTCGAGCTTGTCCTCGAACGCCTCCCAGTCCTTGCGCCGTTCATCGCTCTCCTTGAGGGTGTCGAAGTTGTGCGCGAAAGGCGAGACGAAATCGCTGTCGTTGGTGACCTCGTCCCAGGTCAGGGCGGCGATCTGCTTGTCGCTGACCGGGATGCTGGCGGCCGGGGCCGGGGCCGGGGCAGCCGGCGGCTGTGTGCCGGGAGCCTCGCCCCCGACCAGGGCACGGCCGCTGGCGAGGGCTGCGAGCAGGAGGAGGAGCGCTCTGGTCTGGGGCATGGTGACTCGCCTGCTGGTGACGACTGGCAGTGTAGCCGCTCGCCGACCGGCTTCAAACAGATGCCGGATCACCGTCGGCAGCGCACGCAGCAACGCCATGCCTGGAGCCGCTCAGCAGGCCGGTGCTGCTCAGCGGGCCG
>PLEW01000073.1:0-919 GCA_003136555.1 Planctomycetota bacterium | reverse complement strand
GCGCCGATCACCAGCAGCGCCACCAGGTTGAACAGCGCACGTTCGATCCCCCCTTCGATCAGGGTGTTGTAGATCGAATCGACGGCATAGCGGCCGGGGAGGAACAGCGAGACATCGCGCGCCCAGGGTGGCAGGATGTAGACCGGGATGCCCACCCCGCCGATCATGATCATCGGCAAGAACAGGCTCTGACCGAGCGCCTGCACCGAACCGATGCTATTGGCCAGGGTGGTGATGATCAGGCCGATGCCGATGAAGGCGAAGGCCGCGCAGCTGAAGGCGATGACCAGCTCGATGGGGTGAGGCGGGAAGGGCGTTTTGTAGAAGGCCATCGACAGGGCGAGCTGGAGCACGGCCGAGCTGCACACCAGCACCCAGCGGGCGAGCATGGTGCTGAGCACGAACCCGCCGCTGCCCATGGGGGTGAGGCGATAGCGGCGCCAGACCCCGCGGTCGCGCTCCGCCACCATGGCGATGGGCATGCCGAAGCAGGCGCCGCCGAGGGCCGAGATGGTGAGCAGCTGGGCCAGGCTCGCGCTGGTGGTGCCGAACATGATGTGGAAGGCGACCAGGAAGAGCACCGGCACGCCATAGCCGAAGAGCAGCGCCTGGACGTTGCGGCAGTTGAGGATCAGGGTGATCAGGAAGTGGTTCCAGAAGCCGCGCATCAGTCCCTCAGCGAACGTCCGGTGAGCTCGATGAAGACGTCCTCGAGCGATGGCTTCCTGATCTGGAGATCCAGGAGCTCGGCTCCCTCGGCCTCGAGGAAGCGTACCACCTCGATGATGGTCTGGTTGACGTGCGCGGTGGTGATCAGCGCCTGGGTGCCGGTGATGGTAGCGCTCTGCACGCTCCCGAGCGCGGCGAGGCGGCCCTGATCCAGGCCCACCGCGGTGGTCAGCACGATGCGCGTGGCGGC
>PLEW01000013.1:519-3105 GCA_003136555.1 Planctomycetota bacterium | reverse complement strand
CGGAGACGGCCATCCGTCTCCGTGCATCGCTGACGGAGGATGGCAACCTCGTCGCGAAGCTGGTGCAATGGGATCATGGCACCCTCTTCGACGGGTCATAGAGGTGTGCGAGGATACCGGCGATGTCGTCATAGGAACGATAGTGCGGTTTGGGAATCCAGAGCCCGCTGTGCGAGAGCGGTACAGGCGCGCACTCACGCAGGATGGCCTCCATGAACTCCGGTGATTGCAGATTGATGAGCGTGCGTTCGCGTGTGTTGAGATCCAGGTAGTAGGACGCCAGGCGCCCCTCCATCACCAGCCGGTAACCCCTCCTGACCGGCGCTGACGATAGACGGGCGATGCCGACGTTCGCGGGATCGAGTCCGCTCGACACCGCATGGCGACCGCGGCCCAGCTGGGCGGCGACGACCGCGTTGGGCGTAAACAGGCAGCGGCCGTCGGAGTGGATCCGGGAATAGAGGAGGTGGACCGTCTCCTCGTCGTGGGGATCGCCGCGGGACATGCGCTGGCTGTGGATGAAGATTGCGGCATCGTGGCAGTCAGGATCTCCCCCGAGGCTGAGGAGGGCGTGGCGCGCCGCGATCACCGCTTGGTGCGGGGTCCAGCTGCAGGGGAAGGTGCCATGGCGCTGCGGGAGCGACATCGTCATGTGGCCAACGTGGCGGATGGCATTGCGAGACCGGTGGCTCGGTGCCTGGGAGGCCAATACCGCGGCGGCGATGGGCAAAGCGTTGGCAATGCCATCCTCCCAGGGAATGCAGGTCAACTCCGCGAAGGCGCCGACGATGGTGGAGTTGGTATTGTGGCACGAGATGGCCTCCGGGAAGGCGCCGGCCGGCGAACCCTCTGACCGTGCGCCGGCGGCGTTTGAGACCGACGCCATGAGGCGATGGGCCTCCATGACCATCGCCTCCCTGTAGCGCGCTATCCGCTTCCGCTCGGCCCGATGCTGATGGATCATCTTCTGCCTCGTGGCCGAATCCGATTCCCGCGTGATCGCCTCCCAGTCCGCCTGTTCGCGCTTGGCCGTGCGATCGACATCGGGTCTGGCCTGGTCGTTGACGCCCTCACGGTGGGCGAGTTCCCGCTCGAGGGCATGCAATTCCATAGTGACCGCGGCGCGCTTCCCATCGCAGTCATCGCAAACCGTCTCCCACGACGCAATATGGTCGAGGATCGAGGGGTCTACCTGTTTCGCGTAGGTGCTCAGCCGGCGGTTTCCCTGTTCCTGCGCCGAACTGGCACACGAGGATGGACGGATCCAAGGATCGGGGTCGCTCCGGACCAGTGCCGCAAACGGGAAAATTGGGGCGATCGCGGGCGACGATGACGAGGACGATGAGGAGCAGCTCATGGTGCCATCCCATGCGATGCCGGGGGATGCCCGTCCGACCGCGCACGGATGCCATCCCGGACGTCAGCGAGATGCTGGCGGACCGCGCACAGTTCCCGCAGAACCATGACGAGCCCTGGAGCTGGAGTCGCACCCGAGGACATCCCGATGATGAGACGTTCCATGGCCCGGATCCGCCGGGCGGCATCGGCATCAATTGCCGCCGGAAGTCTCACAATGATCGGCCTGGGCGGTTCGAGCGGCAGGCCGGACATCAATCGCTGGACGAAGGTCGCTAATGGCATCTCAAGGTGCTGGGCACGGACCCGGCAGGCGGCAAGAATGCCCGTGTCGATCCACATGGGTCCCATCTGACTCTTGCCGACCTTCCCTCCGGTCGCACGACGGACCTTCTTGGCCCTTTTATGGCGGCTGGTGCGTGCCCGATGCATGCCCCTCGACACCGGATCAGCATCATTGAGGGCGGATGATCCGGAGGACGGGAGCGTGGGGCAGGCCAGCTGGCCGATAGGGCACGGTCGCAGGGGAGAAGCGGGCGTGGTTGATGGATCGTACTGCATAGAAGCTCCAGGTGACTTGGCTGCCTGATGACATGAACGAGGCGAACGGATGCCGCCGCCTCCACACCAATCGTATCGACTCATTCAGCCGCCAAGGCCTGATGGGCGCCGCCCCGGTGTCACCGGAACGCCGACGTGACCTCCCCACGACTGCTGCGACCAATCGGGAAGACAGTGACGGCCAATTCGACCGGGATGAGGTGTTCATCGGTAGACCCCCAGCGCAATCACGTGTCCATCTCTGGGGATCTGTCGGATTGCTTCTGGGGCTGCTTCTTCGCAGGCCGCCGGTACCGTGGCACCGGGCGGATGCCCATGACGGTCAGGCTGTCCTCCAGCCGGCGATGGGCGAGCGCGATGGAGACCAACGAGTCGCACGGCAGCTCCCCTGAACGGATCTGCCAGCACAGGTGGGTGATGAGCTCGAACCAGGCGGATGCCTCCACTGGCGCCCGGTCGGCAACGCCCTGGACGGGACCATAGGCGCCGAGACGGATCGCCTCGAGGTCGCGCTCGAGCTGCATCACCCGATCCGGCGACATGATCGCATAGCAGCGTTCAGGGATGGAGGTGAGGCCTATCGGCCAGGTATCGATCACCCGCCATCGCCGATCGCCAGCATTGCGGCTGCGCAGTTGGATCCGTCGATGACTGTGAACCAGGGCATAA
>PLEW01000013.1:0-465 GCA_003136555.1 Planctomycetota bacterium | reverse complement strand
GGTACGTCGATCCGCGGCGCCTCTGCAGCCTCCTGCGCAAGGGCATGAAACGCGATCTGGCGCCACATGGACAGCCCGGAATGGACTTAAGGCATACCAAGACCCTCTGGCCAGTCGATCTGTCGATTCAGTCGACAGCAGGAACGTCATCCATCCTCCGACCTGGCTGCGATTCCCGCCCGAGCTTCCATTGAAGTCACATGACGTGATGAGGACGTCGACATTCCAACATTAGAAATGGCAATGAAAACAATCACGTGGACACGGTGCTGACACTGCCCGTTTGATGGGATGCCGACTGCCGCGCAGTGCCCACGATCAACCTCCCGGATTGTCGAGGAATCCTGGGCGATTGATCGGGCTGAGACGTCCCGGTGTCCTAACGTGAGCGCCGATAGGGGCGGGTTCAATGGCGCCAGTAGGCGCGTAGAATTGGAGAATGGCGCCGACAGGCGCGTGGACGAT
>PLEW01000055.1 GCA_003136555.1 Planctomycetota bacterium | reverse complement strand
GAATTTATGGGAAAGGCCATTGGAGTCTGGGGGTTCCACCCTGACCATGAACACCATCGGCTCATGGACCAATGACGGCACGTTCTTCGCCGGCGCGTATGACACCTTCTCCCTGATGTCCAGTGCAGGAAGCACAGGCGCCAACACCGGAGCCATCAGCAGCACCGGCGGCAACGTGACCATCAGCGGCGGAACCTGGACCACAGCCACGGTCGATCAGATCTCGGTGAGCAATGGTTCGCTCACCCTGGGCGGATCCTGGTCATTCCCCGCTCAAGGCGACATCACCCTGACCGGCACCTCCTCCCTCAATCTCGGTGGCAGCTTCACCACCGCCCAGGCAGTCCTGATCACCTACGCGCCGGACAGCACGGAGGTGTATGTCAGCGGCAGCATGGACAACAGCGCGAGCCTGGCGCTGAGCGCCACCACCGGCCCCTGGTACCTCTACGGAGGAACCATCACCGGCGGTTCGATCACCGGCATCGGCGCCGATACCCTGGTCGCCACCACCACTGGTGGCACGCTCTCAGGGGTCTCGATCCCGAGCGGGACCATCATCGATGTCTCCCAGGCCTGGGGTGCGAACCTGACCATCACCAACAACCTGGCACTCGACGGTACGATCCTGCTCGGCAATGCCTCCGGCAGCACCTATGGCGACACCTACTGGTCCGGATCGCCAAGCTGGACGGGCGGAGGATCGATCCTTTCCGGCGGTTCGACCAACAACCGCATCAGCGAGAACCTCAGCAACCAGACACTCACCATCGGCAGCTCCCTCACCATCCATGGCCAGGCGATGACCATCTACCTCGAGTCGGGAAGCACCCTGAACAACCAGGGAACCATCGATAGCGACGTCTCGGGCGGAACCTTCACCCTGAACGGCAACTTCACCCTCACCAACGGCGGTACCATAGAAGCGACGGCGACGGCCCCCGGATATTCCGCGATCTTGATGAACACCATCGGCTCTTGGACCAATAGCGGCACCATGTTCGCAGCCTCAGGAGACACCCTGTCTCTCATCGCCACCAGTGCGAGCACCGGCACCAATACGGGCACCGGGACGATCAAGAGCACGGGTGGCAACCTCACCATCAGCGGCGGCACCTGGAGCACGACCGGGGTCGGGGACATCAGCGTCAGCGACGGCTCCCTGACGCTCGGCGGCGCTTGGATGTTCGCGACCCTGGGCGATATCGCCACGAGCGGATCCACTGTGCTCAATCTGGGCGGCACCTATTCGATCGCCCAGGCAAGCCTGATCAGCTATCCTTCAGGCTCGACCGTCAATGTCACTGGCGCCCTCGACATCACCGGCGGCCTCACCCTCACCAGCGCCACCGGACCCTGGTACCTCGACGGCGGGACGATCTCGGGCGGAACGATCACCGGGTCCGGAGCCAATACCCTCATCGCCACGACCACTGGAGGCAAACTCTCGAATGTGACCATCGCGGCGACCACCACGCTCGATCTATCCCAGTACTGGGGTGCGACCGTCACCATCACCAACGGCCTGACCAACGATGGATTGATCCTGCTCGGCAATGCTGCCGGGAGCACCTACGGCTCCCTCTACTGGACCGGCGGCCAGACCTGGACTGGGACCGGCAGCATCCAGGTCGGAGCTTCGACCAACAACCGCATCGGCGAGAACGATAGCGGACAGACATTCATCTTCGCGACCACGGTCCATGGCCAGTCGATGACCATCAATCTCGCATCCAACAGCACCTTCGACAACCAGGGCACCATCAACTGCGACACCGCATCCGGGAATTTCCTCTTCAATGGCAATTTCATCCTCGCCAACAGCGGCACCATCGAAGCGACGGCGACGGGAGCAGGATCCTCGATCACGATGAACACCATCGGCAACTGGACCAATACCGGCAGCTTGCTGGCGGGAACCGGCGATTCGCTGATCCTCTACCAGATCGCCGGTACCACCGGAGCCAACACCGGGACCATCGCCGGGACCGGGGGATCGATCACCATCGGCAGCAACGGCAGCAACGTCGGAAGCTGGAGCACGGTCGGCGTCGGCAACCTGAGCGTCAGCAACGGTTCGCTCACCCTGGGCGGCGCCTGGACCTGTCCGGTATTCGGAGATATCGCGACCACCGGAACATCCTCCCTCTATCTCGGCGGCACGTTCCCCAACGCGCAGGCGATGCTGGTCAGCTACCCGGCCGCCAGCACCACCGTCTACCTGAGCGGCATCATGAACAATGCCCTCGCCACCCTGACGCTATCGGCCTCCACCGGCCCATGGTACCTCCTCGGCGGCACCGTCACCGGCGGCACCATCTCCGATATCAGCCCCGATACCCTGGTCGCCACCACCTCGAACGGCACGCTGTCCGGAGTGACGGTCTCCGGTGGCTCCATCATCGACGTCACTCAGGCCTGGGGTGCCACCATAACCATCACCAACGGTCTGACCAATAACGGCACCATCCTCCTCGGCAATCCGAGCGGCACCACCTATGGTGACCTGGAATGGACCGGCGGGCCGCAGAGCTGGGGCGGCAACGGCGACATCCTCGCGGGTGCGTCGACCAATAACCGCATCAATGAGAATGACAGCAATCAGACCCTGACCTTCGCCAGCCCCCTGCTGGTGCATGGCAAATCGCTGGTCTGCTACCTCGCCAGCAACAGCACCCTGGCGAACCAGGCCACCATCGACTGCGACGTCGCTGGCGGAGCCTTCAACCTGTACGGCGGATTCAGCATCAACAACACCGGGACCATCGAGAACACCGCTGGCGGCGGCTCGATGACCTTCACCGCCAGCTCCTTCACCAATGCGGGGACGATTGCAATCGGCCAGACCAGCGCGCAGGCGTGGACCTGCACCGGCAACTTCACCCAGACCGCCGCCGGCACCCTCGATGTCCTGATCGGCGGGACGACGTCCGGACTCTACGACACCTTGGCCGTATCCGGTGCCGCCTCCCTCGCCGGCCATGTCGCCATCACCACCTACGGCGGGTATTATGCGCATTCACCTGATGCCGTCATCCTGGTGACCGCCGGATCCATGACAGGAAGCCCATCCTCCAGCAATGCCTCCTTCGCCGTCACAACGACTGCCACCACCCTGGTGGCGAGCGCGACCGATAGCTTGACGCCCACCGTCGTGGTGACCACGCCCGTATCCCCCACCAGCCTCAACCCGATCCCCTTCACGCTGACCTTCTCGGAGCCGGTCTCGACCCCGGTTTCGGGCGGCTTCACCGTCACCAATGCGAGTTCGACGGTGGTGGTCACAGGAGGACCGGTCATCTTCACGGCGATGGTCACGCCGACCAGCCCTGGCGCCGTCAGCCTGACCGTCAATGCCGGCGCCGTCACCAACAGCGGCTCGGTGGGCAATGCGGTCTCGAGCACCGCCACGGTGACCTACAACGTCGCCCCGATGCTCACCATCACGCCGGTTTCCGGAAGCATCGTCAGCAGCGAACCGATCAATTTCGTCGTCACGGCATCCACACCGGTGAGCACCCTGAGCAGCGGCGGCCTGTCGGTGAGCGGAGGCATGATCGGCACCATCACCGGCGGCAGCACCTCCTACACCGTGCCAGTGACCGTCACGTCTCCAGGGACTGTCCAGTTCCAGGTTATCGCAGGAGCGGTGACGGCCATTTCCGGTGGCGGCGCCAATCTCGCCACCCCTGTGATCCAGGTCACCTACGCACCTGGCGGAAATACCGTCTGGACGGGCGGAGGCGCAGACAGCTTGTGGACCACGAGCGGCAATTGGAGCAACGGGGTGCCCGTGCTCGGCAGCGGCGTCGTCATCCCGCCTGGAGCGAACGTCACGTTGACCGTCGCGACTGCCAGCCTCAGCTCGCTCAACCTCCAGGGATCGCTCACCATCAATTCGACCGGCACCCTGCTGCTGGGGCAGTCGCCCAATACGCTCACCCTCAATGGCGGCACGCTGACCATGAACGGCGGAACGCTCGCTTCGGCCGTGATCGGCAACGGCACAGGCGGGACATTCCTGGCCACCAACACGGCCAGCACACTCAACGGCGTCACCATCGGCGCCGGCGTCACCTTCGATATGTCGCAGACCAACAACGCCGAGTGCTCGACCACCAATGGCCTGACCGTCAATGGCACCGTCCTGGTCGGCGCACCGGGCGTATCGGGGCATTACGCCACCCTGACCTGGAACGGCACGCAGAGCTGGGCCGGCACCGGGAACATCGTCCTCGGCGGGAGCAGC
>PLEW01000039.1 GCA_003136555.1 Planctomycetota bacterium | reverse complement strand
CGGCACCGTGCTGGCGGCCTGCGGCATCTTCCTCGGCACCCTGCTCCTGGTGATGCGCTTCTGCTACGGTGCCCATTGGGCGGCCGATGGCACGCTCACCGTGCTCGGCATCCTGATGATCTTCACCGGTGCGCAGTTCTTCGCCTTCGGGCTGGTCGGCGAGTACATCGGCCGCATCTTCCAGCAGGTCCGCCTGCGCGAGCCCTTCATCGTCCACTCGGTGGAGCGGCCGGGCGAGACCACCCGCCATCCACGCGTGGAGATGCCGTGAGCCGTCCTGTCTGCGTGGTCTTCGCCTACGGCCATTTCGGCTGCGCCGGCATCGCCGCGCTGAGCCGCGCCGGCGCCTACCTGCCGCTGGTCCTCAGCCATGCGGACAACCCGGCGGACAACTGCTGGTGGCCCTCGGTGCATTCGGCCTGCGCCACGGCCGGCATCCCGGTGCTGCTCGATGCCGAGCTGAAGACCGGCAGCGCGGCGTTGGCGCGCATCGCCCAGCTGCGCCCTGACTACCTCTTCAGCTTCTATTACAAGCACCTGCTGGGCGCCGAGGTGCTCGCCATCGGCCGGCGTGGGGCGTACAACCTGCATGGCTCGCTGCTGCCCAAGTACCGCGGCCGTGCGCCGATCAACTGGCAGCTGGTGCATGGCGAGAGCGAAAGCGGGCTGACGCTGCACGAGATGGTGCCGCGAGCCGATGCCGGACGGATCGTGCTCAGCAGCAGGGTGGCCGTCGATCCCGACCAGGACGCCTATGGGCTGACCCAGCAGCTGCTCGACCTCGCACCCGCATTCCTCGACCGCGCCCTCGCCGGGCTGTTCTCCGGCCATGCGCGCCTGCGCACCCAGGATCTCAGCCAGGGCAGCGTCTTTCCCGGCCGCCGGCCGCAGGATGGCATGATCGACTGGCACGCGCCGGCGCGCACGGTGCACAACCTGGTCCGTGCGGTGGCGCCGCCCTGGCCTGGCGCCTTCACCCGCTACCAGGACCAGCGCCTGATGGTGCTCTCCACCCGCGTGGTGCAGGAGCACGGCGTCTTCGCCCCGGCCGGCACCGTGCTTGGCGACGGCACCATCGCCTGCGGTGACGGCACCATCGAGCCGATCGGCATCTTCGACGCGACCGCCCAGCCCCAGCAGCTGATCCCCGGCACCACATTATCAACCACCCATGGAGTGTCATGAAAGTCCTCATTCTCGGCGTCAATGGTTTCATCGGCTCGAATCTCACCTCGGCGATCCTGCGCGACACCGACTGGGAGATCTTCGGCATGGATATGGCGAGCGATAAGCTGGGGACCGCCGTCAAGCACCCGCGCTTCCACTTCCTCGAAGGCGACATCACCATCAACAAGGAGTGGATCGCCTACCACGTCAAGAAGTGCGATGTCTGCCTGCCGCTGGTCGCCATCGCCACCCCCGCCACCTACGTCCAGGATCCGCTGCGGGTGTTCAACCTCGATTTCGAGGAGAACCTCTCGATCATCCGCCAATGCGCCAAGTACAAGACGCGCGTGCTCTTCCCCTCGACCTCGGAAGTGTACGGCATGTGCCCGGATGAGAGCTTCAACCCCGAGACCTCCAATCTCGTCTATGGGCCGATACACAAGGAGCGCTGGATCTATGCCTGCGCCAAGCAGCTGCTCGATCGCGTCATCTTCGCCATGGGCAAGCACGACAAGCTGGCCTTCACCTTGTTCCGCCCCTTCAACTGGGTAGGGCCCGGCCTCGACAGCATCCACACCGAGAAGGAGGGCTCGTCGCGCGTCGTCACCCAGTTCCTCGGCCATCTCCTGCGCGGCGAAGCCATCCGCCTGGTCGACGGCGGAGCGCAGCGGCGCTGCTTCACCTATGTCAGCGACGGTGTCGATGCGTTGATGCGCATCATTGCCAACAAGGACGGGGCCGCCAATGGCCAGATCTTCAATCTCGGCAATCCGGACAACGACCTTTCGGTGCGCGAGCTCGCCGAGCAGCTGACCGATATCGCCAAGGGCTATCCCGAGGCCGCCGCCCACGTCAACCGCTCCCGCCTGGAGGAGGTCAGCTCGGCGAACTACTACGGCACCGGCTACCAGGACATGTCCAAGCGCAAGCCGGACATCTCCGGCATCACCGCGGCTCTGGGCTGGACGCCGAAGGTCTCCGTCGATGCCATGCTGCGGCAGACGGTCGCCTACTACATCCATGAGTTCCATCACCGGGAATCCTCGGTCTACGACTACTACCTGCGCCAGGCATCGGCCTCGTGAGGTGAGGGCAGCGGGATTCGCTGGCCAGATGAATGCCCGGTGGTTGCCTCTGGTCGCTGACGAATGCGCGCCAAGATGCCTGGGGTGACCATGGACCAACCACCTGAGGCGACAGCGCTCGCGGCAGCGCCGGGCACATCTGGCTGGTCACGCGACCTCGCCATCCTGGGTGCGGCGGCGATCGCCATCTTCGCGGCCATCGGCTGGCATCCGATCATCGGCTCGGCGATGCGCTATGCCGAATCCGCGCGCGAGATGGTGCACTCGTCGGATTGGGTGGTCCCGACCCTCAATTACGTCCCCTACTTCGAGAAGCCGATCCTGACCTACTGGCTGGGGGCGCTTACCCAGCTCCTGTTTGGCTCCTCGCCCTGGGCGGTCCAGCTGCCGTCGCTGATCGCCGGCCTGGTGTCGCTCACCGCCACCTACGCCCTCGGCCGTTTCTGGCGCGATGCCCGCTTCGGTCTGCTCGCAGCCCTGCTGCTGCTATTCTCCGGGCAGTTCCTGGTCTTCACCACCATCTTCAATACCGACCCCCTGCTGTCGGCGTGCCTGGCGGTCTGCTGGTATGCCTACTTCCGCCACCACCAGAGCGCCCCCTGCCGCTGGCATGATCTCCTGGCCCCGCAGCTGCGCTGGCTGTGGCTGTTCTGGCTCGCCCTGGCCTGCGCATTCCTCACCAAGGGCCCGTTGGCGATCGTGCTCTCCGGCTGCGCCATCGGCGGCTACGCCCTGCTCTCCGCCGGCCCGCTGGGCGTCTGGCGCGAGCTGATGCGCCTGCGTCCGGTCAGCGGCCTGCTGATCATGGCTGCGGTCTGCCTGCCCTGGCACCTGCTGGTCTGGCAGCGCGATCCGCGCTTCCTCGAGTACTTCTACTGGCATATCAACGTCGAAGCGTTCTTCGACGGCTCGATCAATCATCCAGGACCGCCCTGGTACTACCTGCCGATCATCGCGGCCGCGCTGGCGCCATGGACCTTCATCGGCGTGCCGCTGCTGGTCCTGGCGCTCGCCCGCGCCCTGGGACCGCTGGTAACGAGGCTGCGGGACCGCCTGGACCGCTCCGGCGCGCCAGGTGCGCCAGCGGAAACTGGCGGCCCGAGCGCCGGTGAACCCGGCCGCTACCGGGATGGCCAGCTCTACCTCGCCTGCGTCCTGCTCTTCCCCCTGATCTTCCTGAGCATCAGCGCCTCCAAGCTGGGCACCTATGCCATGCCGCTGTTCCCGGCGCTCGCCCTGCTGGTCGCCGACCAGCTGACCCGCCTGGAAGCCCGGCCGCCGGCCTGGCTGCGCTTCGGCCTGCCGGTGCAGATCATCCTCCTGATCGTGGCCGGGGTCGTGTACATCACCGTGCTGGCCAAGCCGGACGCCTTCCGCCAGGTCGACTGGGCGTGGTGGCCGGTGCTCGCCCTCGCGCTCATGGCCCTCATCGGCACCGGCATCTGGGGCGCAGTCCGCACCGGGCGCGGCGCCATCCGCAGCGGCATGGCCATCGTCGCGGTGGGCATGGCGGTGGCGATCGCGATCGCGCTGCCCAATGCCTTCCACGTGCTCAAGTACATCGATGGGCGCGCCCTCGCCCGCACCGCAGAGGTCTTTCTGGCACCTGGCGACGATATCCTGCTGACCCCGGCCTGCGTCCACGATCACAGCCTGGTGTGGCAGCTGGACCGTCCGCTGAACATCCTCGGCGACCCGCGCGAATTGGGCATGGGCCTCTACACCGCGGCGACCAAGCCCGGCAGCCCCTGGCCGCTGATGCACGATGAGCAGGGCAGGGCCGTGATCAATCCGCGTAACGGCAGCCCCAGGACCCAGGACCTCTACAAGCTCAGCCGTGAGGATGCGCCCGGACAGGCCCGCCTGTGGACCCGCGATGAGCTCAGCCATGAGTGGCGGGGGTCCGGCCGCATCTGGCTATTCGGCGATGCCGGCTGGATCGCCCCCCTGCTTGATCAGCACCTCGCGGTATACGAAGTCGCCCGCACCGACAAGATCACCCTGGTCACCAACCAGCCGGTGGCTGGACTGACCAGCGGACCGCTGACCTCCTACCGGCATGGCCTGCAATGATCTCGATCAAGATCGACATCGATACGCATGACGGCATGCGCGTCGGCGTGCCCAGGCTGCTCGACTGCCTGGCCCGCCACCGCGCCCGCGCCACCTTCTTCCTGTCCCTGGGTCCCGACCGCTCCGGGCGCGCCATCCTGCAGATGCGCAAGCCCGCCTTTGCGCGCAAGATGCTCACCACCGGCGCGCCCTCGCTCTACGGCTGGCGCACCATCCTCTCCGGCACCCTGCTGCCCGAGCGCCCCATCGCCACCGCCTTCCCCGAGCTGGTGCGGCGCATGGAGGCCGAAGGGCACGAGGCCGCCGTGCATGCCTGGGACCACCGCAGCTGGCAGGACGACCTGCCCCGCTTCAAGCCCGCCCGCATCCACGCCCACTTCCGGCGCTCGGTCGAGGCCTACGCCAGGCTCACCGGGCATACACCCCAGGGCATCGGCGCGCCGGCCTGGATGACCACCCCGATGTCGCTGCGCATCCAGGACGGCTATCCCTTCAGCTATGCCAGCGACCTGCGCGCCAGCCCGGCCTGCCGGCTGCTCACTGCCGATGGCGTGCGCCGACTGCCGCAATTCCCCGGTACCGGCCCCTGCCTGGAGGAGCTGCTCGGTCGCACACCCAGCCCGGCCGACCAGCTGGGCGAAGGTCTGCTGGCGGGCCTGCGCGCCGCGCCCTCGGCGCTGACCGTCCTGACCCTGCATGCGGAGGTCGAGGGCGGACCCTACCTCGATGTGCTGGAATACCTCCTGCCGCGCCTGGGCGAGTTCGGCGAAATGGTGACCATGGCCGAGGCTGCAGCGGTGCTGTCGGCCGATCTGCCCATCCGACGCTGGTGCCGGCTCGATCTGCCGGGACGCGCCTTCAAGGTCACCTCCTCCGCCCCCCTCTCGGCGACCGCGGCCGGACGCTGAGCATGTTCGACACCCTCGCCCGCTACATCCTCTGGCAGTGCGCGACCAGGTTCCTCCTGCTCTTCGCCATCTTCCTCTCCGTCCTGGTCGGTGGGCAGCTGGGCATATTCATCAGCCAGGGCGTGCCACCCGAGGCCTGCCTGCCGATCGTGCAGCAGCTGCTGGAGATCTCCCTGCCGATCGCCCTGCCACTCGCCCTGGCGACCGCCATCCTGGTCATCATCGGCACGATGAACCAGGAGGGCGAGCTGCGCGCCCTCGCCTCGAGCGGCGTCAGCCACCTGACGGTCGCAGTGCGCGTGCTGCCACTGGTGGCGGTGGCGATGGTGGCGTGCCTCTTCCTCACCCACATCATCATGCCCAGCGCGGTTGCCGGCATCAGGGCGAGCAAGGGCCGCCTCGCCCAGACCCTGATCGCGCAGAAGGTCGCCATCGATGAGCCGGTGATGGAGAAGTCCGGGATCAGCGTGTGGGTCGGCTCCGCCGACGGCGACAAGCTGAAGGACGTCCGCGCGCTGGTCACACGCCCTGACACCTTCATCGCGGTGTTCGCACCGCAGGCGCACTGGACGCTGAGCTCCAAGGGCATCAACCTCGAGTTCGAGGATGTGCAGCTGATGCAGCACCGCAGTGATGGCCACCTCACCACCGTCGACGCCCCGACCTGGGAATACCTGTGGGAGGGCGACCAGGGCACGCCCGGCCAATCCGAGCCGGACGGCATGCCGACCGGGAAGGTCATCGAACTGGTCAAGCACCCCCCCGGCGCGAACGACGATCCCTCCAACTACAACAATGCGCGCCTGACCCTGCATTTCCGCTTCTTCCTGCCGGTCTCGCTCCTGGCCTTCTCGCTCTTCGCCATCGGCCTGGGCCTGACCTATGGAACCTCGCAGAACCTGCCCGGAGTGGTGATCGTGGTGGTGGTGGTGGCGATGGCCATCTATCCCGCCTTCGGCTATGTGAAGACCAATGTCAGCCATCCCCAGATCAATCCCGGCTGGCTGCTGTGGCCGCCCGCGGCGCTGATCGGCGGCATCGGCCTGTGGCTGATGTGGCGTCCAGACCGTTCGCGCGAGATCATCGCCCTGCCGGTATCGCTGCTCACCCACTGGTGGCAGAACCGCGCATGAACACCCTCGACCGCCATGTGCTGTCGACCGCCTTCACGCGCTGGGCGATGGTGCTCTTCATCGGCGTGTTCCTGATCATGCTCGGGGACTTCATCGGCAACATGGGCATCTACATCCGCGCGATGCGCAATCATCATACCGACTACATGCTCGAGTACTTCCTGCTGCGCTTCCCGGAATTCATGGCCATCTGGCTGCCGCTCTCGGCGGCCGCCGCGGGCCTGCTGACCGCCGCCCCGATGCTGCGCCAGGGCACCCTGGTGGCGCTGATGGCCGCGGGTGTCGCCCCCTGGCGGGTGTTCCTCAGCCTGCTCGCCCTGGCGGTCGGGATCGGCCTGCTGGGCCTGGTGCTCAAGGACCAGATCATCCCGCGCGTGGCGCCGGAGGCGTCGCTGACGCGCTCACGCATGGAGGGCAAGCTCGCCCGCGACCAGGAGCAGCCGCGCGCCGTCGGCTGGCACGATGGTACGCATTTCTGGAGCGCCCAGTACGCCCTGCCCGATTCGGTGGTCTACCGCAATATCGCGGTGTTCGATGCCCAGGGTTCGCGCCATGCCAGCACCATGCTGATAGCCGATGCGCTCTCCTGGACCGACGGCCACTGGCAGCTGACCAATGCCGCCGTGGTGGGCGAGGAGACCGAGCCCTACGTGGTGCTGCCGCTCTGCCGGGTGGAGGAGGTCGGGCTGACCCTCGCCGGCGACCCGGATGAGCTGGCGTCGCGGCTGAAGCTCGACACGCACAAGACCAGCGATGAGCTGCTGGTGGCCAACGCCTCGATGGCCTGGGGGATGATCGCCCTGCGCATCGCCTTCGGCATGCTGCCGCTGCTCTGCCTGCTGGCGGCGCTGCCCGGCTTCATCCGCCTGGAGGGCCGCTCGGGGATCGGCACCATGATCGGCAAGGCCCTGATCATGACCCTCATCCCGCTGGGAATGTTCTGGCTGGTGTCGCGCCTGCTGATCGCCAATGGCACCAATGCGCTGCCGAGCTGCATCCTCGGATTCGGCACCCTGCTGGTGGTCGGCTTATGGCGCTGGTTCGTCATGCGCATGTAGGCGGCGCTTCCCCACACTCGAACACGCCCCCCCAAGCGCTGATTCCACCTTCACCTCATCCACCCGGACACCATGGCCATCGGACGCCGACCCCCGCTCGACTGGCTGCTCGCCTGCATTCCGCTGGCCGGGCTCATGACCGTGCTGGCGCCCGCCAGCCAGACCGCGATCTTCATCTGCGCCTGCCTGGCCATCATCCCGCTGGCCAGCTGGCTGGGTCGCGCCACCGAACAGCTCGCCCGCCATACCGGCGAGGGGATCGGCGGCCTGCTCAATGCCACCTTCGGCAACGCCGCGGAGCTGATCATCGCCCTGATGGCGATGCGCAGCGGGCTCGACGATGTGGTCAAGGCCTCGCTTACCGGCTCGATCATCGGCAATATCCTGCTGGTGCTCGGCGGTTCATTCCTGGCCGGGGGCATGCGGCACAAGACCCAGCATTTCAATGCCGCCGCCGGACGGACGTATGCGACCATGCTGTATCTCGCCGCCATCGCCCTGGTGGTGCCGGCGATCGTCCACACCCTCGCCGGTGCGCGCGCCAGCACCCTCGACCAGCCGCTCAGCCTGGGCATCGCCCTGGTGCTGATCCTCACCTACCTGCTCAGCCTGTGGTTCTCGCTGCACACCCATGCCGAGCTCTTCACTGGCCCGCCGGCGCAGTGCGCCGCCGACGCGGCTGGTGCGGCCGGCGCGGGAGCATCCGACTCCAGCGCCCCCTGGAGCCTGTCGCACTCCCTTGCCACCCTGGCGGTGGCGACCGGGCTGGTGGTATGGATGAGCGAGATCCTGGTTGCGACGGTCGAGCCGGCCGCCAGCCGCATGGGCTGGAACAACGTCTTCATCGGCGTGGTGGTGGTGGCGATCATCGGCAACGCCGCCGAGCATGCGACCGCCCTGCGGGTGGCACGCAGCAATCGCATGGACCTCGCCATCGGCATCGCCCTGGGCTCGAGCATCCAGATCGCGCTCTTCGTCGCGCCGGTCCTGGTGTTCCTCAGCTATGCCATCGCCCCCCATCCTCTCGATCTGGTCTTCAGCCCGGAGGAAGTCCTGGCGGTGGTGGTGGCGGTGATGGTCGCCAGCCAGGTGTGCAATGACGGCGAGTCGCATTGGCTGGAAGGCGTCCAGCTACTCTCGGTCTACCTGATCCTGGCGGTGGTGTTCTACCTGCTCCCCGAGCCGGCGCGCTCGCTTCACCCGCCCTGAGCCAGCCAGCGGAGCGCTGCGGCGGCGCCGGTCGACTTTTCCACCGCCCCGCTAGGCTGCCCGCCCATGAACCCACCTTCCTCCCCGCTGGCGGACGTGATCCGCGCACGCCGCACGGTCAAATCCTTCACCGGCCAGCCCATCGCACGGCCAGCGCTCGAAGCGCTGCTCGAGCTCGCCCGCTGGGCCCCCACCCACCGCCTGAGCGAGCCGTGGCGCTTCTATTGCCTTGAGCAGCCGGCGATCGCCGCGCTGGCACGCTACCTCGTCGCCGAGCCGCAGATCGCCCAGGTCCCCGATCCCGCCAAGGGAGCGGCCAAGCTCGCCAAGCTGCTCGAACGCCTCCCGGGCGCCGGCGCGATCATCCAGGTGACCTGGGTGCGCGCTGACGAGACGGCCATCGACCTCGAGGACCACGCCGCCGCTGCCGCGGCGGTGCAGAACCTCCTGCTCGCCGCCACCGCCGCCGGCTTCGCCAGCTACTGGTCGACCACCGCCGCCCTGGTGCATCCGCTGACCCTGCGCTGGTGCGGTGCCGATCCCGCGCGCGAAGGCGCCTTGGGGGCGATCTGGCTGGGCATGGCTGCCGGCGCCCCGCCAACGGTCCCGGCCCGCCGACCGCTCGCCGACCGCCTCACCTACGTCTCCGCAGTGGACCGCCCATGAGCACCCTCCTGATCGCCGGTCCCCTGGCCCTTGATGACCTGCCCAAGGCCAGCGACCTGATCGGCGGAGTTGGCGGCTACGCCGCCATCGCCGCCAGCCCGCTGGCCCGCACCCAGCTGTGGGCCCGGGGAGGACAGGAGTACACGCCGCAGCTGCAGGGCATCCTGGAGCGACGCGGCATCGACCTGGCGGGGGTCTCCTGGCAGGGGCGCACGCCGCGTGGCACGCCCCAGGGCTTCCTCGCCAACGGTCCCGTGCTCTCCGACGTCGAGCCGACCTCGGCCGAGGATCTCGGCGGGGCCCTGCTGATCGGCCTGCCCCCTGATGAATGGCGCCGCGCCCAGGAGGCGATCCTGCGCCTGCCCGGTGCCGACGGTCGACTGCTGGTGGCCTCCCCCCGTCCCGGGGACCTCGCCGATCCGGCTTTCCGCAGCCTGTGCTGCGCGGCTGCAGATGTGCTCGTCCTCTCCTGCCGCCGCGCCTCCGAGCTCAGCGGCGAGGCCAACCCCCTGGCCTCGGCGCGCTTCTTCCAGGCTCTCGGCGCCAAGACCGTGGTGCTGACCGCTGGCATGCTCGGCGGCCTGATCGTCTACCGGCAGAAGGCGGTGACCTATCCGGCCATGCCGGTGGAGGTGGTCGATGGCACCGGCACCAGCGCGGTCTTCCCCGGGGCCCTGGCCGCCTGGTGCGCCGGCTCGGGCAAGGACGATTTCCGCTCGCTCAAGCGCGGCTGCGTGGTCGCCAGCGGGGTCGCAGGCATCTGCGTCCAGGGCATCGGGCCCAAGAAGCTCCTGGCCAGCGACCGCAAGGAGTACCTGGAGCGCTACAACCGCCTGCGGCGCCTCGCCAAATACTGATGGCTGATGACGCCGGGGCGGCGCTGAAGCGCCATGCAGCCCAGGGGATGGGCTGGCGATGGGTCATCATAGACCCTAGGAAGACCATGGTCGGGGGCACCCGGCACCCCCACCCGCGCGCATTCCGCCTGCCAAGACCATGATGCACCCCCAGTTGGGGGATGTGGGAAAGGCCCGACCCAGCGTTGACAGCCTCACCGCTTCGCGTTAGCTACCGATGCAAGCTCGGGAGCGCGGCGATGCAAGAGATTCAATACCTGACCAACTACCAGATCCTACGCAAGATCGCGACTGGTGGCATGGGCTCGGTCTACCTCGCCGAGCAGTTGGGCGCCGAGAGCTTCCGCAAAGTCGTGGCGATCAAGACCATCAAACGCGAGTTCCTGAAGAACAAGGAAAACGTCGATCTCTTCGTCGGCGAGGCCAAGCTGGTCGCCGACTTGATCCATGAGAACGTGCTCCAAGTCTATCAGCTCGGACAGACCAAGGGCATCTACTACATCGTGATGGAGTACGCGCACGGCAAGAACCTCGCCGATATCATCCGCGCACACAAGGACCGCCACAAGGTCACCAACGTGGAGATCGGCGCCTTCATCATCTCGCGCGTCTGCCGCGCCCTGCATTACGCCCATGAAGCAAAGGACATGACCGGCAAGCTGCTCAACATCGTGCACCGCGATGTGACGCCGTCGAACATCATCATCACCTACGGAGGCGTGGTCAAGCTCACCGACTTCGGCATCGCCAAGGCCGTGATCATGAACACCCCGGACGAAGCCGAGGTGATCATGGGCAAGCTGCCCTACATGAGCCCGGAGCAGGCGAAATTCCAGGGCACCACCCGCCAGAGCGACGTCTTCAGCCTCGGCCTGGTGCTCTACGAGCTGCTCACCAACACCTCGGTCTACAACGTCAACGACATCGACGACCTGGTCGACAAGATGGACAACTACTCCATCAAGTCCCCCCGCCGGCTGAATCCGCACATCCCAGAGAAGCTCGAAGCCATCATGATGAAGGCGCTCGACGTCAATCCGGTGAACCGCTACCAGACGGCGCGCGAGTTCTGCCAGGATCTCGAGCACTACATGTACGATGGCGGCTACGGCCCGACCAATGAGAAGCTGGCACGCTACCTCGCCCGGCTGTTCCCCGAGGACAGCGGCATGCCCATCGTCGGCGTCGGCACCCATGTCTCGCCCCCGAGCAGCAGCAGCGCGAGCTCGGTGGTCGCGCCGGAGTGATCCCGGCAGCCATCCGCGGGCTGGAATGGCTTGCCTTGGACGACCATGCAACGATCCTCTGCGTACCTGCACTCGTAGCTCAGCTGGATAGAGCGTCGCCCTCCGAAGGCGAAGGCCAGTGGTTCGAATCCACTCGAGTGCGCCAAACCTGAACCTCGACAGCAAGAGGGGCTTGACCCCTGGAGCTGGCGCGTTCACCATAGCCCTCTCTACGTCTCGCTCATGCGCACCCATGGCGGCCAGCGGGATGGCGATGAGCTGGGGGATGCCCTGCCACCGAGGTCCGCTCGTCGGCTGACAGCCCATGCCATACCGACCCGATCAGGCACATGGCATCACGCTGTGCCTGAAGCAGGATATGCATCGCACCGTCCAGCGCTAAACTCGGAGGCATCGGCGGGCGAAACAAGCCCGCCTATCGTGCCCGGGGGGAGTCGAGGTAGTGATGTCCATTCCCATCAGCTGGAGGCGCGCCGTCCGGACGCGCTGGGTGGCGGTGATCCTGATCGTCTGCATCACCATCGTCGTCGCGGCGATGGTGTGCTATCGATTGTGGCTGTCCAGTACCGGCGACCTTGCGGCGGTCATCGCCATGGCCAAGTCGCAGAGCATCGCCACTTCCACCGCCGAGATGGGCTTCGTCACCGATGCGCCTGAGCGGGTGAAGCAATGGGAGCGTCTCGCCACATTGTCGGGACGCATCGGATTCTGGGGCAGACGCAGGAACTCAGCCGAGTCTTTGCAGGGTACCTCGCTGGCGGTCGGCACCCCCATTCCCGATGCCCTGCTCCAGTTCCACGACTCCATCGATCCCCAAGACCTCAGCGACCTGCTCTCCCTCGTCGACGCCCTGGACTCCGGCCCGATCATCCTGCGCTCGGACTATTCGATGCTGTCGATATTCCCTGAATTGCAGACCGTACGCGCGGTGAACCAGCTCCTGGTGCAGCGTGTCGACCTTGCCCCTCCAGAAGATCTCCTGCGCGAGATCGATCGTCTGCTGAGCTGTTCAGCACTGTTGCCGGACCAGAGCCTCACGCATTGCTTCGCCAGCGTTGGATGCTTGGTGCGCGCATTAAATGCCATCTCGCGCCGGCTGCCAGACATCCGTACAGACAGAGCACAAGTCGCTGATGCCATCTCGCGCCGAATCAAGGTGCTTCCCCAGTCCTTCGCCACCTCGCTGGTGGGGTCTTTCGCCATGCATGTTGCGCTCTTCACCACGCTTGCGCCGCAACTCCGCCTGGATCAATTCGGCTCAGCCTGTGGCGGGAATGGCTGGGATTGGCTACCCAATGCGGCGGTGATCAGATTGGGACGGGCGCATGTCCTGCGCGACGAGTTGATATGGATGCAGATCGTCCATCTCCAGCAGTATCCCAGCACCCTGATGCAGCTGGCGATGGAAGCAGATGATCGGCAAGAGCAGACCGTCAGAGAGGGACCTGGAGGAGCCCTGACCGCCATATTCGCCATGCCACACCACACGATATACCTCCCGGTCCATCGCGCCATCCTCCACGCACAGCTCCTGATGGCCGAGCTGCTCGGTCGTCCATGGCCAGCCGATCCCTTCGATCCGCAACACAGACCTCTCAGGCCGCTTCAGCGACATGGCCGGGTGGTCGGCGCCTATAGCCTCGGGGAGAGCGTCGAGGATCTACAGGGGAAGAAGCCGAACTACTACTTCGCGCTCCTGGAGCCACTGATGCCGCATGACTAGACGATCTCGTGCGAATGCCGGTGCGACCGCTCAATCCCCGACATCGGTCAGTGAATGCGCAGGCTCAATGGTGCGGGTTCGGTGCCAATAATGACCGATCGCAGAACGCCTACGAATCCGCATTCCACGCGACCTCCGCCCGCAATCGCATGAGGAGCCAGGAAACGTCGGTGACGGCGCGCCCTCCGCGCCTAAGTCTGCACCCCACGCAGGACAAGATGTGCACCATGAATCGACAGTGAACGGATTTATCCTGCGCGCTATCCGATGCCCCCAATTGAATGATCTGATGAGCCACACCGGTACGCAGATTGGTCGCACGTGCTCTTCCGGTTATCCTTCCCCGTCAGTATATGCATTTGCGGGATGATGGACCACAGGCCTCGACGTCGCCTATGATCGTGATGGCTATCTCATCCTCGGCACGTTCATCAGCTCGTGCTTCTCCCATAATCAGATGCGCCATTCCCCCTGGCGTTCAAGCGCGGAGCACGGCAGCCGATCTCCCCATCTGCGCATGGCTTCGCCGACCTGCCGTGAGCGACGTCCGCTCCTTGCGGCATTGTCGCTGCAACGATGGTCGCTACTCATTGCCAACCAGTCCACCGATCCATCAGCGAATCACATCAGGAGACGTCCCATGGCGACCATCCCCTCCACGACGGCCGGCATGGGGTCACGACCGCTCGCCAGCGGCGGCACGTCCTTCCGTGTCTGGGCGCCCTTCGCCCCGAGCGTCGCCGTTGCCGGATCGTTCAATAGCTGGGATCTGACCGCCGATCAACTCGCCAGCGAAGGCGACGGGTACTGGTCCGTGGACGTCCCGAGCGCAGTGATCGGGAGCACCTACCAATACATCATCCCAGTGGGGGCGCCTCCGCTCTATCGGCGTGACCCCTACGTCGACCAGGTCGATGCCCCGGACGGCAATGGCATCATCGTCTCGCACCGATCCTTCGATTGGAGCGATGATCATTTCAGCATGCCTACCTGGGATGAGCTGGTCATCTACGAGATGCATATCGGCACCTTCAGCGGATCGACCGCCACCAGTCCCGGGACGTTCGCCTCCGTCATCCCCAAGATGCAGTACTTGCAGGACCTGGGCGTGACTGCGATCCAGATCATGCCCGTCATGGAATTCCCGGACCAGTATTCCAAGGGTTATGACCGCTCGTTCTATTGGGGCTATGAACCGTCCCAGCCATTTTCCGTCGAGACTGCCTTTGGCGGACCCGCGGGCCTCTTCGAATTCGTCAAGGCGGCGCATGCGCATGGCATCGCCGTCATCCTGGATGTGGTGTACAACCATTTCGGCACCATCGACAGCGACCTGTGGCAATTCGACGGCTGGTCCGAGCCGGGCAGCGACGGCGGCATCTATATCTATGAAAACTACCGTGCGTGGACCGGCTTCGGCGCGCGTCCGAATTTTGGTCGACCTGAAGTCCGCCAGTTCCTGCGCGACAATGCCCTGTTCTGGCTGGATCGCTTCCATATCGATGGCCTGCGCTTCGATTCGGTCATCAACATCCGGCAGTATACCGATCCGCAAGGCCAGAACCCGACGGATCTGCCCGATGGCTGGTCGCTGCTGCAATGGATCAATGACGAGATCGGCACGGCCTTCCCATGGAAGATCACCATCGCGGAAGACCTGCAGAACAATGAGTGGATCACCAAGCCCACGGGCGATCAGGGGGCGGGATTCGATTCCCAATGGGATCCTGGATTCCGGGACGCCCTGCGCGAAGTCATCATCACCAGCGACGACGGGGCACGCAACATCACCACCCTGGCTGGCGGGCTGGGCGGCTGCTACAATGGCGTCCCCTTGCAGCGCGTGGCCTATATCGCCTCCCATGACGAGGATGCCTACGGGTATGTCCCGGAGCTCATCTGGCCGGGAAAGGCCGACAGCTGGGCCTCCAAGAAGCGCTCCACCCTCGGAGCGGGGATCGTGTTCACGGCGCCGGGCATCCCGATGATCTTCCAGGGCCAGGAATTCCTCGAAGATGGCGAGTTCCAGGGCAACATGCCCCTGGACTGGAACCGGCTGGCGCTGTTTCCCGGCATCAATCAGCTGTACCGCGATATCATCCGGTTGCGCCGGAATCTGGACAATGCCACGCTCGGACTGCGCGGCTCCCACATCAACGTCCACCATGTCAACGATACCGACAAGGTGATCGGCTACCATCGCTGGCAGAACGGCGGTCCGCTCGACGACGTCATCGTGCTCGCCAATTGCGCCAACTGCTCCTACGATAGCTATACCATCGGCTTCCCCAGGGCAGGCCTATGGCGAGTACGCTTCAACAGCGACTGGAATGGCTACAGCAGCGATTTCAATGATCATCCCAGCTTCGATACGGTCGCCTACCCGGGTGCGTACGATAACATGCCGTGCGTCGGCTCGATCGGCATCGGCCAGTACTCGATGCTGATCCTCTCCCAGGATTCCTGATGCCGGCGGACCGGGCGAGCGTCAGCGGACCACCTCTGCCGGCACCTCGGACAGTGCGCCGTTCACCCTCACCGCCACGGTCGCAGGCTGGTGCGCGGCGATGCGGTAGCGGGTCACCCGGCCATCCACCCAGGTGCAGTCCACGGTGAAATCGCCGCGAGCCCGCAGGCCGGTGAACGACCCCCCTGCCGCCCACGCAGCCGGCAGCGCCGGCAGCAGGCGGATCTCGCCGGCATGGGATTGCAGCAGCATCTCGGCGAACACCGCCGGGATGCCGAAATTGCCATCCATCTGGAACGGCGGGTGGTTGGTGAAGAGATTGGGCAGCGTGTTGTAGGTCAGCAGCCCGCGCAGCGAGATGTAGGCACGGTCGCCGTCCCCCAGCCGCGCCCAGAGATTCCCGCGCCACGGCCAGGTCCATGAGCGGCGGCTGTCGCCGATGGTGGTATCGACGGCGAATGGCTTGCCGGTCCTCTCCTGGTGATCGTTGCAGCGCGCCTTCAGCGAGACGATCGCGGCAGCGGCGAACTCGGGCGTGCGCTCACGGGAGATCTGGCGGCCCGGATAGACGGCGAACAGCTGGGAGGTGTGGCGATGGGTGTCATTCGGGTCATCGCGATCCTCCTGCCATTCCTGCAGCTGGCCCCAGCGTCCGATCTTGTTCCCGGCGAGATGTGCCTGCATGCCTGCGACGGTCGTCTGATAGTCCGCATCGACTCCCAGGGCCCGCGCCATGTCGAGATAGTTCTGGAACAGATCCCAGATGATCTGCTGATCGAACATCACCCCGTCCTCGCGCGGCCCATGCTCGGGCGACCAGCCATTCGGAGCGACCAGCCGGCCGTCGGGCAGCTTCTTGAGATGGTCCTCCCAGAACGTGCAGACCTCCTTGACCAGCGGATAGGCGACCTGGCGCAGGTAAGTGGCATCGCGGGTGAAGGCCCAGTGCTCATAGATGTGCTGGGCATACCAGGCGCTGGCGGGGATGTTCCATTCCCAACCATTGCCGCCGAAAATGTTCTGGCTCGTCCGCGCGGTCCAGCCGCGCGCTGCCGCCCCGAACGCCGCCCTGGTCGCCTTCCGGCAGGGCTCCAACTGGGCGACCACATAGTCGATGAGCGGCAGCTGGCATTCCGACAGGTTGGTGGTCTCCGCTGCCCAGTAGTTCATCTGCACATTGATGTTATTGTGGTAATCGGACGCCCAGGCCGGCCCATTGCTGTCATTCCACAGCCCCTGCAGGTTGGCGGGCAGGCCGCCCGGTCGTGAGCAGCTGGCCAGCAGGTAGCGTCCGTACTGGAACATGGTCATCTCCAGCTCAGGATCCGCAGCCCCGGTGGCATACCGCGCCAGACGTGCATCGGTCGGCTGAGTGCGCACCGATGCCTCGCTGGCCCCGATGTCGATGCGGGCGCGGGCGAGCAGGGCGCTGAGATCGGCGATGTGCGCGGCGCGTAGCGCCGCATAGTGCTTGGCCGCCGCGGCGGCCTCCTCCTCCAGGATGCGCGGCAAGGGGTCCTCGCCGCGCCAGCCCGCCCGCGCGTCGGGCCGGTAGTTGGTGCGCGCATCCAGCAGGATGACCAGGCCATCGCACTGGGCGAAGGTCATGCCATCGCCCTCGCTGCGCACCTCGCCACCCACAGCGACGAGGCGCACGGCGGCGGCATGCCTGAGGCCGTTCGGCATGGTCCCGGCGAAGGACAGGCTGGCTGCCCCGGCATGCACCGGGATGGCGGCACCGCCCTCCTGCTGTGCCGAGCCGAGGCGTATCCTGCCGCTCAGGCTGCCCGCACGGTCGGCGGAATAGCGCAGCACGATGACCTGGTCGGGTCTGCTGGCGAAGGCTTCGCGCACCTGGACGACACCCTCCTGGGTGAAGGACACGCGGTGGAGGCCATCGCCGAGGTCCAACGTGCGCTGATAGCCGGTGGGCATCGGCCCGGGCGCACCGGCGCTCAGGGCGACCCCCTCCAGGCCGATCTCGGCGAGCTGGAAATGCGTGGCATCCTTGGGGGTGAAGGTGAAGCGGTACTGCAGGCAGGGCCGAGGCGTAGGGATGGAGAACACCTTCTGCTGGTGACGTTCTGCGAACGGCCGGCCCAGGTCCTGGCGGTCGAGCTCCTCCCAGTGGGTGCCATCCGGGGAGCCTTCCAGCACCCAGGACTGCGGATCCCGGCTCGGGACATCGTTGGCGCTGGTGATGGCGTAGGAGCGCACCTCCTGGCGCTGGGCGAGGGTGGCAAGCCACTGCACCGCTGTTCTGGGGTTCTCGATGCACCATTTGGTGTCCGCCGAGCCATCGACGGAGAGGGCGATGCCTTGGCCATTGCCCGCCCCATGGCCGCTGGGCGAGCTGATCACGGGTATCGCTGCATGGCCCTGGAAGCTGACCGTCAGCTCGCCGAAATTGCGATAGCAGCCGAAATGGTGATCGCCGGTATCGTAGGCGGCGGTGACATCGTCGAAGTCGTTGTCCCCGGACCACAGGCTCTGCTCGTTGAACTGGATGCGATCCTCGGCGATGCCGCCGAAGAGCATCGCCCCCATGCGTCCATTGCCGATGGGCAGCGCCTGCGATTCCCAGTGCTCGGCCGGCTGGTGGTACAGCAGCTGCATGCCAGCGGAGGGCGCCGGCTCGTCCGCCGCCGACAATCCGCCAGGCACGCTCAGCATCAGGGGTACGGCACAGGCGAGGAAGCGCAGGATCATGGATGGCGGCTCCGCTGCTGCAGACCCTAGTCTCGGGTACAGGCGATGACCAGCCATTCATCGCGCTGGTTGGGACGGCGTGTATCCGGGAACATGGGGAAGCGCCGCCATGGCCGGGGATCGGATACAGCCGGGGTGGCCGACTGCTGCGCAGGGGACCGGCCTATGGCTGGGGGATGCGGCTGAGGCGTGAGGTCCCGAGCCAGTGCGCCACCAGGGCATGGCCCGGGACCTGGAGGTCCGCACGGGCGAAGGCCTGGTCGCCGAAGTTGGCGATCACCTCGACGGTCTGCCCGAACAGCGTCTGCTGCACCAGATGGTCATCGCTGAGATAGCGGAAATCGCTCATCGGCAGCAGGGCGATCTCGCGATGGAGGGGCGAGAAGACCGCATAGTGGGCGGTGATGACGTCCTTGCGCTTGGCCCACTCGTCAAGGTTCAGGTGGTACAGCGGCGGCACGCCATAGAGCAGTTCGAGGAGCTCGCGCACCCGGCCGGGATCCTCGAACTTCAGGCTGCCGTAACCCCATTGGTGGGTGGAGACCACGGAATCGTGGAAGACCATCTCGAAGAGCGGCAGGCGGAACAGCGGATCGGCATACAGCCTGCGGTGCGCTTCCTTCATCGGCACCTGCTTGAAGAACACCGCCGGGCCCTCGGGCGGGTAATAGCTGCCCAGGTAGTAGGGCGAACTGCGGCTGGTGAGATCGGCATCGCCCCAGCCGATCACCGGGGTCATCATGCCATGGGCGAAGTGGATGGTGGACGCGGCGTAGCTCTTGCCGCCCTCGGAGCCGATCACCGCTTTATGGGTGTCGCGGATCCAGGCCATGCGATGGAGGCGGGCGAGCATGTCCTCCTCCTGGGTCGCCGGATGCTGGGACGAGTAGTCGTCGAACAGTTCGCCATCGGCATCGCAGTCGATGAACCAGGAGTTGCAGTGGAACACCTCCATCAGCGCCGATACCCGCTTCTCGACCCATGGCTCGGCGGCGAGCGGGCTGAGCATAGAACCCTTCTTGTGGAACCCCGTGCGCTTGCTGCCATCAGCCCGCACGATCGCACCGGTGTCGTAGAGCTCGCGGTCGAACTGCGAGGTCTCCCAGGTGTCCGCCTCGCCGGGGGCTTGGATGCTGTTGAATGAATCATAGGGCCCGACCAGATAGCCCTGCGCGATCGCCTGCTGCACCACCGCGGGCCTGCAGCTGAGCCCGTGCCAATCCGGGCTGCCGAGCCACAGGCGGTCCAGCCCCGCCTCGGTGAAATGGTGCAGCTGCTGCGGGCAGAGCCCATCGCCCCAGCTGTCGACCTGACGCAGGCAGTCGGGGAAGGCGCTGTAGAGCAGCAGGCAGTTCAGCCGGCCGACCTCGGCCTCGGTCAGGGTCGCCCGGGACGCCACCAGGGCCATAGCCTCGGCCGGCAGGGCGACCCCCGCCCAGGCCTCGGGGGTGTAGAGATCCCGGCGGCTCAGCAGGCGATCGAACTCGGCTGCGCACTGGCCCTTGTCGTAGGCATCCACCCACTCCTTCTGCGGCAAGCTGGCGATGAGCGTGCGCGCAGCGGCGCCCATCAGCGACCACAGCCGTGCAGCGCTGCTGGCGGCCGTCGCGGATGATGCGGCCACCAGCGCGGCAGCCAGGCGCTTGAGGTCGGTGAAATCCCCGCGCGCGATCAGCGCCGAGCCCCACAGGTACACATGCGCCGCGCCCAGCAGCTTGGCGACGTCNNGCGGTAGCGCCGCGCCGGATCGACCGGTGAGGCGCCGGTCAGGGCGATGCGGAAGCCGGTGCGCTTGAGCGCCTGGTTGGCGAGGAAGGCATGGGTGCAGCGCACGGCGATGCCGCCATCGCCAGCGCTGAAGACCAGTTCATTGGCGAAGGGGTTGGTCACCAGGTAGGTCAGCGTGCACCCGGAGCAGGCCACTCCCCAGAACGGCATGGACAAGCCGCCGATGGTGTCGAGCGGGCTCTCGCCAGCCAGGAACTCGGCCCACCGCCGATCGGCAACCGGGATGGCGAGGCCTTCATGCAGCGGCAGGATATAGGCCCNNGGCGGTCATGGCCAGCACCACCTCGTCGGCGTCGAGATCCACGGTGAGGCCCAGATGCTGGCCGGGCAAGCGCCAGGATGCATGCCGACCATCCTGATGCAGATCCTCGACCGCTCCCAGGCCCTGCTGCGGCAGGGAGATGCTCAGCCCCTGCCGACCGCTGGGAGTGCCCGTCATCGCCAGGGTCTGCGGATCGAGGGTGATGCGCCAGCGCTCACCGGCCAGCACCAGCTCCTCGGCATGCAGCGGGCCGGACACCAGGGCGAGGACAGCGAATGCTGCAAGCATCGCGAACGGCAGCTGCACGTTCGGCCAAGAGGCGGTGCCCCACCCGACTGCGGTATCCGACCATGGGGGCAGCTGACGCACCACTCCTCCTGTACCGGCACGGCTGTGGACACCCTAGGGTGGAGCATGCCGCTGGCCACCCTGCAGGGCAACCGGGTGGAGCGCCTCGGGTCGGGCTCCCTGACCCTGGCAGTGGCCCCCTGACCCCGACGAGCTAGCATCAGCGCATGAGCGATGACTCCGGCGATGATGCGCGCCGGCATGTGCGTGCCTGGTTGCCGCATCTGGCAGTCCTCGGCCTGGTTCTGGCCGCCACCGTCTGGCTGGTGCTCGTCACCGCGCCGGTCCATCAGGCGCTGCTGCTCGCCGCGGCCCTCGCGGCGCTGACCTATCCGGTGCTCTTCGACCCCATCCACCGCCGCTTCGTCCGCTGGTTCTCCCATTGGGAGGATGGCCAGCGCCGCTATGCCGCCGCGCTCGTCTCGACCACCCTGCTAGGCGCTGGCGTAGCGGCCCTGCTGCTGACCATCATCTGGGCCCTGGTCGGCGGCATCCAGACCACCTGGAACGCGCTGCTCGGCCTGGCGCTGCATGACCAGGCCCAGATCCATGCCCTGGTCGACCTCTTGGTCGATCGCGCCACCACCCTGCTGCGTCTGTATCCCGATCTGCATATCGACAGCATGCAGCTGCGCCAGTACCTGCTCAGCACCCTGGAGCAGACCTCGGTCGGACCGGCCTTCCTCAACTACCTGGTGACCGGTACCGGCAGCTTCATCGCCCAGACCGCCTTCACCATGCTGACGGTCTTCTACCTCTACAGCGAAGGCCCCCAGCTGGGGCGGCTGCTGATCACCTGGCTGCCGCTGAGCCCGCCCCAGCGCCATCTGCTGGTCCGGCGCTTCAATGCCACCGCCACCCATCTGCTGCTCGGCACCCTCGGCCGTGCCGCCGCGCATGGCGTCGCGCTCGGCCTGCTCGCCACCCTGATCGCCGGCGGCAGCTTCAATGGCGTGCTGGTCGCGCTCATCACCACCACCATCGCGCTGCTGCCGGTGGTCGGCCCGACCGTCGCCTGGCTGCCCCTGGCAAGCATCCTCTACTCCAGCGGCCATGTCACCGAGGCCGCCAGCCTGGGCCTTGCCAGCATCGCCGCCACCTGGCTGATCGATCATTGTGCGCGCCTGCTCGCCAGCGCCCTCGGCACCGGCGACAACTGGCTGAGCTTCCTGCTCTTCATCAGCGTGGTCGGGGGGGTGATCGCCTTTGGCGCCCGTGGGCTGATCTATGGCCCGGGAGCGGTGCTGGCGATCAGCATCGCCGCCAGCCTGCTGCCGCTGCTCTACGGCAGACGGGACCGCACCGGGGCGGTGGATGGGAATGGCAGCGCATGATGGCCTGACGCCGCCTGGAAGGCGTAAGGGGCGACCGCTGAGCGTGATCAGCTAGAACAGCCGGCCGAGGCGCTCGCGCACCAGTTCGCGCTGGCTGCCGTTGACGATCACGCGCAGCATGGTGTCGCGATCAGGGACCTCGACCTTCGCCAGCGCCGCGGTGACCGCCTTCACCTGCGCTTCCGCCCGGAGGTAGGTCGACAGCACCTCCCACGGGCGTTCCGGCCGCATGTAGGTCCGGCACCAGGTCAGTCCTTCACGGTAGACCATGCGGCTGGCCAGCCGCTTGGCGAGGATGGCGATGCGGTGCGGACGCGGGATGCGCGAGGTCAGGCGATCGCGGAACCAGGCGACCATCACCGGCGGGCAATGGGCCTCGAGGTGGCTGCGCCAATGCTCCTGGAGATCGGCATCCTCCAGGTGCTCGGTGATCACCGTCTCGATCAGGCCGCTGACGCGGTTGATCTCCTCGCTGAACTGCGGTGAGAGCTCCGAGAGCGTGGTCTCGCGATTGCGCCGCACCCAGGCCGAGAGCATGGCAGTCGCCTCCTCGTCCGCGCGCGCGCGGATCAGATCGATGACCTCGGGGACGTAGAGGTCCTTGAGGGCGATGAATTCCTCGTCGCTCATCACCAAGCCGGCGAGGACCTCGTAGCTCGAGCAGATCACCCCGCCCTTGTTCGCCGAGGAGTCCTTGATCACCACCAGTCCGACCTTCTCGAGCTCCAAGCGGGCCCCGGCGGTGGGGAAGAGGTTCGCACCCTCGACCATCGCCCTGGCGCTGGGTCGGCCGTCGGGGCGGAGGAACTCGCGCCAGTTCTGATCGTTGATGGTGTAGGGCCGGCCACCGCAGGGGAGGAAGAGATCGGCGTCGACCTGGTTGTGCAGGTTGTTGCGCACCAGCTCGCTGGCCTTGTCGATCGCCGGGATCACCGCACCCGTGCCCGAGAGCTTCGCCGGGTTGAACTTCGCCACCCCGAGCGAGGCGCCCACCAGGCGCAGCAGCTCCTCCCAGTCGAGGCCGGCGGGATCGCGCAGCGAGCCGGTGCCGTCGCTGATGGCGATGATGCGCGCGCGCTTGCCATGCTCGCGGTGCAGGATGCGCAGCAGATTGCCCCCCACATCGCCATCCGGTCCACCCGTCATCTTGACCGTGTAGGGATTGCCCTCGGCGATGCCGATGATCGGCAGGACGGTGTCGATCCAGCGGAAGATGCCTTCGCTGGTGACCCCGAACTCCTTGTGGTTGATGCCCGAGCCGGGCTTGGACGACATCAGCGTCGCGGCATGGGGGAGGTTGCGCTCCTGCGCCCGGCGCGCGACCCACAGGATGCGCTCCGGAGTCATGTTCTCATCGGGGCCCAAGAAGATCAGGTCGGCCTCGCGCCCTTCGCCATGCGGTCCGATGACCTCGGGCACCTCTCCGGCAGGCAGGATCAGGTCGAGCAGCGAATCGACCAGCTGCTTGACCGCAGCGCTGGCGTCGCCGCCGGGCTCGACCAGGGCGATGCACTTGCTGCCGCCCTCGGGGATGTCCTTGTTCTTCAGCTGCTGCGCCCAGGCCAGGTCGTAGACCTCCTTGAGCAGGCCGTCGCGCGCACGCTGGTAGGCGCCGACGTTGCGCGGCAGGAGGATGCGCAGCCCGCCACGGGCCGAAGCGCGGAAGCGCACATGGAAGCCGCGGCACTGGTGCCCGGAGAAGAAGAACAGCCCGTAGGGCCGCTGCGGGAAGAGCTCGGCGGGAAGGACCTCGCGCGCGATCTTGAAGGCCAGACCAGCGCGATCGCGGCGGTAGGCGTTGGTCAGGCGGACCGCCTCGATGAAATGCAGCATGCCCTCGAGGACGACGGCATGGCTCTGGACGTCGCAGGCATGGATGCGCTCGGCGAGGGCCTGCCGCCGCTTGTCCCACAGCGGACGCTTGAGCGTGTGCCATGGGCGGAAGCGGCCGGCCAGCAGCTCGCACATCTGGCGGCACAGCTCCGGATACTGGACGATGGCCTCGTTGCCGACCTCCTCGACCTCGAGGTAGCGGTGGTCGCGCACCAGCAGCTGTCCGGCGAAGCCGACCGCGGCGCGCAGGATCTCCAGCTCGTCGAGCGTATAGAGGCCCTGCTGATGCAGCGAGACCAGCTCGTCACGGTACTGCCGGCGCAGCGCGTGCATGTCCGCTTCGACCAGGGCGGACAGCCGCTGGCCGAGCGGCTTGCCGTTGGCGCCGGCGATGTAGATGGTGCTGACCAGGGTGCGCTCCCCCCCTTCGACCGACGGCACCCAATCGAGGTAGCCGCGCACCAGCTGGACGCCGTAGCGCTTGATGGTGCGCGCGAGGTGGAGCAGGAGCTGCCAGGGGTTGATGCCGCTGGTGGCCGCCAGGAAGCGCGTCTGCGGCACGCCGCCGACCAGATGGTCGACGGTGACATGCAGGTCATCGGCGCTCTTCAGCTGCGACCAGGCGCGGATGTGGCGCTCGACGCGTTCGACCGTGCTGCGCGCCAGGTAGCCCTGGTCGACGGCATCGAGGTAGCGAATCGCCTGGGTGCTGCAGCTGGTGTCGGCTCCGCACAGGCGCACCAGGATGGCCTGGCGATGCGCTGCCAGATCGACATCGGCGGGTACATCCCCATGGCCGTAGCAGAAGGCGTAGATGAACAGGCTGTGGTCGCGGCTGGAATGCAGTTCGATGCGGTGGAAGGGGCGTTCGCCGACCAGCTGCATGACATCGAGCAGGGTATGGACGCTTGGCCGGCCGAACACCAGGAGCTTGCCCGTGCGCCCGTCGTCGACCAGGGTCAGGCGCGAATCATCGGCCCGGCGCAGGGCGTGGATGGTCTCAAGATGGCGGTTCTGCTCGGCGGTGCTGGTGACGTGGAAGTAATACGCCGGCATCTGCCGGTAGAACCAGTGCACGGTCGCAGCGAGGTCCCCGAGGATCTGATCCTTGATGCGCTCGAAGGTCGCCGCTTCCTGGTCTCGGGACATGCTCATCTCCTGGTCTGTTCAGCATACCCTACCAGCACGCCTGGGCGTGGTCCAGCCGGCCGACCCCCGACCCTGCGGACCGCACAGCCCGCCCGGCCGGCGGCCGTCCAGGAGCACTTCCGTCTGGGCTGCCCGTCCTGCTCCCCAGGAAGCGTCGGCAACCTGCGATAACGCGGCAAGCCCCGCCAGGAGGCGGGGCTTGCCGGAGGGATGCACGGGTCGTCGCGGGATCACTTCTTCTTGGGTGCATCCTTGCCCTCGGCGGCGGGAGCCTTGGCTCCCGCTGCGGGCTTGCCGTCGGCGGCTGGAGCCGCCACCGGCTTGCCATCCGGACCGACCGCAGCAGGCACAGCCTCGCCGGCGGCAGGCGCAGCGGCAGCGGCGGCTGCCTCGTCGGCCGCTGCCTTCATGCCGCGCGGGATGACCACGCTCAGCAGCAGGGTCTTGGGCGAGGTGACCAGGGTCACGCCCTTGGGCAGGATGATCTTGCTGACGGTGATCGATTCCTGCAGCTGGACCTCGCTGAGGTCCACCGGCAGCTGGTCGGGGATGGCGTTGGCCTTGCAGCGCACCTTGACCGTGCGGGCGCGCAGCTCGACGATGCCACCGGCCTTGACGCCGGGGCAGTTGCGCGCATCGGGCACCACCGAGACGTCGACCTTGATCTCGGAGGTCTCGTCGACCTCCTGGAGGTCGATGTGCTTGATGCGGTCGGTCATGCAGTCCTTGGCGATCTCGCCACGCAGGGCGGTCACCTGCTTGCCCTCGACCTCGACCTTGCACAGGTGGATGACATGCGAGGCCAGATGGTTGGCGAGCTTCTCGTCGAGCGAGACGTGCTGGCTCGGCTTGCCGGCGCGGTTGATGGTGACCGGGATCTGGCCACCGGCGCGCAGCTTGACGGCTGCGATCGATCCGAGGCCGGTACGGCCCTGGGTTGCATAGGAATGGGTGCTGCTCATGACTGCTCCTTCTTCTGGGCTGCCTGCTCGGCGAACAACGAGCTGACCGATTGGTTGGTGTGAATATTGACGATGGCCTTGCCGAGCAAGGGCGCGACCGACAGGACGGTCACCGGCAGTTCCGCGAAGCGGCGCTTGAGCGGGATGGTGTCGGTGACCACCAGGCTGTCCAGCGAGACGCCGCTCAGGCGCTCGTAGGCATCGCCGCACAGGACCGCGTGGGTGACCACCGGGATGACCCGGCGCGCGCCGAACTGGCGCGCGGTGCGGATGGCATTGGTCATGCTGCCGGCGGTGGTGATCATGTCGTCGATGATGATCACATCGCGCTCGCCGATCTCGCCGATGACGTTCGCCACCTCGGTCTTGCTGTCGCCCAGGCGGCGCTTGTCGATGATCGCCAGCTTGGCGCCCAGGCGCTTGGCCACCCGGTCGGCGAGCTTGATCGAGCCGGTATCGGGGCTGACCACCACCGGATCGTCGAGGCCGAGGCCGATGAGGTATTCCAGCTGCACCGGCATGGCCGTCAGGTGGTCGACCGGCACGTCGAAGAAGCCTTGGATCTGCTGTGCATGCAGATCGACGGTCAGCAGCCGGTTGATGCCGGCGGTGATCATGATGTTGGCGACCAGCTTGGCGGTGATCGGGACGCGGCCCTCGTGCTTGCGGTCCTGGCGCGCATAGCCGAAGTACGGCACCACCGCGGTGATGCGCGCCGCCGAGGCCCGGCGCAGCGCATCGGCGATCACCAGGAGCTCCATCAGGAAGTCATTGGTCGCAGTCGGCTGGACGACGAAGACATCGGCACCACGCACGTCCTCGTGGATCTGGACCTTGACCTCACCGTCGGGGAAGCGATCGCACGTCATCTCACCGAGGCGGTGACCCACAGCGGCGGCGATAGCCTGTGCCAACGGACGGTTGGCGTTGCCAGAGAAGATGCGCATGGCGCGGGTTCAATCCAGAGATGGCAAACAGGTAGAAGGAGTATTGCAAAGGGGTTGGGAGGATATGGATAGACCCGCATGCGCAAGGACCAATTCGACGTCGCCCGCCCCAGGCGACGCACGGTCCGACCGCCAAGCGGATGGACGCAAATGGCCGATATCGAACAGCTTGTGTCATCCCCTCCCTGCCGGAGCATGACCTCTGGAGCCGCTCATGCATCCGGTGCTCAGCAAGACCGCCTTCATCTGCGACATGGACGGCGTCATCTACCATGGCAACCAGCTGCTGCCGGGGGTACCCCGTTTCGTCGAGTTCCTCGACAAGACCCCCAAGGCCTACCTCTTCCTCACCAACAGCAGCGAGCGCTCGCCCCGGGAGCTGTCGCAGAAGCTCGCCCGACTGGGGGTCACGGTCGACGAGCAGCATTTCTATACCAGCGCGCTGGCGACCGCCGCCTTCCTCGCCAGCCAACGGCCGCGCGGCAGCGCCTACATCATCGGCGAGCCCGGCCTGGTCAATGCCATGTATGACGCCGGCTTCAGCATGAACGACACCGACCCGGACTACGTGGTGGTCGGCGAGACGCGCAGCTACAGCTTCGAGAAGATCGAGCGCGCGATCCGCCTGGTGCTGCGCGGGGCGCGCCTGATCGGCACCAATCCCGACCTGACCGGACCGGTCGAGGGCGGCATCGTACCGGCCTGCGGCAGCCTGTGCTCCCCCATCGAGCTGTCCACCGGGCGCAAGGCCTACTACGTCGGCAAGCCGAATCCGCTGATGATGCGCCATGCCCTCAAGCGCCTGGGGTCGCGACGCGAGGATACGGTGATCATCGGCGACCGCATGGACACCGACATCATCGCCGGGATCGAGACCGAGATCGAGACCCTGCTGGTGCTCTCTGGCGTCACCGCGGCAGGCGATCTGGACCGCTTCGCCTACCGGCCCCATCATGTGCTCAGCGGCGTCCAGGCGCTGGTGGCGACCCTCGACGGTCAGGCCTCCTGAGCCCCGGGCTCGCACGAGCGCTCAGCGCGCGCCGGGCGGCGCCAGGCCGGGGCCGAGCTGTGCGAGCAGCTGGCGCACGCGCCCACTGGCCGGCGCGGTGCTGGCCTGGCTGATGCGGCTGCCATCGCGCAGCACCTGGCAGGCGGCGCCATCATCGGTGAACAGCAGGTTCATGCTGCCGTGCTCGTCCTCGAAGCGCAGCGACAGGTCATAGGCGCGCTCGGACAGCGGCACATCCCTGGCATAGGTGGCAGGCTCCTCGAGCACCCCGACCAGGGCGCGCAGCGCCTGGACCTCCGGCACGATCACCCGGCCGCCCACCGCATGCAGCCTCCATGCCGTCACCGAGAGGGGATGGGCGAGCAGCGCAGTACCGCTCTCCCCGCCCAAGAACCCGCTGACATACTCCAGCGCGCGGGACCGCTCCTGCTGCCGGCGCTCAGAGAGATCGATGAGCACGACCGCCACCGCACCCAGCAGGACCACTGCGGTGCAGCCGATGGCAAGCCGACCTGGAGCGATCGGCGGCCGACTCACGACGACGTGCCGCCGCCCCCTTTGAAGATCCAGCGGAACAGCTTCACCACCGGATCATAATAGGTGTCGGCGAGCCGCTCCTTGAGCGGGATGATGGCATTGTCGGTGATCTGGATGTGCTCCGGGCAGACCTCGGTGCAGCACTTGGTGATGTTGCAGAAGCCGATGCCGCCCTGGTGCTTGAGGAAGGGCTCGCGATCGGCGGTATCCATCGGGTGCATCTCGAGCGAGGCTGCACGGGCGAAGAAGCGCGGGCCGGCGAAGACCTCCTTCTTGTCATGGTCGCGGATGACATGGCAGGTGTTCTGGCACAGGAAGCACTCGATGCACTTGCGGAATTCCTGCGCGCGGTCGACGTCCTGCTGCATCATGCGGAAGGTGCCGTCCTCAGCCACCCCGCGAGAACCCTTCTTCGCCGGGGTGAACGGCGTGATGCGCTTGTTGACCTCGTAGTTCCACGAGACGTCCGTCACCAGGTCGCGCATGTTCGGGAACGACTTCATCGGCTGCACGGTCACCTCCCCTTCAGGCAGCGATTCCATGCGCGTCAGGCACATCAGCCGCGGCTTGCCGTTGACCTCGGCGGCGCAGGAGCCGCACTTGCCGGCCTTGCA
>PLEW01000184.1 GCA_003136555.1 Planctomycetota bacterium | reverse complement strand
AACCAGACAGACGCGGAAGCCGATGAGCCTGTAGCGGCCACCCGGCCAGAACCTGTAGCGGTAGGCGGAGCTGCAGAACCACGCGGAATCGAACCACGAACCGCCCCGCAGAGCGCGGTCGTCTTCGCCTTCGATTCCCTCGTCCACAGCATTTTCGTAGTTTTTGTAGTCATCCCGCCACTTGGTTTGGCACCATTCCCAGACGTTGCCCGCCATGTCATGGAGCCCATAGCCATTGGCCGGGAAGGCGCGCACCGGGGAGGTTCCTGCGAAGCCGTCCCGTAGGCTGTTGGCATCGGGGAAGTGGCCCTGGAAGGTGTTGGCCTTCGGCCGCCCCTGGTCGATGTCCTCGTCGCCCCAGCAGTAGCGCGCATCCGCCAGGCCACCGCGGGCGGCGAACTCCCATTCGGCCTCGGTCGGCAGACGCTTGCCGGCCCAGTGCGCAAAAGCCACCGCATCGTCCCACGACACCTGCACCACCGGGTGCTCATCGAGTCCGTCAATGCTGCTGCTGGGCCCCCGCGGGTGACGCCAGCAGGCGCCAGGCACCCAGCTCCACCAGGCGGAGGGATCGCTCAAGCCCACTGGATGATCGGGCGGGGTGAATACCAGGGCGCCGGGCACCAGCAGACCCGCATCCGGCTGCGGCGTGCCCGGCGGCAACCCCTGCTTGAGCTCCTCCCAGGTGGGCGTGCGTTCGGCGGTGGTACGATAGCCGGTCGCGGCGACGAAGGCGGCGAAGGCGGCATTGGTCACCACCGTCTCATCCATCCAGAAGCCCCGTACCGTCACCAGATGCTGCGGCCGCTCATCATCGCGCGCGCGTGCATCGTCCGCCGCCGCACCCATGCGGTAGGTGCCGCTGGGGATCCAGCGCATGTGGAGCGGCGCCGACGCCGGCCTGATGCCGGGCCGCGCCGGCAGCGGCGCACGGCACAGCTCGGCTGCGCCGGCCGGAGCTGCGGCCGCAGGGGTGGTGCCTGGGGGAGGCACCGGACTGGCGCTGGGCGTGCGCACCAGCACCCCCACCACGGTGGCCACGGTGCCGATCATCAGGATGCGGCCGCTGACACTGCGGCCGGGACGCAGGCTCATGCCGTGCATCCTGCCGGCTGCCGGCTCAAGAGAAGGAGGACCTCGCCGGCCTCCCAGCTGGTCGGCCTGGACTCGCGCGCGGTCGCTTGACCGAGCCGCCCGGAAAGGAGAATCACTAACGAAACGTATTTCATATATGAAATCTTCTCCAGCTCCCGCCCTCCCTGATCCCGCTCCCGCCGTCGGCCGGGCGGTGGCCCTGCTGCGCTCGCTCGAGGCCGGTCCCGGTTCACTCGACGAGCTGACGCGCACCCATGGCTGGCCGAAGCCATCGCTGCTGCGCCTGCTGCGCTCGTTGGAGCGCGCGGGCCTGGTGCACCGCGATCAAGCGACCCGCCGCTGGCAGGCGCTGATGCGACTGGTGAGCTGCCAGGGTGCGGAGCTGCTGCTGCGCGCGCGCGTCGCCGGCTCGCTGCCGGCTCTGGCCGAGGCCATCGGCCACACGGTCGAGCTCTACCGCTTTGCGGGCACCACCATGGACCTGATCGAACGCGCCGAGAGCCAGACCGGCGGGGTGGCGGTGAGAGCACGCATCGGCTTCCAGCGCACCTTCGACGAGGCCGAGGCGGTGACGCTCATCGCCGCGGCCTACGCCCAAGCGCCCAGCCCACGCCGTCGCTGGCGCTGGACGCAGCGGGCGACTGGACCAGAGCGCCTGCTGCTGGATGGGCGCGCCTTCGCCGCCCTGGTCGCTGCGGCACGTGCGCAGGGCGTCGCCTGGGATGCCGAACGCAACGAATGGTCGGTACGCCGCTGCGCCGTCCCCATCCGCGATGGTCACGGCGTCCTCCAGGGCGCCCTGGCGGTTGCCCTGACCGGGGAGGCGCGCAGCGACCAGGCCATCGAGCAACGCCTGCGCACCGCCACCAGTACCGGACGCAGTGCCCATCGGACCCTCAAGGACGCGACGCCATGATCCATAAATTCACGATGATCATCCTGCTGCTGGGCATGGTTGCGCTGACAGGGGTACTTAGTGCCGCCGACGCGCCAGCTGCACCGGCAGCCAGGCCCAATATCCTCTTCATCCTCTCGGATGACCACGCCTACCAGGCGATCAGCGCCTACGGCGATGCGCGCCAGCTGATCGCCACCCCCGGCATCGACCGCCTGGCCCGCGAAGGCATGCGCTTCGACCGCTGCCTGGTGACCAACTCCATCTGCGGACCGTGCCGTGCGACCATCCTCACCGGCACCTATTCGCACATCAACGGCTTCTACAACAACACCAACAGCCGCTTCGACGGCTCCCAGCCCACCTTCCCCAAGCTCCTTCAAGCAGCCGGCTACCAGACCGCGATCATCGGCAAATGGCATCTGGAGAGCGACCCGACGGGGTTCGACCACTGGCAGATCCTGCCGGGCCAGGGCGAATACTACAATCCGGCAATGATCCGGGATGGCCAGAAGATCGCGACCAAAGGCTACGTCACCGACATCATCACCGAGCGCTGCCTCGACTGGCTGAAGAACCGCGACCCCTCGAAGCCATTCCTGCTGATGTGCCACCACAAGGCCACCCACCGCATCTGGGAGCCTGCCCTGCGCCATCTCGCCGCCGATGGCGACCGGGTCTACCCGGAGCCGGCGAGCCTGTTCGACGACTATGCCGGGCGCGGCATCGCCGAGCACGACCAGGACATGACCATCGCGCGGACGATGACCGCCCAGGACCTCAAGCTGGTCCCGCCCCGGGATCTGAACGCCGAGCAGCGCGTCGCCTGGGATGCCTACTACGAGCCGCGCAATGCCGCCTTCCGCGCCGCCAACCCGCAGGGGCGCGAGCTCGTGCGCTGGAAGTACCAGCGCTACCTGCATGACTACCTGGGCTGCGTGCGGGCGGTGGACGAGAGCGTCAGCCAGCTGCTCGACGAGCTCGACCGCGAAGGGCTGAGCGCCAACACCATCGTCGTCTACTCCTCCGACCAGGGCTTCTACCTCGGCGAGCATGGCTGGTTCGACAAGCGCTGGATCTTCGAGGAATCGCTGCGCGCCCCCCTGCTGGTGCGCTGGCCCGGCATCACCCCGCCAGGCAGCGCCTGCGACCGCATCGTCTCGAACCTGGACTTCGCCCAGACCTTCCTCGCCGCCGCCGGACTGCCAGCACCGCAACGCATGCAGGGGGCGAGCCTCATTCCCGTGCTCCATGGCAGTACGCCGGAGCACTGGCGCACCAGCTTCTTCTACCAGTACTTCGAATATCCCACCCCGCATCATGTCCGCCCCCACTACGGCGTGGTCACCGACCACTACAAGCTGGTGCAGTTCTTCGGCACCGGCGAGGACTACCGCGAGCTCTTCGACCTCAGCGATGATCCGGGCGAGATGACGAGCGTGCTCGGCCAGACCCAGCGCGCCGGCATCCAGGCCGAGCTCGAGGGTGAGCTCCAGCATCTGCGCCGCGAACTGCTGGTCCCGGACAAATTCCCGGCGAAAGCCTTCGGCAATACCCGGCTTCCGGACAACGATTGACCACATGATCCACGGAACGGATGTGCCCGCTACGATAGCGCGCGGCGGCGTCCGCCATCGAGGACCGAGCAGACCGCCAGCATCTGATTGGGATAGACCAGGGCCTTGGTCTGGTCGAAGATCAGCGTGTCGATCTGGGCGGCGGTGAGCATGGCCATGTAGTGCGCGATGACGAAGGGGTCGTCGATGGCGGAGTCGCCCAGCTCCGGTACACCCCAGAAGTGGAAGGCATTCAGCGGCCCCCAGCGCGGCTTCTCCGGATGCTCGGCGGGATGCGGGTATTGTCCCACACCGGGCCGTCGCCGTGATTGATGATCGCCTGATTGACCCATAGGAAGTAGAAGATCCCCTCCTGCCGCTGGCGCGGCGGCCCGACCTCGGCGTAGCCGGGCAGCGACCGTCCGAGGGCATCGGTGGCGACCCAGGTATCGGCGTACAGGTCAGAGTCTTCGGAAGGGGTCAGCCTGTACGGGACGGCTAAAAGGCAGGCGATCAGGGCGACGAGCGCGATACCTGCGGCGCGCACGTCCTGGACGCGGGCGATGATCAGATCAGCCCGCTGTCCTGCCCACACGCGCTCACCCGCCCAACTGAGCGATCGTGGCCTTGGCGTCGGCCATGGTCAGCAGCATCCGCCGCACCCGTTTGTCGGGGTAGGGTAAGCGCTCGAACTTGGCCTTCTTGTAGTAGCCGAGCCGCTCGTCGGTCAGCGCGTCGAGCACTATACCCGACACGCCCACGTGCGCGGCGATCTCGACTGCCTTGACGATGGCGAAGGTCAGGAGGCGGCCCCCGATACCGCTTCGGGCCATCTCCTGCCGGCGGCCAAGCTGGCCGAGGAGCACCACCGGTGCCGCAGGGTACGGGCAGGTGGCCAGGATGCCGATGAGGAGCGGCTTGGTCTTGCCCTGTAGCTTTACCCGCACCGGCTGGCTCGCGGCAGAGAGCGCCACGAACCCCAGTACCACGCGGTCCTCTGGCCGGGCCAGCACTCACGTCTGCGAGAACCCGGCCTCGCCATGGGCAAGTGCGTCGCTCAGCAGGAAGCGGTTGATGTCCGGCTCCCCGCAGTCGAACCCCTCGCGGATGCGGTGGGATGTCAGCGGCTCCGGGCGAGGCCACTCGGCCGGAGCGCTCACAGCGAGAAGAGGTCGCGGTTGCGCTTCATGATCGCCAGCAGGGCGGTGTTCACCTTAGGCTTACGCATGAGAGCGCGACCAACGGCCAGGGCGTCGTCACCGCGCGCCGCTCGGCTGCGCTTGGCGACCTTCTTGGCCGGGCGGCGTTTCACTGCCTTGGCGGGATGATGGCTGCGGGTCTTCATGCCAGCCAGTACGGACCTCGGCACTCCAGGTGAAGGGGCAACCGGGAGCGCCACGACCGGGGGCTCCTCCACAATGGAATGAATGTCGAGGTGCCATCGCCATGGTGCAGCGCCAGCGTCCGCTATCTGCCCGGCCTCAGGTTCACGCATCTCAAGTACGTTTGGGGCCAGGGCGAGCAGGCGGCGCAGGTTGTCATCGTTCCGCAGGTTGCGCTTGTCGTCTGCCGACAACTCATCGAAATAGCTCGCCATCGCCACGTATTCCACGTCTATGGCTTCGTTGTCGAGCTTCTTGCCATCCTGATCGTCGATGCCCTTTGCCCGTGCCCAATCAGCAATCCGGCACACGCCAGATCGTCTTTGATCCCGGGAAGCCATCCGACTTCCTTCCCAGGAATCCGCCAATCATGCCTGCCGCACCCCGGCGCAGGACGAAGTGGGCGTCCACGTCCCACGGCGCCTTGTCCCGGGCGCTCGGCGTATAGACATGACTGCAGGAGATGTCGACGAGGTCGGGCGTCTGCTTGGCTATGGAATAGACGCAATGGGCGAGGCTCTCGTAGGAAGTGCCCCCATCGCGGCTGAAGTAGATCGCGGTATGGCCGCCGTCTCCATCGATCGTGGCGTGACCGTTGTAGACAAGGGCAGTGACCGTCGCCGTCGGGGTATGGATGGTGGCTTGCACGATGCCGTTGTCGACCGTCACCTCGTCAGCATGGCGCACCAGCGTCACGTCTTGGCCGTGCATGCCGTCCGGAGATTCCTGCGCCGGTGCGGCAACCGCCAGGAGCATCAGCAGAGCCCCGATCAGCCGGCGCGCCGCAGTGGGCAAGGGCCCGCCCATCCGGGGCTGTGGCTGCGCCCGCCCTGCCCACCCGGCATCGGCCCATCGACGCGTCCCGTCGCTGATCTTCATGGTTGTCATCATGCATGCCACCTGCCCTGATCCGGCCTAGGTCACGCCTCCCCGTGGTGGGAGCGTCCGCATGCTGGACTGCATCCAGCCCGTCAGTGCACGTAACGCCCACCCCCCATGGCCCCTGAGCCGTTCTTCGGCGCGGTCGACAGGGATCGTGCGGATGGCACAGAATGCGACATGGTACCACAGCCGCCCCTGGCCGCTGAAGGCAAAGATGTCACACCAATGCTCCTTTTGTTGCCCATCCGGTGACGTCGTTCAACACTGCCTTGGATGGCGCACCCGGCGTCCTGTCAGGAACTTGCGTCCTCGCCATGCGACCGGAAACGTTGCCCCGCCGATGCGGCACCACCTGCCAAATGGCACACGGCATGAGCTTCAGCGGCTGCCGGGGGCTGCATCATGCACTGCGGCCATGGCCTGGTTCAGGCCGGTAAAGACCGCCTGGTAGTGGCCGCCCTCGACGGCGAAGCGCAGGGGCTTCACACGCTCGACGCAGACCTCGGTGACCGCCGGCTGGCTGGTGAGGATGCGCAGCACCTCATCGCAGAAATCAGTCAGCGGCATGGCGCGCGGATCCGCCTGCTGCTGCGCACCCATCAGCCGGGTCTGGACATAGGGCGGGATCACTTCGATCACCTCGGTCGAGGTACCGGAGAGCTGGTAGCGCAGCGACTGCGCATAGGAGTGCAGCGCCGCCTTGGTCGCACAGTAGGTCGGGGTGGTTGCCAGGGGCACGAACGCCAAGCCCGACGACACGAACATGATGGTGGAGTGCTTCTGCCTGATGAGCAGGGGCAGCAGCGCAGCGGTGAGCCTGATCGGGCCGAGCAGATTGGTGGCGATGGTCGCTTCGGCATCGGCAATGGACGGCGTCGGACTCCGGAGGTTCTCCATGCGCATGATGCCGGCATTGTGGATGACGGCATTCACGTCCGGGAACTCATCCGCGATGCGCCCGGCGACGGTACGGATGCTCGCGGGATCGCCGATATCCAAGGTGACAGCACGCATGCCGGGATTGGCGGAGATGGCGGATTGGAGCGTCGCGGCTGTCCTGCCACTGATGATCACCTGGTTGCCGAGCGCATGGAAGCGCTCGGCCAGGCCACGGCCGATGCCCGAGCCGCCTCCGGTGATGAGGATGGTGTTGCCGTGGGTCTTCATGATGTGTCTCGAGGTCTGGTGGTGGCGGGCCCGGGCACCCGTGCAGGGTATATGCTCTCGCCGCCTGTATCAAACTGGCATGCGGGCGATCCCCTGACAGCCAGGGGCCGCGCCATGGCAGCCTTTCCGCACCGTCATCGGCGCATCGAGCATGCGCACGGCAGGGTGTGGCGGGTAGCTGCATGGTTGGATGTGGATATCTCGCGGTTTTCGGGTTACGCTTCATTGATGGTCGGCTCCATTCGCCCGCGCATCAGGAAGCGTGTATGCACTATCTGATCGTCGATGACGATGACATCTGCCGACATTTCCTCGCTCGGGCGCTCGCCAAATATGGCACGAGCGAGATTGCAAAGGACGGCAGGGAAGCCATAGAGCTATTCGCTAAATCGCTGTCAACTGGCCAATTATATGACATCATCTTCCTCGACATCATGATGCCGATCATGGATGGGAGATTGGCGCTCACCAGCATTCGACATATCGAAATGAAGGCTGGACTCCTGCCGGGCTGGGGGACGAAGATCGTCATGACCACCGCCCTTGGCAATTACGAGAGCATCCAGAGCGCTTTCAAAGGGCAGTGCGACGGTTATCTGGTCAAACCGCTGAAGATGTCCCGTCTCCTGGCGCTGTTGCGCAATCTCAATGTCATCCCGCGCTCCGCCTCATCGGCCGAGCGGCGCGCCAGCCTCAAGCGTCTGACAGCAGCAGAGAGCGACGCGGACCAGGGCCAGAGCAGTGGCGATGCGCGATAGATAGCAGGAACCAGGCACGGAGGCATGCCGGCCAGGCCGCCCGACTGCTGCCCCAGCTCGGCGACAGGCGCGCCCGGCATGCGCTCATCGACTGCCGCACCCGCACAGGGCATCACTTCAGCGGAAAGGATCTGACTGCATTCGTGACTTTGGCGCCGTCGACGATGCCGATCGCACCCGGGGTGCGCGCCACCAGCGCCACCAGCGCTTCCTCGCTATCGACGATGTCCGGCATGAACCCCCTGCCGGTGAACACCAGCTTCTTCCAGCCGATGAGGAACTGCTCGGCATTCTTGTCCAGCAGCCTGAGGAGATGCGCATGGGTGGCGCCCTCCCTGAGGACCACCACCACCACCACCCGCGAGCCGTCCAACCATGTGGTCCGGCGCCCGAGGAAGATGTCCTTGAGCGCCTCGTCAGAGAACGCCCCGATGGCGACTCCTGGATTGACGATCACGCGATCATCAGCCTGGATGCCGACCGCCGCCGGAGCCGCGGTGAGCAGATGGATCATCAGGAGGAGCGTCAGGCGCGGCATGCGGGGTCCGGGGTCTGTCAGAAATCGACCGTGGTCTTGAGGGCAAAGATCTGCCAGTCCCTGGTGATGCCGGCGGGATTCTCCATCGAGAAGATCTCCTGGGTGCCCTGGACGAAATCCCACTCGGCTTTCACCAGCCAGTTGTCGAGGATGTCGTAGCGTGCCGCCACCGTCCAGGCGCGGGTGAAGGCCAATCCGCGGTGCTGGTAGTCGGCGAAGCCGACGCTGCGCACTAGCGCAAGGTCGCACTTCTGCGTGATGCGGTAGGAGGCCGAGAGATAGGCCCCCTCCATACGGCGGTAGTCGGTCATGGCAGTGTAGGCCGAACCGAGGTTCACTGCCGTGGTGGTGCCGCCGGCGCCAGGGACATTGGCATAGAGGCTGGTGGCATTCTGCGCGTTGACCTTGCCGTATTCGCGGTTGTATTCCCCTGCCACCACCAGGTCATGGAACTGGTACTCCAGCGACAGGATGCCCGACCACAGGTCCTGCATGGTCGAGGTGATCGCGGTGTTGCCGAGCACATTCGATCCCAGTGGGCCGCCGCCAGCCGCTACCAGGGTGCCGTCATTGGCGCCATCGACCTCGAGATGATGGGCGTCGAACAGCGAGGCTCGCGCACGCAGCCCTTCAATGGGAGAATTCCAGGTCAGCGCCCCGCCGATGATGCGCTGGACTGTCACCGAATCGACGCTGTTGAAATAGCCGGTGTTCTCGTACTCCATGGCGACCGAACCCGAGCTGTCGTAGGACTGCCCGCCGATGTAGAGGACCGCATCCAGGCTGCCGAATGATGCGCATGGCAGCGAGGCGTAGACCTGGGCGCCATCGATGGCGATGTAGACATCCCGCAGACGGGTCGAATAGACCGTCATCGGCTGGAAGATCTCGGTGCGGGTCATGTCCAGATCGCGGTCCTCGTTGTACAGGCCGTGGGTGATCTTGAAGCGCCCGACGGTGACACCCAGGGTTTCGCTGAAGCGGTAGTCGGCATACGCCCAGTCGATCTCAGGGCTATCGCCGCCATAATTGCCGATCGACCGGGCGAAGATCTGCACCCCCAGGCGCAGCCGGTCGACCGGGGTCGCAGTCAGATTGAGAGCGAATTCGTTGAAGTCGAAGGTGCCGCCCCCGGTGGTCGGTCCGAGGTAGTTGTCCCCCTCGGTGAGCAGGTATCCCTGGCTGACGAAGCCATGCATTTGCAGCCCGAAGTCATCTGCTCCCTGGATCGCCGCCGCGGCAGCCATGAGGAGCAGCGGCGGAATGGTCTGATGGCGATGTGACATGCCTCTCCTTGCCGGCCTGAACGCTGCACAGCCACTATACACCGGGAAGCCCGAAGCTGTCAAACGCGATCGGCTTAGGAGGAGCCCGTCAGGCCGCGCTCCTGCCACACCACCCAGCGTGCGGGTCCGCACCGGGCGGTTCGGGAAGTAGAGGTCATGTGCCAGATCCCGGTCTCAGCGCGACCAAGCGCTCACCAGATCAGTGGCCGGGAGCCACGTCCTTGGCCCCAGCAGGGGAAGGTACGTCCCCGAGGATCACCAGGCGGAAGCCGATGTCATCATTGCGCCCCTCGGGGCTGATGTAGCCACCTTCTGCGGCACGGAAACTCTTGGGCGATGACCAGTAGTTGCCACCGCGGATATGGCCCATGCGTTCGTCGGCGACATCATCCGCTTCCGGATCGACGAGCGCTCCATCCGGCAGCTTGAAGCGTCCATAGCACCATACGCAGACATTGCCGAGCATGTCATAGAGCCCCCAGGGATTGGGCTTGAAGTGGCGTACAGGTACCGGGTGTTCGTCGCTCCGTGGTCCCCGTGGCGCTTCCGGCATGCCGGGGACTGGCCAGGTGCTCGGGTCGGCAACTTGGCCATAGGCAACGATGCCGTGTGGATCGTCGCCGAAGAAGTACACGGTCGTGGTCCCGGCACGGCAGGCGTATTGCCATTCGCAGCGGGTCGGCAGGCGGAATACCGTACCCGGATACCGTCGGGCGAGCGCGCCGGCGCAAGCCTCGGCATCAGCCATCGAGACATTGGTGACCGGGAGTTGGGCATCGCCTCGGTAACGCGCAGGAGTGAGGCCGGTGAGCTCCTGGTACACGGCCTGGGTGCACGGGCTGTCGGCCAGCCAGAATCCGCGGCTGAACGTCACCGGACGCTGCTTTTCCCACATTTCCTCATGGCCGACCTCGCTCTTCGGGCTGCCGTAGGTGAACGACCCCGGCGGGATCCAGCGGAAACGCTGGATCTGGCTGCCGATCGCCAGATCGGCCCAGGAGCCATAAGCATCCGTGCCGTGCCCCTGAGCCCATCGGGCTGCCGGAGCCACGGCGTTCGGCGGAGCGGGCCAGGCGGCGATTGGTGGCGGCACTGGTGATGCTGGTTCTGCTGGCGGTGACGGTGGGACCGGTTTCGCCGCTGGGGGCGCGACAGGGGCCGGGGGCGCTGCGATGAGGGGTGGAGCGGAAGGCGGGGTGCGGACATGCTCCCGCGGTGCCGCCGTGGCGGCCATGCCATGGGTGAGCACCATCCAGCCGAAGCCCGCCGCCACGACCACCACCAGCGCCGAGAGCAGGATGCGCGGCCATGCCGATTCCGATGCGGCACTTGAGCGCAGGCGCTTGAGCGCGGTGCGCAGTTTCTGGGTCGGGATCGTCGTCGGACCGGTCGTTGGCGTAACCCCCGAGATCGCCCCTGCCGGACCAGCAGCGCGGTGGCTGCTGGTGGACGCGCTCCGCTGCCCCAGCGAGTCCAGCACCGCCAGGGCCTGGGTGCGCAGTGCGAGCGGGGTCTGGAAGCGCTCGTCTGGAGCTTTCGCCATCGCCCGCTGGATCAGCTCCGCGACCGCAGGGGCGACCTGCGGGTTGACCGATCGCGGATCGGGGACCGTCTGGGTCAGCACCTTGGCAGCGATGGCGAAGGGGCCATTGCCCTCGAAGGGCTTGCGGCCGGTGACCAGGGTGAACAGGGTCGCGCCCAAGGAGTAGATGTCAGAGCGGATATCGAGGGTGGCTTCCCCACCGGCCTGCTCTGGGCTCATGTACGCCGGGGTGCCGACGGCAAAGCCGGTAACGGTCATGCGGTCATCGCCCTGCTCGCCGCGCGCCAGGCCGAGATCCGCAAGCTTGGCGACCCCATCGGTGGTGATGAAGATGTTTGCCGGCTTGAGATCGCGATGGATGAGGCGTGCTTCGAACAGGGCCTGCAGCCCATTGCAGCAATCGATCAGGATCTCGAGCGCGCGCGCCTGCGGGAGGATGCCATTGAAGCGCTCGGCCAGCCGCGCGGCATCGCCGCCGCCGACGAATTCCAGCGCCATGTACAAGGTCCCCTGATCCTGCCCGACATCGATGATGCTGACGATGTTGGGGTTGTTGAGCTTGCCGGCGATGCGCGCTTCGCGCAGGAACCGCTCAGCCGCATCGTGGTCGGCTGCGATGTGCGGCGCGATGATCTTGAGCGCCACCTCGCGCTTGAGCGACAGCTGCTCGGCGAGATAGACCGTCCCCATGCCGCCCTGCCCCAGGGGGCGCACGATGCGGAAGCCCCCGATCGCCTTGGGTGACATGGCGCGCTCCACCTCGGGCTGCAGCGCCTTGACGGTGTGCGCGGTAATGACCCCCATCTCGACCAGGATGTCGGCGGAAGCCCTTCCGGTCTCCTTGCTGCGGCGATAGATGTTCTTCGCCATCGCCGCATCGATCAGGCGCTTCGCCGTGCACAGCTGCAGGAAGACCTTGTTCTCGGGATCAGTCATGCGGCGGGCGGGGCTGGGAGGCGACTATGAAGGTACATGCGGCGATACGAGGGCGAGGTGAACAGCCCGGGTTCTAGGTCATGTGCACAGCAAGTACAAGAGGCGACCTGCCTGTCGTACATGCCCGATGCTGCCGACCAACGGGGACCATATCCACATATGCGATGTCAAAGGTTCCTCAGACGCGTCTGACCGGCCGGTGCCGAGGGTCAGGGCCGGAGGGCGCCAAAGCTGCTCGTCTGGACGGTCAAGGCCGAGCTCGCCAGCGACTGAGGCCATCGCGTCGTCGCCAGTCACGTCCTTATGGCGCAGCCTAGCGCGTCGAACTCAGCTGCCGATCCCGGTTGAGCTTGCCGATGAACTCGCCGTACGTCAGCGTCGCGAGCTGGCTGAATGCTTCCGACCGCCCGACCTGGCTCTCGATGTACTTGATCACCCGTGGCGTATCCGCGAGCGGCAGGGGATTGAACATCACCACCGAACAGGGGTCGTCGGGGATGAAATTGCGGTTGGGCCAGTAGAAATCCCGCGCGATTATGGCGCTGATCTGGTCGCGGATGGCGATGATGCCGGGATCATCGCCCCACAGGGTGAGCGCCTCCCTGCTGCGCATCGCCAGCTGCCGGCGGAAGGAGCGGAACAGGCGCCGGTCGAGCCCGATGATCGGGAATTTCATGAAGAATTTCTGGGTCGGCGTCGGGGCGAGCCAGGCGGCGGGCCAGCAGAGAGGAGTCACCATGGCGGCTACCGTAGAAAGCTGCGTATCCTTTGCCACTGCTATGCGATGCATCCTGCGCAGGAGCCCGCAACCGGCCAGACCGCATACGCCGCCGGCACGGTCACTGAACCAGGGCGGCGGGTGCGGCAGATGGCGGGAGGCAACGTAAGCGGGTCGATGAACTGGGAATCCTGGTCCTTCCGGGGCCGGGAGGTTCACGTGGATGGTGCTCACGCCGGCACGCCGCATGATTCGAGCATGAGCGGTCAGGACGCCGATGCCGGCTTTTCGCCAGAGCGTGCGCTGCACCAGCTGGAAGCGCGCATCGCCGTGCAACCGGATGACCTCACTCCCCGTCGCGAGCGAGCGGACCTTCTCGCCCTGCTCGGTCAGACGAAGCAGGCGGCGGAGGCCTACCAGGATATCCTGGCCCGAGCTCCGACGCACTACGCCACCCTCAATAATCTCGGCACCCTGCTCTACGAGAACGGCTCGATTTCCGCTGCCCGTGCCGCCTACACCGCTGCCATCGCCGCCCAGCCCCAGACCCCGGTCGCCTATGCCAATCTCGCCAACCTGCTCTTCTACTGCCAGCATTACGCCTCATCGCTGGTCCTCTACCAGTCGGCCCTGAAGCTCGATCCAGGACACATCAAGGCCCATCAGGGCCTCGCGGTGCTGTTCCAGCATCACGGCAATGCGGCGCTCGCCCGTCACCATCGTGATCTGGCCTATGCGCAGCAGCCCCTCGAGCACTGGCCCTATATCGGCTCCGGCCCGGCGACCGAGATCCTGGTGCTGACCTCCTCCATCTGCGGTACGCTGCCATGGCGACCACTGGTTGACCGGAGCGTCTTCCGGGCGACCAGCCTGGCGGTCGAGTATTCGGCTGAGGATCAGCCGTTGCCGCCGCATGCACTGGTCTTCAATGCCATCAGTGACGCGGACAGCTGCCGTCCCGCCCTGATCCGGGCGACCGCCCTGCTGGCGGGGACGTCGGCACCGGTCATCAACCGTCCCTCGGCGGTCCTCAAGACCAGTCGCCTCGATAATGCCGCCCGTCTCCGGAATATCGCCGGTGTGACCACACCGCGCATGGCCCTCCTCGCGCGCAGCGACGTGCAGGCAGCGCATGCCGCCACTTTGCTCGCCGACATGGGTTTCGCCTTCCCGCTCCTGGTGCGCAGCCCCGGCTACCAGAACGGGCAGCATTTCGTGCGCGTCGAATCTTCGGCCGAGCTCGCGGCCGCGGTGTCTCGTTTACCGGGTGCACAGCTGCTCATCATGGAGTTCCTGGATGCCCGGTGTGAGGATGGCCTGACGCGCAAATACCGGGTGATGTGCATCGATCGACGCCTCCGCCCGCTCCATCTGGCGATCTCCAGCACCTGGAAGGTGCACTACTTCAGCTCGCAGATGAAAGGCAACCCGGCGCATCAGGCGGAGGAGGCGGCATTCCTCACCGATATGCCGCGCGTCCTTGGTCCGCGTGCGAGCGCAAGCCTGGAGCGCATCATGGACGTCCTCGACCTGGACTATGGCGGCATGGATTTCTTCTGCCGCGCCGACGGCGAGGTGCTGCTGTTCGAGGCCAATGCCACCATGCTCATCAAGCTGCCTGGACCGGATGAGCAATGGGACTACCGCCGGGCACCCATCGAAGCGACTCTCGCAGCAGCACGCGCTCTGCTGACCTCGCGCATCCCCGGGCGGGAATCAGGGCAGATCGCCAACCCCTGAATTCGGCAGCCGGTCAGCCGTTCGATCGCCATCACCTCATCCGTCCTGAGCCCGACGTCCTCCCGCGATGCTGGGCTCCACCCCCGCATGTCGTCAGCTGGTGACTCGCCGGATGCAGTCTCCAGCCGCGCCAGCAGCTGGCAGCGTGAGGATATGGATGACTGGCGTGCGCATATGTCCGTTCTGCCAAGCATGACATGGCCTCATGTCGCTATCACCAGGCGGCGGACGGCGTGGTCGCCACGCATCAGGGAGGGCATGGTGCATCACGGCTTTCCGGTGACGAATCCCGCATCCACCCAGTCCGCATGATCGCTGTTATTGCCATCGCCCGCGTCATCGACCACCAGGCGCAAGCGCGTGCAATGGTCCGGGATGGCGACGTCGAAGTACCAGCATGCCATGGTCGGACGGGGTAGCCGCTTCGGCGACTTCGCCAATTCCCGCTGCTTGCCATCCACCTCGGCGATCACCAGGAACACCACGCTGGCCGGGGTATTGCGCACCTCGTCGTCGAGCCCCGCCACTGCGACGAATCGGCGGTAGTCGGGCTTGATCTCGTAGACCTGGAGCGCCTGAGCATGCACCCCCAGGCCACTGGCATGGACGACGCCATTGATGGTGAGCGGATGGCCATCGACCGAGGCGTTGGTGCGCACCTCGCCGTAGCCGGTGCGCGACTCGACCGCCATCAGGCTGGTGATATCCACGCTCGGCCTGGGCGGCAGCGGCGGCGGCACTGATGCCGTCGGCATCCTGGCCGACAGCTCGACCGCCTCGCTGCGGCGCCCTGACCAGTCGATGGCGGTGAGGCGGAGATGCTGCTCGCTGTCGGCGTGCAGGCCGGAGAAGGCGCAGGTCCCGGTACTGCTGACGATGGAGCGGCCCGCTGCATCCGAGACCTCGCAGTCCACGCCATCCACCGCCTTCCAGCGCAGGTTGAGCTGATCGCCATCCTCTGAAGCGCTCGCCGAGGCTTCCTGGATCATGGCCGGTGGGCCGGAAGCGGCTGCGCCGGCGGCGAAGTGCACCGTCCACGCCACGGCGCGGCTGACCGGCGAGGTGATGACGATGCGCACCAGGCCATTGGCGCTGGTGGCGGCAATGGTGACGCCAGCCGCCACATCAACTGCGGTGAGGCTCGCCCCATCCAGCGTCCATCCGGCGCCCGGAGACATGGCGACGACGCGCAGCTCATAGCGATCATTGGCCACCACCGCGCTGGTCCCCGACAAGGTCCTCTCCGCGCCATCCCAGGCTTCGCCGCTCACCTCCACGATGCCCTGCGAGACATGGCGTGAGGTGCTCAGCAGGAAGGGCCGCGGCAGCAGCGGACGTACGGCAAGCGTGCGGCACGCTGAGGCGGGCACGGTTAGCGTCAGCGTCTGCTGGAATGGCTTGATGAAGGCCTGGTTCCAGAAATCGAAGGCGATGTACTTGTCCGCTGGCGGCAGTCCCAGGCCGGCAACCGGCAGGGAGAGCTCCTGCGCCTGGTCCGACCAGTTGAAGAGGCCGAGGACATCACGGCGCTGATGATACGGTCGCTGGTCGGTCACCAGCCATTGTCCGGGCAACCGGGAGCTGAACAGGTCGATGGGCCGGGCCGTTGCGCGATGACCGGGTATGCAGCGCCTGATGATATCCAGGCGCTCTGCCGGCAGGGTCGGCAGCCAGTCGCTGATGGAGATCATCTGCCCGGAGAGGGCATTCCAGGAAGCGATGCACCGGGCGCTCTCCAACGGGATGCTGGCACGCACATAGATGGGGTCCGGATCGCTCCACCAGATCCGGCCGTTGAGGTGATAGTTGCGCGTGCCGAAGACTGGCGAGGCCCCCTTCCAGGCATCCCAGCTGCCGCTGTTGTCCGGTCCCATGCGCATGGCATCGACCAGACCGAAGACGCCGGCATACGAGCGCATGTTCTGCGGCGCGCAGCACCCGAGGATGAAGATGGGCTCTCCAGCGGCCTTGCGGATCATGCGCAAGCTATCCCGAAACACCTCGATGTTGGTCTTCGCCGGATCATGGAAGGTGGCATCGCCGAGATGGTCCTCTTTCCACGCATCATTGACGTATTGCGGCCTGACGCCGATCCCGGTCGAGAGGCCATCGAGCTTGAGGTAGCGATAGCCCCAGTCGTGGACCGCCTGCCGGACCTCGCCCTGCACGAAGGCGCGCGCATCGGGATTGCTCATGTCGAGCGCGGTCCCGCCCCAGGCGGTGTCGTAGGGCTTGCCATCCGCATTCTTGACGAACCACTCCTGGTGGGGCGAGAAGAACGGGTCGTTCCAGGTTGCGCCGAATGGCAGCATCCACAACCCGGCGGTCAGGCCATCGGCGTGCAAGACCCCGGCCATGGGCAGCATGCCTTCCCCATACGGTCCATGCGCATCGAAGGCGCTGAAGTTCTTGCGCGGGCCGTTGCCCTTGGAATCGCCCATCTGCCATCCGTCGTCGATCTGGATGCAGGAGAGGCCGTACTGCGTGAGGTTCTGGCCCGCGAAGCGGCTCAGCTCCGCCAGGGCGCGGGCATTGCTGGAGCCACCGTGGACATTGTCGTACCAGGTGCAGTAGACGATCGGCATGGGTGGCAAGGTGATCGCCAGACGCTTCGCCACCGCATCTGCCCAGGCCTCGAGCCCAAGCCGCGCATCTTCGAACCAGCCCAAGGCGAAGGTCTCGCTCACCACCGATGCGCCTGGTGCGATGCGCAGGTGGCCGTATTCGATGCGCGCCTCCAGCTTCACCCGTCCCTGATCGGAAGTCGCGAAGACCACCCCGCTCCCCCGCTCATGGCTCAACCAGCCACCCACGACGCCGGCGCGGGTCGCCGGATCCGCCACCGCCATCCATGCATAGCTGCCGGGGTTCTCGCGCAGCGGATGGAGGCCGCCGGTGCCCAGGCAGGCGAGCTGGTCGGGCGGGGCGGCCAAGGCGATGGTCGCCTCAACCAGCGGCACCTTGTTCAGCACCGTGGCGGCACTGCCATCGTTGACCAGGGTGCAGCGATGCAGCACGAACGGCAAAGCGGGAAAGAGCTGCAGCGATTCCCCGGAGCCATCCTTGGCTATGACGGCGATCGCCTGGCCGGCGCCGAAGACCGCGTCGTCGACCGCGGCGATCTTGATGGCGCCCTGGTGGAGAAGCATGCCGCTGGCGAACGGCGCAGGCTGGCCCTGGGCCTGCACCACATAGCGGCCCTGATCGAGGGTCACGCTGAGGAGATCGGTGCGGATGGTATCAGCCGCGGGCAGGGTTGCCGCGACCAGGGCGAGCGGCAGGAAGCGGTACATGAATGGCATGGCGGGCAACCTCGTTGGGACATGGCCGGGCAGGCAGGGCGCAGTCGATTGGTCACATCCGCACACGACCCCGGGAACCGACCATTCAGCGTAGCGCCGCAACCCGTCTGGGAAAGCACATCCCTTGTATCCTCATCCATTGCAATCAGCCCCGGATGCAGCCATGGCCTCTCCATCCACTGGGGAGAGGCCATGGCTCCCGGTGCCGAGCCGCATGGCCTGCGTGGCGCAGACCCTGGCGCCCGAGATGGGCGTCGTCCCATCATCGACAAGCCATTTCCGGTCACCTTCGCGCTCGCCGCCTCCATCGCCGTCGATCGACCTTGCGCTGAGCACAGGCTCGAACCGATTGGCACCCCGATCATGATCGCGCAGATGGTCGGCGGTGGCGCATCCATCGCGCACGTCAAGTCGGTTGGCTGTCGGTACGCACCGCCGCTCGTGAAGTTTCGAACAATGTTCGATGAAGAAGCGAACGCAATTCCTGCTCGTCGCCACCTATCGACCAGCCACCGCTGGACAGTGCTTGCAGGCGCCGGGGCAACTTCACAGTCTGCCCGGTCCTCCCGCCGCGGAGGCTCTGGGAGTGCTGCATGATCACCGCCTGGCTGCCGGCCGAGAAGGGCCTGCACCCCCATCCGATCGCCGATGGAATCATCCCAGAGAGATCCGTCTGGCTGGATGTCAACGATCTCACCGACGAGGACGAGATCCTGCTCGAGCGCACGCTCGGCATCGACGTCCCCTCGCGCGCCGAGATGCAGGCGATCGAGGCGTCCAGCCGGCTCTACCGCGAGGATGGCGCGGTCTTCATGACCGCGACCATGCTGCTGAAGACCGAGACGCATACGCCCGAGACCACCGCCGTCACCTTCATACTGGTCAAGGAGCAGCTGATCACGCTGCGCTATGCCGAGCCGTGGACCTTCCGCATCTTCGCCAAGCGGGCGCCGAAATCCTGCCTCTCCAAGGCCGACCTCGCCTTCGTCACCCTGCTCGAGATCACGATCGAGCGCCTAGCGGATATGCTCGAGCTGGTCTCGCTCGAGCTCGAGCACGTGTCGCGCAAGATCTTCGTCAAGCGGGAGTCCGGCCATGTCGATCTCCAGCAGACGCTGATGAACCTCGGACACAGCGGCAACATCATCTCCAAGGTGCGCGAGAGCCTGGTCGACAAGAACCGCCTGGTCATCTTCCTGGGCCAGTCCGGCGACCGGCTCGTCTGCGCCGAGGGCCGGGTGCGCATGGAGGCGATCCATCGCGACCTGCACTCGCTCTCCGACCAGGCGAGCTTCATCTCGGGCAAGATCGCCTTCCTGCTCGATGCCACCCTCGGGCTGATCAACATCGAGCAGAACCGCATCATCAAGATCTTCTCCATCGTCGCGGTGATCTTCATGCCGCCTACCATGATCGCGAGCATCTACGGCATGAACTTCGGCGAGACGCGCATGCCGGAGCTGACGTGGCGCTACGGCTACGAGTACGCCCTCGGCCTGATGGCCGCTTCGGTGGCAATGACGCTGTGGTACTTCAAGCGGCGGCGCTGGATGTGAGGTCACGGGGGGAGCGAACGCCACAGGAACTCGATCCGGGCACGTGCGCGGCGGTCATCGGTCATGGCGCTGGGCAAGGGAGCCGATCGCATCGACCAGGCACTATCCAATTCGCTGTTTCGGCCGAACCCGCCAACCTCGGACCGCCATTCTTTGCCATCGCATCTGCCCTGAGGACTAGGCGATTGCGGCGTTCGCAGAACGATCCCCCATTATCGGAACGTTCCATTAGCTGCCATCACATGCAGGAGCCTGAGCATGACCCTCGGCCGCCCGGTCCTGCCGATCGCCATCACCCTGGCTCCGATCTGGATCCCTCTGGTCGCAACTGTACTCGACGTCGTGCCATCCGAATTGCTGCTGCGACGGCGCATGAAGCGCCTATACGCAGCCATCCGCGGCCGCTATCCCCAGAACCATGGCGCACGCATCGTCGATAGACCGATTGGGCCTGTTGCGGACCAGGTGGACGCCTGAGGACGTTGCAGCCCTAGATCCGGCTCCACCGCCCGGATGCATTCAGCGATTCGTGACCCTGCAAGCGGCATCGACTGAAGGAGCAACGGTCACCATGCATGCCGTGCGCGGACGGGAGGCGGGGCAGGGAACCTTCAGGTAGTCGTCGTTCGACAATAGGCGCTCGAATCGCCATATCGATGATGCGGCCGGTACCAGCATGCCGGTTCATTGCCGGCATGCCCAGATGCGGCTTGATGCCTAGCTACGCCGCTTCCCGCATATGCTGGCCGTGTCGAACTATTGCGGCGGGGAACTTCTCGAAGCCCTGCAGGCACCACGGCAGACCCAATGAACAAGATCATCGAAGTATCCGCATGCCATCGCAATCTGTGAATCGGTCAGACGATGCATTCCAGAGTCGTCTATGGCACAGTATCCCGTCGCTGGCGTGGCCCATCGCCTCCTGCACCGGGTGGCCAACGCACCGCCCATGGCTCGCCGTCCGCATAGCCCGTTGCCCATAGCTGCGCCTCAGTGCCAGAGCGCGGTGGGGAGAATACCCCATAGTTCCCGAGTGCGACCGAGGGATGCTCGTCATACTATGAAGAAGATCACCACCTGCCTCGGTATCATGGCCTCCTGCGTTGCGGGCCTGTCGCTCCTCTTCACCCTCAGTTCATGCAGCCACGATGGCGCAGATGCTCATGCGGGAGGAGGTCAACCGCAGACGCCCGATGCGACGCAATCCGTTGCCCGCCCCGTGACCCCGCCACCGGGCGAGATCCAACCGATCGTGGTCGGTGCGTCAAATGCCACATCCCCGGACCAGCCTGTCGTGATCGTGCCTACCGATACCCCACCGAGTACCACGCTGCCGCCCGGTGTCCCTCCCATAATCCCCTCGCCCGACATCCAGATCGCTGGCGATCAGCCCGTTCCCGAGACGACCGCGTATGCACCTGACGATTACATCTATTACCCGGGCTACGCCATGTATTACGGAGGCAACCACCACCAGTACCACTTCCAGCAGCACAACGCCTGGGTAGCCCAGGCGTCTCCCGTCGGCGTGACGCCGGAGGTCCTGCATGCATCTGCATCCGTGAAGATGGACTTCCACGATGCCCCGGCGCTGCACCATGCCGCGGTCGTCCAGCAGTATCCGAAGAACTGGGCGCCCAGCGACACGCATGCAGCCCAGCCCGCGCCCCATAGCGAAGCGCCTCATGAGGAGAGGAAGTAGCGCCGCACGTACCTTCTGCCAAACAGCGGTCCACCGCCATCGCCGGAGGTCCACAGGGACTGCAGCTGATCAACAGCGCACATCGGCCATGGATCAGCGGACCGGGGACATCCCATGATAAGCCGTCACAGACATCTGCTGCCTTGGCAATCCGGGGATGGGGATGCCAGGGTCCTCCCCGGGGATCACTATCGCGGACGGATGATCCGCTCGGCCTGCCCATCGCGCCAGCACATGAGTCCCCGACAGCCTGGCGAACACTGAGGGATTGATGCCGGGTCGCGAGATCATCCTGACCAGGCATGCAACATCACCATGCATAACTGGCATTCTCATCCATCTCGGATATCCCGCCAGGGGTCCTCAACCGGTGAACGGCTGTCGATGGATGAGGTCCGTTGCCTCATCATCAGCAAGACGTCCCAGGTCGGACACCAGGCTCCGGCGTCAGATCCCCTGCATTGGCGAACCGTCGCGCCTCTGCATGGATACAGGAGGAATCGCATGGCTACCGCATCTCCACCGTCCGAAACATCGAAGCGCGCGCATTTCTTCATGGCGGAGGATAATCCCGGCGATGTCGTGCTGCTGCGTGAAGCGATCGCATTCAGCGGCATTGACGCTGATATCGAGGTGGCTGTCGATGGAGAGCTTGCTCTTGAGCAGTTGCTCGATCCGGCGCATGCCATCCCCGATCTCATCATCCTCAACTTCAATCTGCCAAGACTGCAGGGACATCAAGTCCTTACGGAGATTAAGAATACACCCCGCTATCTGGGCGTGCCCGTGGTCATGTTCACCTCCTCGGATGCGCAACGAGATCGCCTACTCTGCAGGACGGCCGATGCATATTTCGTCAAAAGCGGCGATTGGAGCGAGCTCCTCCGCATTGTACGCCATTTCCAGGGCCTGCTGAAGGTCCAAGCGCCGATTGCCCATGCGACCCAAGCTGAATTGTCGAAGGATCAGTTCTGGAAACAGGGAGACATCGGCACTCAGGGAACAGGTGGTCACGCCATTGCTGACCTGCACTTGCCCACAGTAGCGGAGCGGAAGGGCGCCGTCGAACCCATGGACGACAGCGCCGATTGATGCACGTCGGTGCGGCAGTGGGGCAGGCAGCCTGAACACGTGCTCCAATAGCCATGAGCCTGCCAACCAGGAGCAGGGGATGGATGCGCCTGGGCTATCCTTGTTCTGAGTGGGCGCGGTGATGCGATCGACCGCTGGCATCGCTATCGGGATGCTGACCATGCCGCTCTACAGGTGAAGCCCGTATCCGTGGCGGCGCGACATGATTCGCATATGCAAGCGATCTGAGCCGTCAGATGACCGGCTTGCTCGCAGTTGGGCAGTTCTGCATCGACATGCCAGATACCCTATGGGGAGAACACCGCATTGTCGAGTATGCCATGCACGACGATGATGCCGACCTAGAGCATTCATCCATTCGCAACTCCTTGGAGAACCATTGTATGACATCACCAAAGCAGGCGATCGCAACCACGACACCGCCATACGCGACCGGCATCACCATCCCCAAGGACAAACGTGCGGATCTCAACGCGCTCATGAATGGGCGCCTGGCAGATGCCATCGATCTGCAGATGCAGATGAAGCAGGCGCACTGGAATGTCAAAGGGCCCAACTTCATCGGCCTCCACAAGCTCTTCGACGAGGTCTACCAGGCTGTGACCGGATACGTCGACACCATCGCCGAACGGATCGTCCAGCTGGGTGGTGTCGCCGAAGGCACCGTACGCCTGTCCTCGGCACGCACCCGTCTTGATGAATTTCCGCTCGGGATCTCCGATGGCAGCGCCCATGTGGTTGCCGTGGCGAAGGCGCTTGCCGCATTCGGAGGTGAAGTGCGCACATCGATCAGCGTGGCGAACGATCTGGACGATGCCGACACCGCTGATGTCTTCACCGAGGTGTCGCGCGGCATCGATAAATGGCTGTGGTTCATCGAAGCGCATCACCAGTCCAGGAACTAAACCCCTGGACGGGAAGCGGCAGCAAAAGACGCGAATCGGCGAGGACAGGGTGCATCCCCCCCCCGCCGATTCTTCAGGATCCGCTCACATCAGCGCGGCTCATCGGATGCTCACGCATGGATCTTCCGGACACTCTCCAGGAATTCGCCATCTCGTCCGGTCGCACCGGCAGGTTCCATTCCCTGCCCGCACTCGAACGCGCCGGATTCGCTGGGCTGGCGCGCATGCCGATATCCTTGCGCATCATCCTGGAATCGATCCTGCGCTGTCGCGATGACGTGAGGGTGACAAGAGAGCATATCAAGCAGCTTGCGAGCTGGCAGCCGACGGCCATTCGCGCCACCGAGATCCCCTTCGTCGTATCGCGGATCCTGCTTCAGGATTTCACCGGGGTGCCGCTGCTGTGCGATCTTGCCGCGATGCGTTGCGCAGCGATGCGCCTGGGGCGGGATGGCGCATTGATCGCGCCGCGGATACCGGTGGATATGGTGATCGATCATTCCGTTCAGGTCGACCACTACAACTCGGCGGCGGCGCTCGACCTCAATCTGGGGCTGGAATTCCAGCGCAACCATGAGCGCTACCGCTTCATAAAGTGGGGTATGCAGGCATTCCGCGACTTTTCCATAATCCCTCCCGGCATCGGCATTGTCCATCAGGTCAATCTCGAGCACCTGTCACGGCCGCTGTGGCAGCGCGACGGGCTCTACTATCCCGACACCGTCGTCGGAACCGATTCCCATACCACCATGATAAACGGGCTGGGCGTGGTCGGCTGGGGCGTCGGTGGCATCGAAGCCGAGGCGGCGATGCTCGGCCAACCGCTCTACTTCCTGATGCCAGATGTGGTCGGTGTCCATCTCCACGGCGCCTTGCCGGCGGGAACGACCTCGACCGATCTGGTGCTGCACATGACCGAATTCCTTCGCGCCATCAATGTCGTCGGCAAATTCGTCGAATGCTTCGGCGCAGGCGCTGCGGCGCTGTCGGTCCCCGATCGTGCCACGGTCAGCAACATGGCGCCTGAGTACGGCGCAACCATGGGCTTCTTCCCGGCAGATGGACAGACGCTCGACTATCTCACCGCCACCGGGCGCGATCCCGAGGACATCGCCGCGCTGAGCGCCTACCTGAGGGCGCAAGGCCTGTTCGGCATGCCGCATCCGGGAACGATCGATTACAGCGCCGTCGTCGAACTGGATCTTTCCAGCGTGGTGCCGAACATGGCGGGCCCCCGCCGTCCGCAGGATCGCATGCCGATAGGCGAGGTGAAGGAGCGCTTCCTCAGCCAATTGATTGCGCCTCTCGTCGAGAATGGCTTTGGCAAGTCCCCCCTGGACCCAGCACGCCGCCATCCGATCGGGGATGCCTCCCGCGGACCGTCCCAGGCGTCCCGTGCCTCCATCCCGCTCCCCGCATCGCCGGGACCGGCCAGGGCGCTCGACACCAAGAATCGCAATGAAGCCGAGATGGCCGAAGTGCCCGTCACCGTCGATGCCGTAACGGCATCTCCTGCAGATCCCCGCATTGGGGCGCTGGATATCGGCCATGGCGATGTCCTGATTGCAGCCATCACCTCGTGCACCAACACCTCCAATCCGGGAGTCATGCTGGCCGCAGGCCTGCTGGCGAAGAAGGCGGTGGAACGGGGACTGACGGTCGGTCCTCGGGTGAAGACCTCGCTGGCGCCTGGCTCGCGGGTGGTCGCCACCTACCTCCAGGATGCAGGATTGCTGCCGTACCTGGAGCAGCTCGGCTTCTGGATCACCGCCTACGGATGCACTACCTGCATCGGCAATTCCGGACCCCTTCCACCGCTCATCGAGGAGGCCATCGCCAAGCACCAGCTGGTGTGCGCTGCGGTGCTCTCAGGCAACCGCAATTTCGAGGCCCGCATCCACCCCAGCATCCAAGCCAATTTCCTGATGAGCCCGCCACTGGTGGTGGCCTTCGCCATTGCGGGACGTGTCCTCATCGATCTCGACAGCGAGCCGCTCGGGATCGGCACCGATGGCCAGCCCGTCTTCCTGCGTGAGCTATGGCCGACTACGGAGGAGATCGCCTCCGTGATGCACTACGCCCATGATCCCGCCGTCTACCGCGCCCGCTACCGCGATCTCGCACAGGGAAACCTGCTGTGGAATGCCATTCCCGCCCCTGTCGGGGCGGTCTATGCCTGGGAGACGTCGTCCTACATCGCGGAGCCGCCCTTCTTCGAGCATTTCGCCCTTGCGGCTCCGTCACTCCCGGTCATCCGTGGTGCACGCGCGCTGGCCCTGCTCGGCGATTCCGTGACCACCGACCACATCAGCCCGGCTGGGGCGATCGATCCCGCCTCGCCCGCCGGGCGCTATCTCCTCAAGATCGGCGTGGCCCCCGCGGACTTCAACAGCTACGGATCGCGCCGTGGCAACCACGAGGTCATGGTGCGAGGCACCTTCGCCAATGCGCGCATCCGCAATCTCATGCTCCCCCCAGGCGATGGCGGTGCCGCCGTGAGCGGCGCCCGTACGCTCGCGCAGCCCAGTGGACGAATCCTCCCGATCTACGATGCCGCCATGGAGTATGCCGCCAAGGGCATACCCTCCCTGGTATTCGCCGGGGAGGAGTACGGTACCGGATCGAGCCGCGATTGGGCTGCAAAGGGGACGCGCCTGCTGGGCGTGGCTGCGGTCGTGGCACGCAGCTTCGAGCGCATCCACCGCTCCAACCTGGTGGGCATGGGTGTATTGCCCCTGCAGTTCAAGGATGGCGAGCACCTCGGCACCATTCCGATCATCGGCGATGAGCTCTTCGACCTGATGGTGCCGGAGGAGGGCCTGCGTCCACTCCAGGACCTGGATCTGGTGATCACCAGGGCAGACGGCAGGAGGCACACCATGTCCGTGCGCCTACGCATCGACACCCCGATCGAGGTGGAGTACTTCCGCCATGGCGGCATCCTGCCATATGCGCTGCGCGAGGTCCTGAAGTGATGACTCGCAACGATGGCATCGTAGCACCTGAGGTGAAATCCGCGTCCACCCGATGTGAGCGTGATTCCTTCGGCGATATCGATGTGCCGATGGAGAGGATGTGGGGAGCGCAGACTCAGCGTGCCATCGAGCATTTCCGCATCTCAGTCGAAGTCATGCCGCGCGAAATCATCGCCGCCCTGGCTGCCATCAAGGCTGAGTGCGCTGCGGCCAACAGCGATCTCGGCCTGCTCGATCGCCTCAAAGCCGATGCCATCGCCCACGCTGCTGAGGAGATCCTGGGGGGATTGCATCCTGACGAGTTCCCGCTCTCGGTCTGGCAGAGTGGGTCGGGTACGCAGACGAACATGAACATCAACGAAGTGATCGCCAATCGCTCCTCGGAACTGCTCGGTGGACAACGTGGCATGGGGCGTCTGGTGCATCCCAACGACGACGTCAATCTGGGGCAATCCTCCAATGATGTCGTCCCCACGGCCATGCATGTGTCCGCCAGCCTAGGCGTCACCCATCGTGTGCTGCCAGCCCTACGCTGCCTGCACGCGACCATGGCGGGCCATGCCGATGCCTTCGCAGGCATCATCAAGATCGGGCGAACCCATCTGCAGGATGCCATCCCCATGACGCTCGGCCAGGAGTTCTCCGGCTATGCGGCGCAGCTCCTGTTCGCCGAGCATGCGATCAACCGGGTCATCGACCCGCTCCTCGAGCTGCCCCTCGGTGGCACTGCCGTGGGGACCGGCTTCAATACCTGCGTCGGATTTGCGGAGCGGGTCATCTCCGCGCTCTCCCTCCGCATGGGCTTGCCGCTTCGACGGGCAAGCAATGCCTTCTCCGCCATCGCCGCCCACGATGCCCTGGTGTCTGCGCATGGAGCGCTCAAGACGCTGGCAACAGCCCTCATCAAGATCGCCAATGATGTCCGCTGGCTGGCCTCCGGTCCACGTTCCGGCCTGGGCGAGATCACGCTACCGCCGAATGAGCCTGGCAGCTCGATGATGCCCGGGAAGGTCAATCCCACCCAGTGCGAAGCGATGATCATGGTCTGCTTCCAGATCATGGCCAACGATCTGGCCATCGGCCTGTGCGGAGCCTCGGGGAATTTCGAGCTGAATGCCTGCAAGCCGCTGATCGCCAATGCCTTCCTCCAGAGCGTACGTCTGCTGTCCGACTCCATGATTGCCTTCGAGCGGTTCTGCGCCCGCGGCATCGCAGCCGACCGTAGGCACATCGCCGAACTCCTGGAACGCTCCCTGATGCTGGTCACGGCCCTCTCGGCGCACCTTGGCTATGATCGTTCTGCCGAGATCGCCGGACAGGCGTACCGCACGGGCACCTCGCTCAGGGAGGCTGCGATCGCCTCTGGGCACGTTACCGCAACCGACTTCGATCTCTGGGTGCGTCCGCAGGATATGCTCGGTCCCGCCAAGCGGCCATGAGTCCGACGTCCTCACCCGGCATCTCGCCCCGAGCGGCCACCCGCCATCCAAACCCCGGGATGCCCAGGCGCAACCACGGCGAAGGCGGAGGACAGCACCACGATGCCTGACGACATCGCCTTCTGGAGCCGTCTCCAGTTCGGCTTCACCATCACCTACCATTACCTGTTCCCGCAGCTCACCATGGGGCTGGCGCCATTCCTGGTCTGGTGGAAATGGCGGGCGCTGCGTCATGACGACGACCACTCCCGCACCGCCGCGCGATTCTGGACCAAGTTCTTCGGCATCTCCTTCGCTGCCGGCGTAGTCACCGGCATCCCCATGGAGTTCCAGTTCGGCACGAACTGGTCGGCGTTCTCCGCCTATGCAGGCGGAGTCGTCGGCCAGACCTTGGCGATGGAGGGGATGATCGCGTTCTTCCTGGAGAGCGCCTTCGTCGGCATCCTGGTCGCCGGCGAGCGGCGACTGAGCCCTCGGGTGAACCTGCTCGTCGCCTTCCTGGTCTTGCTTGGCAGCTGGCTCTCCGGCTATTTCATCCTCGTCACCAACGCTTTCATGCAGCATCCGGCCGGATACGCGACCGCCCCCGATGGCACGCTGCACATCGGCGATTTCTCCAGCTATCTGCTCAATCCATGGGCTCTGGTGATGTACGCCCACACCATGGCCGCCGCCATGGTCACCGGATCCTTCGTCGTCGCAGCGGTCGGCGCACTGTACGCACTGCGCGGCACCTTCGCCGAGCATGCCCGCATCTGCCTGGCATGCGGTACCGCGGTTGGATTGGCGTCCGCGCTGCTCGTCGCGTATCCGACAGGTGATGCCCAGGCCAAGCAGGTGGCATACCACCAGGAGCCGGCCCTCGCCGCCATGGAGGGGCGCTTCGACAGCGGCACGTCGGCGAGGATCACCATCATCGGCCAGCCCGATGTCGAGAGGCGCCGCATCGACAATCCCATCGCCCTGCCGGGTGTATTGAGCTACCTGGCCACCGGGTCGTTCCATGGCCGGGTACGCGGTCTCTTGGCATTTCCGCTCGACCAATGGCCGACGAACATCGCACTGATCTACTATGCGTTCCACATCATGGTCGGTCTCGGAACGCTGTTCATCGTCATCATGGGCCTGGCGCTGGTCCAGCATCTGCGCGGTCGGCTCCTCTCCTGCCGCTGGCTCCTGTGGACGCTCCTGCTCTCGTTCCCGTTCCCCTATATCGCCACCACGGCCGGCTGGCTGACCGCCGAGCTCGGCCGGCAACCGTGGATCGTCTATGGGCTGATGCGCACCGATGATGGACTGAGCCCCCTGGTCCGACCAGGAACGGTCCTGTTCACCCTGATCGGGTTCACAGGCCTGTATGCCGTCCTCGGAGTCCTCTATCTGGCACTGGTCGGCCGAATGATCCTCTGCGGTCCTCGTTCAACCGAGGACTGCCCCTCGCGCATACCCCTTCCTGGAGCACCACATGGCTGAAGCCTGGTATGCCATGCTGGCGTTGATGCTGTCGGCCTATCTCATCATGGACGGCTGGAACATCGGCGCCGGCATGACGCTCTTCGCCATCGGCTCTGATCGCGAGGAGCGGCACCTGGTCCTGCGCTCTCTCGGCATGTCGTGGAGCCTCCATGAGGTGTGGCTGGTCGCCTGGGGTGGCACCTTGTTCCTGTCCTTCCCTGCCATCTATGCAGCGGCATTCGCGGGATTCTATCTCGCCTTCTTCATGCTCCTGTGGGCCTTGATCCTCCGCGGTGTCTCGCTGGAGGTCCGCCACTGGATCGATGATGCGCTCTGGTCGTCCGCGTGGGATGGCGTCCTGTGGCTCTCCAGCATGACCCTGGCCGCCCTGATCGGCATTACCGCTGGCAATGTCATCCGCGGCGTCCCGCTCGATGGACATGGGCAATTCTCGCTGCCGCTGTTCACGGATTTCGGCGTCCAGGGTGCGGTCGGGCTGCTGGACTGGTATACCATCCCCGTCGGGATCTTCACCATGGTCGCGCTGGCAGGGCATGGGGCCTGCTATGTCGCGATGACAACCACGGGGGCGGTCCAGACGCGGGCAGGAGCCCTGGGACGCAGGCTCTGGATCGCAGCCCTCCTGCTCCTGGTGCCGATCACGGTGCTGACGTCGGAACTGGAGGGCGAACTCTTCCCTGCCATGGCCCGATCGCCCTTGGCGTGGATAGGACTAGCGGGCCTGTGCACAGGGGCTGGCATGCTGCTGGTCGGGATCGTGCGCAAGCGGGTCAGGAGCGCCTTCACTGGCGGCGCTGTGGTGATGGGGAGTCTGGTGCTGTCGACTGCAGCAGCGCAGTTCCCCATCATGCTCCGATCGACCACGCCTGGCATTCCATCGCTGCACGCTGCGGTCGGGCCCGCTAGCAGCCAGAATCTCGCCGTGGCGCTGACCTGGTGGATGGGTTCTGCGGTCCTGGTCGCCTGCTATTGCGCCTTCGTGTTCCTGGTCCACGCGAAATCGGAAGTCACCACCGACCATCGCTGAACCGCCTCAGCCGGGGTCGGCCGAGAAGATCGGCGGAGCGGGCATGACGCTGTCCATCATGGAATCCCTCATCACGCCTGGTTGCCGCAGCTGATCGGATCGTGATCGCGCATCGAGCGCCCGTCCTGGACCGTTGTCCACGCCACCGCCCACGTCGGGCAGTTGGCCTCGGATCAGCGTTGCAGGCCGGCGGCTGGGTGATCAACCCGCATGCATGAGGGCCGCAGCCGTGAATCTCGCCACGGTGATGGTCGTCTCCAGGCCAGGACGTCATCCGCCCGGAGACCCTCGCCGTCGGCGTCGCTGATGAAGGATGCCATGGCGGCATCGACGGCCGCACCAAGGTCGGTCCGCCACCGGCCTGCTGGTGGCCGGTGCTCTGCACGGTCCCCGGCCAGCACGACGTCCCCACCTGCTACGGCAAGGAGATGCCCGTCGCCTCCCCTGGCAACGACCAAGCCGGCTATGCCATCACCGCCATCTTCAGCACCGGGTCGCTCACGCTCACCGCAGCCACGCTGACGGCGTTGGGCGGCAAGGCCCAGGGCGCGGTCGACTGCCTGCTGTACGATCCGCATTCCGGTGCGAGCGCGAACATGACCGGCTACCAGCGCTGCGTCGCGCTCATCGCCAGGGATCGGCTCCAGGACGCCACGCTCTACGAGGTCAGGCTGCACGTCGAGGTCGCTGGCGAGCCCTGGACGCGCCCCTGGCAGTTCAGCGCCATGGGCATGCCCAGGACCAGGCGCTGACGGATCGGCGCACGCCGATCAGGTGTCGCCTTGCGCAGCGGCCCCGGTGTGCAGGCGGATCTGCTGGGCGCAACGGGGGGGCATGGTATCCAATCACCCCACCACTGCACGCCAAATCGCGCAGGAATCGTCACGCATGAGCGTGGTTGCCTGACGGTCATGCGCCGCGGCCATGCCGGACGTTTCTCTGGGTAGCTGCGGCGATTAGCAGTGGTGAGCAGGATGCCGCGGGCGTATAATGCCGCCGTAGAGAGTACGAGACGCCACCTGATCGAGGGACTACGCCGCGCGGCGATCGAAGGAGTGTGCCAACAACCAGCGAAAGAGAACGACATGGTTGATCAGGTGTGTCGCCAACGGAGCGCCGGCCACTCGTAGGAGCCCTCGGGCCAGAGTTGGACCTGCCTCCACCCTCTACCAGCGACCGGGCATCAGCCCGGTCGCTGTCTTGTTGCTGGGCCATGGCCTCATCGCCGTTGACGTCATCGTCGTCACCCGGCAGCGCTGCGGCATCAGCCCTCGACGCCTATTTCTTGGCGCCGACGTCGGTGATCCCCGCCGGCGAGATGGTGTACTGCATGCAGTGCTTCATCTCGTATCCGTGCGTGCAGCCCTGCTTGACCAGCATCGACTTGTTGTCATGCGGTATGCTGTCGTAGACCAGCCACACACCGGACGGGGCGCAGGTATAGTCGCCGTAGTTGGCGATGAGGTGGACCCTGCCCTTGATGCGCTTGGCGAGGAACACCGGATCGTAATAGTTCAGCGCCTCATTGAAGTCGGGCCGCCAGCCGCGCAGCCGCCCGAGCGTGATGCCGCCGAAGTCGCAGCTCCAGGGCGACCAGATGTCGCTCGAGGTGACGTCGCTGTCCAGGCCCGCCCCCCATAGGCCCTGCAGCCCGCCCTGGCTGCCGCCATTGCTCTGCAGCTCCTTGCCGTTCCATTCCGGCCTGGATTTGACGTACTGCAGCGCCCGCATCACGCGCAGCGCCATGCCGTAGTAGTAGGTCTTCTCGCGATCGCTGTTCTCGTTGTTCTTGAAGCAGTAGTTGGCCAGGTCCTTCTGCAGCTGCTTGTAGTAGTCATCGTCCTTGCCGAGCTCCATGCCGTGCGCATTGATCTCGAGGAAGATCGCCCCCTCGTTGAGCCAGCCGGGCGGATTGTGCTTGCTGATGCCGTAGCCCTGGAACTGCACGATGGCAGGCAGCGACTTGTCCTTGGCGTTGACCGGGATGGTCAGATAGCCGGTGACCGGCTTCGGACCCAGGCAGTCGATGGTTGCGGCATACAGCTTCACCTTCGGGTTGCTGCTCGCGATCTCCTTGAGGTCGGCCTTCACCGGGACGGTGTCCAGCTTGCTCTTGGTCGCTGTCCAGAAGGCGTCGAAATCATTCGGCTCGGCGGCCGCCTGCAGATGCTCCGGCTCGACGCAGGCGCCGCCGTCGAAGAAGATGTTGCCATTCTTGTTGGCGCCCCAGCCGCCGACGAAGCCCTGCAGATTCTTCCCGTCCTCATCGAAGCCATAGGCCAGCAGGCGGACGAAGCCGGGCTTGTCCAGCGCCGTGGTGACCTTCAGCCCGTCGGCGGGAGCGATGCCCTCGCCCTGCTCGGTCCTGCCGTCGTCGCCGGTGCGCGTCCATTTCAGCTTCTTGCCGGCGATGGGCGTTTCCCCATCGAGGACGCGCAGGGTGAATTCGATCTTCTCGCCGGGCTTGTAGATCGCCACGTCCTTGTCCGTGGTGCCACGCAGTGAGAGCTCCGCGGAGTATGCGGCGCTGCACATGAGCAGCAGGCAGAACGGCAGCAGGGACGGCTTATTCGGCATCGGCATCTCCACCACGAGACTATCCCGCCAGCGAATGGAACAAGCGCCCATCGCACGGCGTCCACCCAGGATGCCGCTGACGACGCGGACTCGGTCGTGCGCTGCGACCTGGCATCACCACTGGTCGCGGAGCGTCGATGCCCGTCGTCCGCGCGATGTCCGCATGCCCCTGACGGCACCATCGCCGAGGGATCCCGGTGATGGCCTGCGAGAGGCGAGGGCAGCTGCCGGACATGCGCCGGCTGGTCGGCGTACCCAAGCCGCCTCAGTGCGGTCGGCCGACCGCCGGCAGGTCGACCGCAGCCGAGACCACGTTGTCGATCCGGATCCTGACCAGAAGGTGCCGGTATCCGGCGGGAATGGCGCAGCCGATGCATCCGGCATAGGACGTTTCGGCATTCAGGCTGCCATTGAACGGACGTGGCGCCGGCTCGCGCGCCAGGACCACCCACCGGCCTTCCGACATGGCCTCGATCCGCACGTCTGCGTCCGTCACCCCCTGACTGCGCTCGCCAAACCATGACCCTGCGCTGCGTTCATGCAGCCCACCCATCGCGACCCTGAAGAGGATGTGCGCCTGGGCGTGATCACTGGTCACCTGGATGATGCTGATGGACGTACGCTCCAGCTCGGCCATCAAGATGGTCGCGGCGCCGCTGATCACCGCCATGGCAACGGCGAGGGCGACGATGACTGCCCAGGCCCTGAGCGTGAGCCGACGGCGCCTGCCGGCGCTCATCGTACCAGGTCGGCGATCAGCGCCTGGGCGCGCGCACGATCCCCGAAGGCGCCGATCTGCACCGCCACCTCGGCATCGCCCTGGCCGGACTGCCGGATCGACAGGCTGAGCTTCTGGTCGTCGGCGAAGACCGCCTCGACCACCGCGGTCAGGCCATCATGGCGGTGCTCGCGGATGCGCAGCCCCTGCTGGGCCAGCATCTCCACGGAGCGGCGCTCCATCTCCTCGACGCTGCGGTTCACCACCACCGTGTAGGTCCCGCGGATCGAGCCCCGGATGGCCTTGAAGGGGTTGTCCGATTCCTTCACCTCGCTGACCTGGATGGGCGGCAGGGCCGGTACCTGGGCCACGGCCGGGGCCGCCATGCCATGGGACGCCGGGCCCGGCCACAGCGCGATGAGCAGGACAACCGCCAGCGCCGCCAGCGCCACCCGGCGAGGGCGCGCCGGCCAGCGCCGCCAGTGCTGCCGCACGGCCGCGCCAGCGGCCCGCAGCGCACCGCCTGCGCCCGCAACGCCGACCTTCCAGCGGTTGCCCGGCCTGGTCTTGGCGATGCCGCAGCCCGCCGCACTGATTGCGGCGAGCAATGCCGCTGCGGATGAGAAGCGCTCCTGCCGCTCCTTGGCCATGCAGCGCAGCACCAGCGCCGCAGTGGCCGGGCTGATGTGCGGATTGATCCGGCGCGGATCGGGAACCGGCTCGGCGAGGATCTGGTGCACGGTCTCGTAGGCCGTCCCGCCACGGAACGGGCGATGGCCGGTCAGCAGCACATACCAGGTCACCCCCAGGCTGTAGATGTCCGAGCGTGCGTCGATGTCCTCGAGGCCGCGTGCCTGCTCGGGCGACATGTAGGCCGGAGTGCCCATCGCCTGGCCGGTGACGGTGATGCGGTCCTCGTCGATCAACGTGCGTGCAAGTCCGAGATCGGTGATCTTCGGTGCGCCATCATGGGTCAGGACGATGTTCTGCGGCTTGATGTCGCGATGGACGATGCCCGTGCGGTGGATGGCCGTCAGGCCCTGCGCGCAGGCGGTGATGAGCGCCAGTGCGCGCAGCTCAGCGAGTGGTTGTCCATCCGCGATCAGACCGCCCAGATCGCCGCCCGCCACATACTCGAAGGCGATATAGAGATGCTCGCCGAAGCGGCCGGCGTCATAGACGGTGACCACGTGCGCATGCTGGATGCCTGCGGCAGCGCGCGCTTCGCGCAGGAAGCGCTCCTCGAAGACCGGGTCCTGAGACACCTCCGCCTTGAGCACCTTCAGCGCCACGCTGCGCTGGAGCGTCAGATGGGTCGCCAGGTAGACGATCCCCATGCCACCCTGACCGAGGGTGCGGACGATGTCATAGCCAGGGATGATCGGCTGCGCCGCACCTGGCTGAGGGCACCGCATCGAGGTGGTCAGTGGCGTGGCTCCGCCATCCCCTGGCATGGGAGTGGCGAACTGCAGGGTCGTATCGGTTGACGGGACGGAGGTGTGAGCACTGCCACTCGATCCACGAGCACTGGGTGTGGTCATCGCGCTACCAGCAGCCGATCGCGGTGGCGTGGGCTGCGGTGAGGGGGTGCGCCACGGCCAACGTCTGGTGGCTACGGCGGTCCTTCCGGGGGGATGGGCATGCCATGGCCTGGCAGCGTATGCGATCGGAGCGCGATACAACGGCTCGGACCAGGACCATGCCACAGGACGCCATCTGGTGGCGCTGTCTGCTTGAGTCCGCTCTGGACTGGTGGCGCATGCATCAGTCTGAGATCCGGATCCTCTATCGAGCCGCTCCGCAATCCTGTCGCTGCCACCACCTCGGCAACTGCCGAGCCAGAGTCCGCTTGGATGCGGGCGCGACCTGCAGCCAGCGTGCGCGGTCGTTGCATCAGGTCGCTTGCTGAGCAGTCCTTCATCATTTCTTAATGAATTGCGATGGACTAGCCAACCGCTCTGGCACTGGCCCTGCCGATGCCTCGGAGGAACCGGTACCATGGTCGACTCGCACAGGACGATTCAGACGATGGATGCACGTGCTCGACATCGCACGCACGGACGTTCGCACCGCAGCGATGGCGCGGATCGGACCACCACCCCCGGTGACCGGAGTGCGGTGACCATGATGACCCTCAAGTCCCTATGTCTGGGGATGGTGGTCCTGATCCTGGTCCTCGTGCTCGGGAGCTGCGGCGCTCCGCCAGGCAGCGCTGACGGCGAGATCGTGCAGTTCACCGATGACCACGGCCTGCTCAGCGTGCCGGAATCCTCGCCCCTGCGCACCCACCTCGAGGTCCAGAGCGTCATCGCGGGCGGCACCACCATGACCCTGGAGCTCCCCGCCAGCGTCGAAGCGGACCCGGCACGCACGATCAACCTCCTCTCTCCCCTGATGGGCCGCGTGGTCTCGCTCAAGGTCGGTCTGGGCGATCATGTCACCCAGAACCAGGTGCTTGCCCTGCTCGCCTCGGGCGATCTGGCGCAGGCCTATGCCGACGAGGACAAGGCGCGCGATGCCCTGGATCTCGCCACCAAGGTCCTGGAACGCGCCCGCGGGGTGCATGAGGCCGGCGGCATCGCCGACAAGGACGTCGAAACCGCGCAGAGTGGCGTCAATCAGGCCCAGGCCGAGATGGTGCGGGCGCAATCGCGCCTGCTGTCCTTGAACGGCGGTGCCAGCGGCAAGACCCGGGAACTGGCGCTGACGGCACCGCAGGCCGGGGTGGTGACGACGCTGGCGCTGGCATCGGGTGCCCAGGTGAGCGATCCGACCGCCACCCTCATGACCATCACCAATCTCGAGCGCGTCTTCGTGACCGCCAACATCGCCGAGGGCGACATCGGCACGGTGGCGATCGGCACGCAGGCTGATATCACCCTGACCGCCTATCCGGGCAAGCCGCTGCACGCCACGATCACGGAAGTCAATGCCATCGTCGAGCCGGACACCCGGCGGCAGAAGGTGCGCATCGAGCTGCCGAACGCTGATCTCCGCCTGATGCCCAACATGTATGCCACGGTCACCATCGCCATCCCCGCCACCGGCGCGGTGATCGTCCCGCAATCGGCCCTGCTGATGAAGAACGACACCGTATCGGTGATGGTCGAGGTCAAGCCCTGGGTCTTCCAGCGCCGCACCCTGCGCATCGCCGATGAGACCGAGACCTCGGCCAGCGTCCTGAGCGGCCTGGCACCGGGAGACCGCATCGTCGTCAAGGGCGGCATCCTGCTCAATGATTGACCGCCTCCTCCATTTCTGCTTCGGCCACCGCCGGGCATTCATGGCCTTCGGCGTGCTGCTGGCCCTGATCGGCTACTCGGCCTGGACGCATCTGTCCATCGAGGCCTACCCGGAGCTCGCCGATGTCACCTGCCAGGTGACCACCCAGCTGCCTGGGCTGGCGGCCGAGGAGATCGAACAGCAGGTCACCATCCCGCTCGAACGCGCCCTCGGCAGCACCCCCGGCCTTATCTCCCAGCGCTCGAGCAGCACCTTCGGGTTGTCGCTGATCACCCTGGTGTTCCGCGATGGCTCGGAGGACTATTTCGTCCGTCAGCGGGTGAACGAGCGCATCAGCCAGGTGACCATGCCCGCCGGGGTGACACCCGGCCTCGACCCGGTGTCGGGACCGTCGGGGGAGATCTACCGCTACACGCTCGAGTCTGAATCGCGCAACCTCATGGAGCTCTCCGAGATCCAGCGCTGGGTCGTGATCCCGGCGCTGAACCAGCTCCAGGGGGTGGCCAATGTCGACGTCTTCGGCGGCTACACCAAGGAATTCCAGCTCGAGCTCGATCCCAAGCAGCTCACCCGCTACGCCGTCGCGGTCAATGACATCGTCAACGGCATCAACAACAACAACGCCATCGCCGGCGGCGGGCGCGTCTCGCGCGGCGAGCAATCCTACGTCATCCGCGGTGTCGGCCGGGTGCTGACGCTGCAGGACATCGGCGGCATCCTGGTCACGCAGCACAACGGCGTGCCGATCTTCGTCCGCGATCTCGGGGTGATGAAGATCGGCCATCAGGTGCGCGAAGGCGTCCTGGGCAAGGACAGCAACCCGGATGCCATCGAGGGCATCGTCGATCTGCTCAAGTACGAGAACCCCTCCGAGGTGCTCACCCGCGTCCACGCCCGGGTCAACGAGCTCAACCGCCAGCTGGCGCCCCAGGACGTGCGCATCGTCCCGTACATCGATCGCGACAACCTCGTCCATGCCACCGTCGACCATGTCTCGCAGACCATCATCGAAGGTGTCGGCCTGGTCTGCTTCGTCCTCATCCTGTTCCTCGGCAGCGCGCGCGTCGCGCTGATCGTCGCCGCCACCATTCCCATAGCCCTGTCGACGGTGTTCATCCTGATGAACTGCTTCCACATGCCAGCCAACCTGTTCTCGCTGGGCGCGATCGACTTCGGCGTGATCGTCGATGGCGCCATCGTCGTCGCCGAAGCGCTGATGCGCATGCGCGAGCGCCTGCCGGATACTGTCCTGGACGAGGAGCTGACCATCGGCACAGCGCTGCAGGTGGCGCGTCCGATCTTCTTCTCCACCCTGATCATCATCACCGCCTACTTTCCGCTCCTGGCCTTCGAGCACGCCGAGGGCAAGCTCTTCCGTCCGATGGCCTACACGGTCGGCTTCGCGCTCTTCGGCGCGCTGTTCTATGCCATCACCATCGCCCCGGGATTGACCTACATCGCCCTGCGCAATCCGCTGGTCATCAAGCCCAACCGCGTCATCGAGCTCCTGCGCACGGCCTTCCGCACCACCCTGAGCTGGCTGCTGTCGCATCTGCCGGTGGTCTATGGCGTGAGCGCGGCGGCGCTGATAGCGGTCGTGCTGCTCGGCTCGAGCGTCGGGCGCGAATTCCTGCCCGACCTCGATGAGGGCGCCTTGTGGCTGCAGGTGCAGATGCCGACCGGCTTGTCGGTCGACAAGGCCGGTGAACTCGCTGGCGAGCTCAGACGGGTGGTGAAGTCGTTCAAGGAGGTGTCCTACATCGTCACCCAGACCGGCCGCAACGACTCCGGCACCGACCCCTGGACGCCGTCGCACACCGAATCCGCCGTCGGACTGACCCCCTACAGCACCTGGCCGGAGCACGAATCGAAGGCGGCATTCGTGCAACGGCTCAGCGACCGCCTGGTGCAGATCCCCGGCATGCAGGTCGGCATCAGCCAGCCCATCGTCGATGGCGTCAACGACATGGTCGGAGGCGCGCATTCTCCCCTGGTGATGCGCATCTATGGCGACGACTTCAAGGAGCTGCGCCGCATCGGCGGCGAGATCGTCGACGTCCTGCGCGCGACGCCCGGCACCGGCGAGGCATCGATCTTCCAGGAACCGCCCATCCCCCAGATCTTCATCCAGGCCGACCGCACAGCCGCCGCACGCTATGGCATCAATGTCGTCGATATCATGAATCTGGTGCAGAATGCCGTGGGCAGTGCGCCGATCACCCAGATCTACCAGGCCGACCAGACGCACAACATCACCATCCACCTGCCGAGCGAGGTGGCCTCGAGCCCGCAGAAGCTGGGGGCGCTGGTGCTGACCTCGGCCAACGGCGCGCAGGTCCCGCTCAGCCTGGTAGCCCATATCGGATTGCAGACCGGCGAGAGCACCATTGCCCACGAGCAGGGACAGCGCCAGATCACCATCCGCATCGACAACCGCGGCCGGGCATTGTCTCAATACCTCGAGGATGCCCAGCATCGTATCGATGCCCAGGTGAAATTCGATCGCAAGCGCTACCGCACCGAGTGGGCGGGGCAGTTCGAGAACGAGCAGCGCGCCCTGGCGCGCCTGGTGGTGGTGATGACCTTGGTGCTGCTGGTCATGGCGGTGCTGCTGGTGATGCAATTCGGCAACATCCGCCATGCCGTGCTCATCCTCAGCGTGGTGCCGTTGGCGACCCTGGGCGGCCTGATCTTCATCCACCTGCGGGGCGAGACGCTGAACATCGCCACCGCGGTGGGCTTCATCGCGCTCTTTGGCGTCGCGGTCCAGAACGGCATCATCATGGTCGAGAACATCCGCCGCGTCCGCGGGCGCCACCAGACCCTGGCCGATGCGGTCATCGCCGGCGCCGCCGAGCGCTTCCGCCCGGTGCTGCTGACGGCGACCGTGGCCTCGATCGGCATGCTGCCGGCGGCCCTGGCCACCGGGGTCGGCACGGATGTCCAGCGCGGCCTGGCGACGGTGGTCGTCGGCGGCCTCATCATCGCCACACTGCTGACGCTGTTCATCCTCCCGGCCCTCTACTTCGCCCTCGAGCGTTTGGTCGAGAAGCGCCTGCTCATCAAGGCCGAAGCGGAGCAGAACCGATGACCACGCCGACAGCCCCTGCGCTTCTGCGCCCCGCTCTGCTCGCCGCCTGCGCCCTGCTCGCCGCCTGCTCCGTCGGACCGGATTACCGCAGCCCCGACCTGCCCCCGGCCGCCAGCTACGGCGCCGACGCCACCGCACCGGTCTCAGCCCTTGGCGAGGCGCGCCGCGAGGACCAGCTGAAGTCAGGCATGGACATCCCGGCGCAATGGTGGGGCGTCTTCCATTGCGCGGAACTGGATGCCCTGGTCGCAGCGACGCTGGCCAACAATCCCAACCTCGACGCGGCCAAGGCATCGCTGCGCGCCGCACACGAATTCGTCCTGGCGCAGCAGGGCGCCTACTATCCTCAAGTCTCCGCCAGCGTGCAGCCGACCCGCCAGAAATTCGCCCAGAATCTGGCCAGCCCCCTCGCCTCGGGCGCGAGCATCTTCAACCTGACCACCACCCAGGTCAGCGTCTCCTATACCCCCGACCTGTTCGGCGGCAATGCGCGCGCAGTCGAGTCCCTGGTGGCGCAGGAGGAGCAGCAGCGCTTCGAGCTCGAAGCGGTGCGCCTGACCCTCGCCACGAACGCCGTGCTGGCCGCCCTCACCGATGCCATGCTGCGGCAGCAGATCGAGGACACCAAGGCCATCATCCTCGACCAGCGCGCCGTCCTGGCCTCGTACAAGCAGCAGAGCCGCCTTGGGCAGGCATCACCGGCCGATATGGCGGCCCAGGAGGCGTTGCTGGCGCAGGCCGAGGGGGCCATGCCGCCCTTGGAGAAGCTATTCCGCATCAATCGCGACCTCCTCGCCGCGCTGCAGGGCCGCACCCCGGGGGAGCCGTACGACGTCCGCTTCTCCTTCGCCTCCATCGCCATGCCCGAGCAGCTGCCGCTCAGCCTGCCCGCCGAGCTGGTCCGCCATCGCCCAGATGTGCGCATCGCCGAGGAGCAGCTGCATGCGGCATGCGCCCAGATCGGCGTCGCGGTGGCGGCGCGCTGGCCGTCGCTGTCCATCGATGCGGGCGTCGGCACCGCCGCGCTCGCCCTGGTCCCCGAATTCGGCGCCGCAACCCAGTTCGCCAGCATCGCCGCGACGCTGACCCAGCCGATCTTCGATGGCGGCACGCTGCGCCACAGGCAGCGCGCGGCCGAGGCGCTCTTCGATCAGGCGGCGGCGCTCTACCGCGCCACCGTCATCGGCGCCTTCCAGAACACCGCGGACGTGCTGCATGCCCTGTGGACCGACACCGATGCACTGCACGATGCAGAGGCCGCCGAGGTGGCGGCACGCACCAGCCTGGCGATCGCGCGCAAGCAGCTCGCCCTCGGGGATGTCACCAAGCTGGTGGTCATCGCCGATGAGCAGGCCGCGGACCAGGCGCGCGTGGCCCTGCTGCTGGCGAGGGGCAACCGCTTCGCCGATGTCGTCGCCCTCTTCCAGGCCCTGGGCGGCGGCTGGTGGAACCGCGATGAGCCGGCAACCGCTGGCGGAAGCGAGCACACTGCGCCATGATCAGCATGCCCCTCGCCTGTCGAGACTACCCATGACCGTTCCTCCCCAGACCGCAGCGGTGCAGCTCTACCTGGATCCCGCGGTCTTCGCCCGCGAGCGCCAGCTCATCTTCGCCCGCACCTGGCAGTTCATCGGCCTGGAGGCGGACATCCTGCGCGTGGGCGACTACCTCAGCGAGACGGTGGCGGGCTTCCCGGTGGTGGTGATCCGCGACGACTACGGCGCCCTGCGGGGCTACCACAACGTCTGCCGCCATCGCGCCGGCCCCCTGGTCACCGATGGCAAGGGCCGCTGCGACCGCCAGTTCGTCTGCCGCTATCACGACTGGCGCTATGGCTTCGATGGCAAGCTGAAGGAGGCCACGGGGTTCGGGCCGGCGGACGGCTTCAACGTGCTGAACCTCCCGCTCTTCCCCATCAGGGTCGAGACCTGGCTGGGATTCGTCTTCGTCAACCTCGACGCCCAGGCGGCGCCGCTGATCGACACCCTGCGTCCGCTCGACGAGCGGCTGGGCCGGCAGGCCTACCGCTCGGCGCGGCTCTACGACCACCATCCGATGGCCTGCAACTGGAAGCTCTACGTCGAGAACTACCTCGACGGCTACCACCGCGAGGGCGTCCACAAAGGACTGGCAGCCGAAGCAGGGACCAAGCGGCATGAGGTGCGCATGCATGGCTCGGTCGCGCTCTACGAGGTCCCCAACCGCTCCAGCGGCACCGCCGGGCTGTGGGCCTGGGTCTGGCCGAACCTCGGGCTGAACATCTACCAGGGCGTCCTGCTGCTCGAGCACATCCGCCCGCAAGGCCCGGATCGCGTCACCATCGAGCACATCTTCCTGCACGAGCCGGAGGACCCCGGCGTCGATGCCGCCATCCACGATTCCGAGCGCATCACCGATGAGGATGCCTGGATCTGCGAGCGCGTGCAGAAGAACCTCAGCGCCGGGATCTTCTCCCAGGGCGTGCTCTCGCCCGCCCATGAAGGGGCGGTGGCGTGGTTCCAGCAACGGGTGGCGCAGGCCCTGGCTGGCGGCTAGGCCGTCGGCAGCTTCCAGCCGCATCGGGCACGCCGCTGCGGCGCCGACCGCGCCTCATCTGGACCAATGGATTCGCTGACGGACAACTGGACCGGCGGACCAGCTGATGCATTGCTATGCATCAACCGTAACCAGGCGTGCCGTGCGTCAGCCGCAGATCAGACCAGGCACAGGGACGTCTCGCTCCCATACCCGGTCTGTGCTATGCTCCCTGAGCGGCAACTGCCTGTGAATGGACGACATGGTAGGGCGAGCCGTGCCATCCCACCCAGACATCGCTGTTGTTCATCCAGCTGCCCGTCCTGCCGTTGAAAGGCACCCGTCTCCGGCCATGCGCACCCTGCCCACCGCCCTGATGCTGACCTCGCTGGTGACCGCCTGGAGCGTGTCGGGGATCGCCCTGTCGGCAGTGGCTGCGGACAGTAAGGCGCCGGCCGCGGTGAACGCCCCGGCCAACCCATCCGCCACCATGGCCGCGGCCTTCGAAGCCAAGGTCAAGCCGTTGCTGGCCACCTACTGCAGCGCCTGCCATGGGGCCGAGAAGCACAAGGGCGATGTCGACTTCTCCACCGTACGCAACGGCGAGCAGGCAATCGGACAGACCGTCCTATGGAGGAGCACGCTCGCCAAGCTCACCGATCAGGAAATGCCGCCCGCCAAGGCCAAGGAGCAGCCCAGCAGCGAGGAGCGCCAGGCGCTGATGGCGTGGATGCAGGGCCTCAAGCGCCTGCAGGCCCCCGATCCAGGCCCGCTGGTCATCCGCCGGCTCGCGCGCGTCGAATACGACAACACCATCCGCGACCTCTTCGGCGTCGACCTCAAGGCCGGTTCCGATCTGCCGGCCGATGCGCCCGGCGAGGGCTTCGACAATTCCATCTCGCCACTGCTGATGGAGAAGTACCTGCTCGCCGCCGACGACATCCTCGACCGCATCATCACTCCCGACCAGTACCACCTCCTGACCCCGGCCGGACAGCTCGGGGCGATCATCGCCGGCGTCCCCGAGGAGGGCAAGCCGGATGGCAAGACGCGTGTGTTCACCTCGCCCGCCGAGTTCACCACCGTGCTGAGCCTGCCCGCCGAAGGCACCTACACCATCCGCTTCAAGGCCGGTGCCGAGACCTTCGATAGGGACCCGGTGCGCGTCGGCGTGCGCTTCGATGGCCAGTTCGTCCAGGAGCAGTACATCACCGCAACCACCAAGCATCCGGCCACCTACTCCTTCACCACCAAGCTGGTGGCGGGCAAGACCCGGCTGTCGCTGGTGTTCATCAACCCGGTGGGCTCGGTCGCCTCCGCTGCGGCACCGGCTCCCGCTGGCGCGCCGCCGCCGGCCGGCGCCGCCGCCAGGAAGACCCCTGCGGCACCCGCCAAGAGCGATCCGCCGCCATCCCAGTCGCGCACCTTGCTGATCGAGAGCCTGGAGATCACCGGACCCCCGGCGCACATGGCCGGCGATGCGCAACGCCGGGTGTTCGTGGTCTCGCCCGGCAAGGACCTCAGCAAGCGCGATGCGGCGCAGAAGATCGCCGAGGCCTTCGCCTACCGCGCCTACCGCCGTCCGCCGACCACCGTGGAGATCCAGGCGCTGGTCAAGATCTTCGGCTTCGGCAACGACCAGGACGAGGTGTTCAACGAATCGATCAAGCTCATGCTCAAGGCGGTGCTGGTCTCGCCCCAGTTCCTCTACCGCACCCCCGATGACCGCGCCAACGCCACCGTCAACACCGCAGTGGTCCCGGTCGGCGATTTCGAACTCGCCTCGCGGCTCTCCTACTTCCTGTGGGCGACCATGCCCGACGACGAGCTGCTCAAGCTCGCCCAGGGCGGCACGCTGCACGATCCGGCGGTGCTCACCGCCCAGGTCAAGCGCCTGATGAAGGACCCCCGCTCGCACGCCCTGGCCGAGAACTTCGCCTTACCCTGGCTCGGGCTCGACCGCCTCGCCGAGCTCACCCTTGACGAGAAGAAGTTCCCGGGGGTCGGCAAGGAGCTGCGCCAGGCGATGAGCGATGAGGGGACGGTGTTCTTCGAGAGCCTGATGCACGACAGCGGCAGCGTGCTCGACTTCATCGACAGCGACTACGCCTGGATGAACGGCCTGACCGCCAAGCTCTACGGCAACGACATGGTCAAGGGCCCGAAGATGCAGAAGGTGCATCTCGACGACAACAACCGCGGCGGCGCCGTGACCATGCCCGGCGTGCTGATGGCCACCTCGACGCCCAACCGCACCAGCCCGGTCAAGCGTGGCAAGTGGGTGCTCGAGCAGCTGCTCGGCGCCTCGCCGCCACCGCCGCCGCCCAATGTCCCGGCCCTCGACAAGCAGGACGTGCCGGAGAATGCCAAGCTCACCCTGCGCCAGCGCACCGAGCGCCATCGCGACGATCCCGCCTGCGTCAGCTGCCACCGGGTGATGGATCCGATCGGCTTCGGGCTCGAGAATTTCGACGCCATCGGCCGCTGGCGCAACATGGATGACACCGGCGGCACGGTCGATTCCATCGGCGAACTGCCCGGCAAGCAGCGCTTCACCTCGCCGGCCGAGCTCAAGCGCATACTGATGGTGCGCAAGGACGAGTTCCTGCGCACTTTCACCGGCAAGCTGCTGGCCTTCGCCCTCGGACGCAAGATCTCGGGCTATGACGAGGTGGTGGTCGACGACCTCGTGGCACAGATGGCCAAGGACGAGTACAAGCTCGACGCCCTCATCATCCGCATCGCCACCAGCTATCCCTTCCTCAATCGCCAGATCCTGCACGCCACGCCGCAATAGCTCCCCGCCGACCCCCCGCGACAAGGACCACGCCATGCCACGCTTCACCGCGCTCTCACGCCGCACCTGCCTCAAGGGCCTGGGGGTGGCCATGGCCCTCCCCCTGCTGGAGACCATGGGCTGGGCCGACACCCCCAAAGGGGCGTTGAAGAACCCGGTGCGCATGGCCTTCCTGTCGTCGCCCTTCGGCGTCTATCCGGATGCCTTCTGGCCCAAGGACGCCAAGACCTTCGGACCCGCAGGCGTGATCCCGCCCACCCTCGAACCGCTGCGGGCGATGCTTGGCGACTGCCTGATCCTCGAAGGCGTCCAGAATCCAGGCGTCAACGCCACCAAAGGCTCCACCCACCTGGTCGAGACCTCGGCCTGGCTCACCTGCACCGCACCCAAGGGCGGTGGCATGGTCGAGACCGGCGTCTCGGCCGACCAGATCGCGGCCCTGCAGATCGGCGCCTATACCGCCATCCCGTCGCTCGAACTCGGCATCCAGGACTCGAACTTCAGCCACACCGGCGAGGACGGCTTCGCCGGCGCATACTACGACACCATCTCGTACCGCACGCCGACCCAGCCGATCCCGTGCGAGAACAGCCCGCGCTCGGTGCTCAAACGGCTGTTCTCCTCCAGGAGGTCGATGCCCAAGCGCCATTCCTCCAGCGGCGGCGCGGCAGCGATCGGCGGCGGTGCCGAGGAGGAGAACGGCCCGTCGCTCGACCAGTCGATGCTCGACGTGGTGATGGAGAGCACCGCCGAGCTGCGCAAGCACATCAGCGACCCGGACCAGCGCATCGTCGACGAGTACCTCGACGGGGTGCGCTCGCTGGAGAAGCGCGTCGCCGCGATCGAGAAGCAGCAGGCTGATGCGGCGCGCGCCAAGCAGGCCAAGGGCAATCCCAAGAGCGGCCTGAAGTACTCCGACCCGATCGATGTGACGCTCAACGATACCAAGTGGAGCGAGCATGTGAAGGTCATGGGCGATCTGATGATCCTCGCCTTCCAGACCGACCTGACGCGCATCGTGACCCTGGTGTTCGAGCACCCGTTCGGGATCAGCTACCCCGAATTGGGCTTCACCGAGGCCCACCACGAATGCAGCCACCACGACAATAAGAAAGAGAAGATCGACAAGCTGCTCAGGATCGAGAAGTTCCATATCGAGCAGTTCGCCTACATCATCGGGCGCATGAAGACGCTGCTCGACGGCAATGGCACGCTGCTGGACAACAGCATGGTGCTCTGGGGCTCGGGGATGGGCTATGGATTTCAGCACAGCAACAACAACCTGCCGACCATCCTCGCCGGGCGCGGCGGCGGCACCATCCGCACCGGGCGCTTCGCGCGTGCCACCGGCAACCAGGGCGACCTGCTGATGGCCATCCTGGCGCGCGCCGGCTGCGCTCCCGACCGCACCATCGGCAGCGGCACCAAGCCGTCGAACGACCTCGCCTGAATCCAGGGCATCGCCTGAGCAGGCACTGGCGCGGCTGGTCTTCAGCCCGCGAGGCGGGGGCCGCTCGCGGGGTTTGGCATGGGGCTCTTCGCGCCTGCATCAGAGCAGCCCCGTTCCTGCCGTTCCCAGCGCAATCGCCCTGCGGGTCGCCGTCCAACCGCAAGCGGTTCCACGCATGGTTGCCGCTTGCTCCGATGGAGTCCGGAGTCGTCGCGGAAGCCGTCATCGAATGGGCTCAGGCTGCGTGCTCTGGAATTCCGGTCGACATATCACTGCCTCTGCTGCATCGCCGTCTAACCGCTGCCTTGCACGATATCCCGAAGTGGCCCAGCATTTCGACCGCTCGCTCTCCAAGCACGGAGGCGATTGGAAGGGTCAGTGCCCGATGCTGCTGAGCAGCTGTGATCCCTGGCTGTCCGGTGCCGCCTCGGCCATGCGCACCCACCAGTCATGCACATGCGCCCGGATCTGGTCCCGGCTCGCGCGGAAGCGCTCCAGACGCCCTTCATCGTCCATCTCGCCCTGCAGGGGATCATCGGTCGGCCAGCGTTCGATCGCCAAGGCACCCGGGAAGAGGCGCGGGCTGCCCGCCTCATCCGCATGGGTCAGCAGGACGGCGAACTGGAAGGCGGCTTGGCCGAAGAAGCGCTGCGCGCTCTTGCTCGCCTGGCCTGCGAGATCCAGGCCGACTTCGCCCATCACCCGCACGGTCAGCGGATGCAGCGGCTGCGGGCGGATGCCGCCGCTGCACGCCTCGACGCGCTGGCCGCCGACATCGCGCAGGAAGGCCTCCGCCATCTGGCTGCGGACGGCATTCTCGACATCCAGGGCGATGATGCGGATGCGCTCGACGCGACGGGTCATGACCGCAGGCTCCGGCCGCATCGCCTGCCCTGGCGGCGCGCCGTCCCAGAAGCGTCGCAATGCGGCATGGTCAATGGCGTGGTCCGTCGCGCAATCAGGTGCGCAGGGCACAGGACAGGGCCTGCTGGCCAGCGGAATGCGGCGGAGCCGAGGCAAGGTGGCCTGTGGCATAGGATGGTGGCGGCAGAGCCGATCGTTGATTCACCAAGGCTGCTCATCGTCGATACCGCCCTTCATGGCAGCTTCATGAATTAACCCGAGTGCGGACAGCCACCCTATCAGGAGGCAGATGCCGCCACGCCTGCTATGGCGGCGGCGGTGGCGGTGGCTGCTGCGGTACTCCGCTCAAGCGCCGAGCGCTCGAGCGCGGAGATCAGCTGGAGCTTGTTGGCCGCGTTATGGGCAGCGACCTTGTAGCATTCGGCTAGGGTCGGATAGTTGAAGACGGTGGTCAGGAAATAGTCGAGCCCGCCACCCAGGCCGATCACCGCCTGCCCGATATGGACCAGCTCGGTGGCGCCCGAACCGATGCAGTGCACCCCGAGCAGCCGGCGATCGCGGCGATCGAAGAGCATCTTGAACATGCCGGCATCGTCACCCAGGATGTGGCCACGCGAGATCTCGTTGTAGCGGGCGATGCCGCTCTCATAGGGGATCTTGGCCTTGGTGAGCTCCTCCTCGGTGGCGCCCACCATGGAGATCTCCGGGATGGCATAGATGCCGATGGGGAAATTCCTGCCCATGGGGACGGCCGGTGCGCCGAACAGGTGGCACGCGGCCAGGCGGCCTTGCTCGCCCGAGGTTGCGGCCAGGGCGGGGAAGCCGATGACATCGCCGGCCGCGGCGATGGTGGGCACGCTGGTCCGGTAGCTGGCATCCACGGCGATGCGCCCCCGCTCGTCGGCCGTGATGCCGACCGCCTCGAGCCCGAGGCCCTCGGTGGCGCCGACGCGACCGGCGGAAAACAGCACCACATCGGCGGCCAGATGCTTGCCGGATTCCAGCAGGATGAGGCCCTGCCGATGACGGCCATCGATGATCTCGATGCGCTCCACCACCTCGTTGCCGCGGAAGATGACGTTCTTCTTGCGCATCTGGTGGATCAGCTCATCGACGATCTCATGATCGAGGAATTCCAATGGCCGGGGCCGGCGATCGATGATGGTGACCTCGACACCGAGCGCCGCGAACATGCTGGCATATTCGATGCCGATGACTCCGGCGCCGATCACCGCCAGACTGCGGGGCAGGCTGCGCAGGCCGAGCAGCCCGTCGGAGGTCATCACCGTGACGCCATCGCATGGTACGCCGGGCGGTTCGCTGGGCCGTGTGCCGACCGCAATCAGCAGGTGGTCGCCGTGCAGGACCACCCGTCCGCCCACCCCCTCGACCTCGACGCTGGTCGCGGTGATCAGTCGCGCCGCGCCGCGGAAGACCTCGATGTCATTGCGCCGGAGGTTGTCCTCGACCACATGGATCTCGCGGTCGATGACGTACTGCACATGGGTCAGCAGCTGCTCCATGGTCGGTCGCACCCGGGTGCGCGTATCTCCGGCGAGCCCAGGGCGGCTGAAGGAGCGTTGCACCGCTTCGCGGAAGGTCTTCGAGGGGATGGTGCCGGTCTCGACGCACACGCCGCCGATGCAGCGCTGCCGTTCGATCACCGCCACGCGCTTGCCGAGCTTGGCCGCTTGGATGGCGGCACGTTGGCCGGCGGGACCGCTGCCGATGCAGATCAGGTCGAAGGAGAGGACCGAGTCACCCGTCATGGCCTATTCCTGGTGAGTGGATGCGCTGATGCCCGATTCCTGGTTCCTGACACCATCACCTGCTGCACGACGAACCATGTGAGCGTCGGTCACGCGGGTGTGAGGCTGACCTTCGCCTGGGAATGTGAATATCGTGCAAAGAATCGATGAGGGCCGGTCATCCAATGGCTGCGCGTGCGGAAGCGCTTGGCGATGCCACGGTTCGGGCTACGGTAGAGCCCACCAGGAGCCCCGCCATGGCCGCATCTCTCGACAAGAGCCGGAAGCTCCTGCAGTCCGACGATGAACTGAGCGCACGCGACACCAAGAAGATCCTCAAGCGGATCGTCAAGGTGGTCGCCCGGCAGGAGGAGGATATCTCCAGCCTGACACGTGAAGTCCACGCCCTGCGCAGCCAGGTCCACCCCGAGAAGTATGTGCTCACTGCGACACCGCCTGCTGCGGATGCGACCTCAGCCGGCAAGGCTTCGGGAAAGGCCAAGGCCAAAGACGCCGGCACGTCAAAGAGCGCCCTCAAGGCGGTAAAGTCCACGACCTGAACGACACGGCGCCGTCGTCTCCTCACCGGGTGACCGCATGGCATGTCGAACCTGTCCGATGGTGGGTCCTGCTCCCGCATCCGTTCTTCGCGCTACCCGTATGCTTCCGCAGACCTGATGACTCGCTCCCAGTTCGACGTACCGCCGCAGAACGGAGACGTCGAGCTGCTGGTGATGATCGAGGTTGCGCACGTCCCGAGCGCGTCACCTGGTCGCCGCCGCCATCAGCAATGCGCCCACCACCTCGTCCATGGATGCGGCTGGCGGCTCGTCGCTCGGAATGCTCACCCCGTTGGTGATGGTGGCCTCGTCCTGCTGGAGGACGCATGGACGCAGCCTCCCGTCGTGCGCACGGGGGCGACGGACGGAATCCAGATGCCTGATTGGCCATCGCCATCCTGGCTAGGGCGTTTCCACCGCGAATCCGATTGAAACGCCCGCCTCGATCAAAAGTATAACGATGTACTTATCATCCAGGCCATCCCTCGCTCAAGGTCAGACATGCTGCGCATACCACTCGCCCTGCTTGCCATTGCATCCCTGTATCCTATTGCCGTAGCAGTGGATGCGACGCAGTCGCAAGCGACTTCTGGCTGGCAGCCAGCAGGATGGGGTGGAGGCGCCCTGTACTTCGCCGCCGCCTGGCATCCGACCGACCCCCAGGTGCTCTACCTGGGCAGCGATTGCGCCGGCGTCTACCGGACAGCCGACCAGGCGCAGCATTGGACCTTCGCCAACCAGGGCATTCGCAATTATGCCGTCTACAGCCTGGCGGTCAGCCCGGCCGCGCCGGATCTCGTCTACATGCTCACCGATGGCGGCCTGTGCAAGAGCACCGACCGCGCCCAGACCTGGAGCTTCATCGCCGACAGCGATGAGCATAAGCTCGACATCCAGTCCGCCCGCTCCAAGTCGATCCGCGCCATCGCCATCGATCCGGTCAATGCCGAGATCGTCTATGCCGGCTCGCGCACCGGCAGGTTGTTCAAATCGGTGACCGGCGGCGCATCCTGGCGCGAACTGCCTNNGCCTTATCGCGACAGCCTGCCGCACCCGGGCGCACCGCCCGCCTTCCATGGTGCAGGCAGCCTGGTGCTCAGCGTCAGCCCGGCGGCAAGCGCTACCGATGTCAGCGGACGGGTGAGCAAATTCTTCGGCCCCGGCGCCCAGGCCAAAGACTGGTCCGCTTATGCGCGGCTGTCCATCCACTTCCGCATCCCCGAGCAGGCTCCCGCGGTCCAGGTGGCGCTGGTGGTCCAGACCGGTGCCGCCTGGCGCTGGCAGCAAGGGCCCTGGTCCACCGGCACACCGGGAACCTGGAGCGAGGCGGCCCTGGACCTCACCGCCATCCAGGGACTCTCAGCGGTGGACATGGTGCATGTGGTGGTGCAGTCGCCCCAGGCGACCTGGACAGGCGAGGTGCTGATCGACGCCCTCGCCCTGGAGAAGACCGGTTCAGGGGCTGCTCCTGCCGCAGGACCAGCCGAGCTGATCGCCGATTGGGAGGTCCCCGGCAATGCCGATGGCTGGGTCGCCAACCACGATGGCACGGATTCCCACCGCATCACCGCCGTACGCCAGTCGCAGCGGGCGCATGAGGGCGATGTGCTCTCGTCGGTCGCCATCGCGCCGAGCAACCCGTCCCTGGTGTTCGCCACCAATACCGAGCAGGGCATCTTCCGCAGCGAAGATGCCGGAACGACCTGGAGCGTCGTCGTCCCGGGCATCACGGCCATGCAGGCCGCGGTCGCCGCCCACGATCCCAGCTCGGTGTGGGCCGCGTGCGGCGAAGCGGGCCTGCGGCATTCCACCGATGGCGGGCGCACCTGGGCTGCCGTATATCCCGACCCGACGCGCAAGACCGCCATGATAGAAGTGGCCCTGGCGGTGAAGGGAGAAGGACGGGTCTATGCCATCGGCAACCGCGGGTGGGGCGGGTGCCTGTACCGCAGCGACGATCAGGGCACGACCTGGACCACCTCGACCAGCGTACGCCTCGGGCTGCCCGGCGATCCGACCCTGCCGCAGGATCCCGGGTCTCTCAGCATGGTGACCAATATCGCCATCAATCCCCAGGATCCCGACCAGCTGCTGATCGCAGCCAATTGGCGCAATGTCTTCAGCGCAGACGGCGGCAGGACCCTGGTCGAGCGCTCGACCGGAGCGGACAACACCTGCATCACCGACATCCAGTTCTCCGGTGGCAAGACCTACGCCACCGCCATGGATGAGGGCCTGATGGTCTCGGAGAATGACGGCGGGGAATGGCGGCAGCTGCTGCCGCTGCGCTGGGATCCCGAGATCAGCGGCCATTTCTGGCGCGTGCGCGTCGCCCAGGTGGGCGCTGCGACGCGCATCGTCACCACCTCGTCGCCGTGGAAGTCGTTCGGCGATGCGAGCTGCGCGAATCGCGCCTTCGTCAGCGCCGATGGCGGCGCGACCTTCGCCGTCGCCCGCGATGGCCTGCCGGGCTACGTCCCCGCCATCAACTGCGCCTGGCGGCGCAGCTTCCCGCGCGCCCTCGCCGCCGACCCCAGCCACCCGGAAGTCCTCTATCTCGGAATGGACGGCGATCCCGGTCCGGATGCCAACCATCAGGGCGGCGGGGTGTTCCGCTCCGGCGACGGCGGGGTGCACTGGACCCGCTGCGCCGGCCAGCCTGGCGGGCGTCGCATGTTCTACGGCCTGGTCGTCGACCCCAGCGAGCCCAAGCGCGTGTTCTGGAGCAGCTGCGGGGCCGGTGGCGGGGTCTGGCGCAGCGAGGACGAGGGGCGCTCCTGGGCGCATGTCTTCCAGAACGATTCCTGGTGCTTCAATTGCGAGATCTCCCCGTCGGGGATGATCCTGGCCGGCGGCAGCCAGCTCTACTGCAGCAGCGACCATGGCACCACCTGGCGCACGATCTCGCGCTTCACCGAGGATCCGGTCATCGTCGGCATCGCCATCGATCCTGCCGACGAGAAGCGCATCTGGATCAGCCGCACCACCTGGGATGGCAGTTCCCGCGGCGGCATCTACCGCACCACCGATGGCGGCGGTGCATGGAGCGACATCACCGGGGACATCCCCTACCGCAAACCGTTGGTGCTGCGCTACCAGGAGGCCAGCCACGTGCTCTGGGCCGGCGGAGTCGGACTGTTCCGGCTCAAGCAATAGCGTCCGCTGATCCGGCGAGGACGGCTCAGCGGTCGCGCACGCTGCGGGCCGGGGTCGATTCGCCGACCAGCACGCGCGCGGTGACGGTCATCGCGCTGAGTGCGCAGGCGCGATCATGCACATGCCGCAGCATGAGCTCGGCCGCGATGCGCCCCATCCTCGCGCGCTCGAAGCAGGCCCGGGTCAGCCAGGGCGCCAGCGAGGTGAACTGGTGGCTCTCATCGCAGCACGCCATCGGCTGGTGCGGCGGGAGGCAGTTGGGCAGGCGCAGGGCGGTGGTCGAATCGATCGCCAGGACCAGGGTCTCCTGATCCGGCCCGCAGGCGGTGATCGATTCCTCGAAGCCCCCTGCCCAGGTCGCCACGCCATTGTAGATGCAGGAGACGCCAGGGACCGCATTCGCCGCATCCCTTATCCCGGCAGCGCGTTCGAGATAGCTGAAATGGCTCGCCGCATCCCATCCGCCGGCAATGATGAACCGCCGGTAGCCGAGCCCGATGGTGATGTCCATCACCGCGCGCGCAGCGGCATATTCATCGCGGCAGACGGTTGCCAGGCCCGCTCTCGGCTCGACATTGATGTAGACGGCGGGTATCGCCGCATGCGCCAGGAACTGCTCCAGCTCCGGCGTGCTGTAGTCGAGCACGATCACGGCATCGGCGCTGCGATCGACCAGCCGGGCCACGGCGAAGGCAGGATCGGTTCTCGGGTAGAACAGCAGCGAGAGCGCATAGCTGTCAGCCGCCAGCGCGGTGGAGATGCCGTTGATGAATTCGTAGCTGATGTATTCGGCATGGCCGTCCGGATCAGCCGAGACCAGCACCGCCATGGCATGATGACGGCCAGATCGCAGCCGCTTCGCGGGACCATTGGCGATATAGCCCATGCGCTTGGCCAGGGCGGTGATCTCCTCGACGCGGCGCTTCCCCTTCGGCGTGTTGGCCTTGTAGTAGCCGCGCAGGATCTTCGACACCCCGGCCACCGACATGCCGCAGGCGGCGGAGATGTGGCGAAGCGTGACGGGATCGGTATCGGCCATGGCTCTGTGGTGGCGATGCTACCAGGCGATGCCCGGTTGTGTAGGCGGCGAACCGCCAGCTTTGCGGCCCATGCTCATCGGCCGGCTGCCGGCATCGCCAGCGCCAGCACGTAGGCTTCCCACTCCATGCGAAAGGCCGCCATGTCGGGATTGCCCAGCACCGCCTGCAGGGTGCGGTACCCGCTCGGGTCCTCCTCCTGGTGCGCGACGACGTCGCGATAGAAGCGCTGCAGCAGGCCCTTCTCCTGCAGGTAGTAGCAGAGGTAGCGCGCCACGCCGTAATTCACCCCGGTGTTGATGCCGTAGTAGTCGGCGGCCGGCAGGGAGGTCAGCAGAGCGAAGGCGGGGGCGCTGCCGGCCCTCAGCGCAGTCTGCAATCCCGGCAGCCGCCAATTGATCCCGCCGGCGATGCGCCCATGGCGCTCCTCGCACTGCTCGTACAGCGAGGCCAGACCTTCGTTGAACCAGGTCGGGCAGGCAGGGAAGTTCCCGCGCATGAAGGCATGGGTCATCTCATGCACCAGTGTGCCGCCGCCGGTCGCGATGTTCATCACCAGGGCATGCTGCGCGCTCGAGCAGTACCCATAGGGGGATATCGGCGGCGCCCCGAAGAGGGACGGGGCCTGGCTGTCGTAGGACTCCTTGTCCTTGAACAGCCAGATGTCGTAGATGCGGTCCGGATCCTTGGCGAAGTACTCCTGGCGAAGGCGGTCGCTGGCCCAGCGGACGATGCGCGTCGCATGATCGCGCACCATCGCTGCAGGCTCATCGCCGATGACCACGAAGGGCTGTTCGATGCGGATGGTGAACCCCGGCGGCGGCCTGGGACTGATCATCGCCGCATGCGCGGTCAGCTCGCCGAGGGGGAAGTGGTCGGGGGAAGGGTCCTCCGCCCCCGCCAGGATGGCACCTGGCGCCAGCAGCATGCAGGCTGCGACCAGGGCGGCAGCAGGCATCGTCATCAGCCACCTCCTGGTCATGGCCGCCAGCCGTCCGGGGCGCTGCGGCGGTGGTGGCCAGCATGCGTCCTTGCCCGCTCGGAATTGCGGCGCCATCGTCCGCACGAGTATACCACCGGAGATGGCTGGTGCGCCAGTGATCTCGACCCTGGTGCGGGCCATGGGCATCTCCCGGTGCCACCGCCATCCAGGGACGGCTCACTCATGGTGGCGTGCGCCTGGCGCTCCCGCGCTCATGCGGTGCCATGCGGCTGACCACTATCCCAGGGAGACGCTGCACCCCCCTCGCAGTGGCGTCCGGCAGGGAGCCTGCCATGGTAGCGCCCATGCCTGCCCATCTCCGAGAACCAGCCGCTTCAGCACCGGCCGTCCTGGCCCTGCCGAAACGCCTCACGATGGGCAGCCGGGGGGCCATCCTGCTGGCCGGATTGCTGCTGCTCGGCGCCCACCGGCCGTGCCTGGCAGGCGATGCGCCGCCGCTGCCCGGCAACCACCCCCCGGGCTTCGTCACGCCGACACCCGATGCGGTGATCCACCTCTATCCGGGCGACGCTCCCGGCCTGATCGCCGGCGCCAAGCCCGAGACCTGCGTCAACGAGCGCTTCGCCAACGTCTCGGTGCCGCTGCTGTCCGTCTACCTGCCGCAGCAGCCGACGAGCGGCAGGACCGCGCTGATCATCTGCGCCGGCGGCGGCTACTCCCACCTCGCGATGTGCCTGCATGTGGAGAATGTGGTCAAGGTGCTGACCGAGCGCGGCATCGTCGTGTTCGGGCTCAAATACCGTACCCGCTATGCCACCAACAACGTGGTGGCGGATGCCCTCGCCGATGGCCAACGTGCCGTGCGCCTGGTACGCAGCCGGGCGGTGGAATGGGGCATCGACCCGCGACGCATCGGCGTGCAGGGCTATTCGGCCGGCGCCCACCTCTGCCTCACCCTCGCCTGCCACTTCGATGACGGCGCGCCCGGATCCGCGGACCCGGTCGAGCGCGTGGGCTGCCGCCCGGATTTCTGCGCGCTGATGAGCCCCTGGCCGGACAACCAGCCGATCTCCGCCTTCCCGCTGACGACGCATGCACCACCGACGTTCATCGCCAGCGCCCGCGATGACACCACCGCCCCCTTCACCTTCGCCCAGGCCATCGACACGACGCTGACGGCGCTGGGTGTGGCCGATCAGTTCTTCGCAGTCGATGCCGGCGGCCATGCCGCATTCCATGTAGGCATGCGCGAGATCCCCGGCAGCCATTGGCCGGAGACCTTCTTCCCCTGGCTGGTGCGCATCGGCCTGCTGCACTGAGGTGGGCCTGGGGGCGGCTCCAGTGGCGATCCGCTGAGCCCCCGGTGCACCCGACCGGCCGCAGGCCAGCTGCCCCCGAGGCCGCGCAGGCACCCGGTGTAGACGGATGTAGGGTCGGGCTGAAGCGTTTCATTCCGCTTGGTTTGGCTGTTGAAGCTCTGTTGGCGCTGCTCCATTGCGCCTTGTCCAACCTGGACTTGCAGTGATCATCGTCGACAGCCATGGCCACCGCCCCACCATCCATGCCCATCATCGGTGTCTGCACCATCGACTACCGCAATCCGATCGTGGCGCGCTACCTGGAAGGTATCCTGGAAGCCGCCCGCGCCTGCGGCTATCGCGTCAATCTCCTGACCATCCCAGAGCACGAAGCGACCACCCTCATCGATGCCCAGCTGCGACCACCGCTGATCGCCTCCAGCGAGCTGCGCGGATTGGTCTTCATCCATCGCTGGCCGGCGGCGGTGCTGGCTGAACTCGGCCGTCGCATGCCCTGCGTGAGCCTGGTCCATGACGCGCCTTCTTCGGACATTGGCGTGGTCACCATGGATCATGCCAGCGGCGTCCACCTGCTGATGGAGCATCTGCATGAGCTGGGTCACCGCCGTATCGGCTATTTCGGCAAGAACACCGAGCTGACCTGGGCGAAAGAGCGCTATCTCGCCTACAATGCCTTCCTCGATGAACGCCAGCTGATCCACGATGTGCGCTGCAGCATCCCGCTGTCGACCACCGGCCTGCAGACCGGGGAAGGCTCCTGGGACGGCGCGCTCGATCAGGCGCTCACGCGCTCGCGCTCCGGCTTCACTGCCTGGGTCTGCCCGTCTGGACGCACTGCGCACCATCTGCGTCTCCACCTGGTCCAGCATGGCATCAGCATCCCCCAGCAGGTCTCACTGGCGGTATTCGATGCCGTGACGGCACCGGATGAGGAGTTCACCCGCCTCGATATCGATCATCACCATCTCGGCAGCCTGGCGCTGCGCCAGGTGGTCGAACGCATCGAGTCGCCGAGCGCCAAGGCATCGGTGACCGTGGTGCCCTGCTCATTCCATGCCGGTCGGTCCACGGCGGCCAAGGCCTCGTAGCCGCTGGTGATCGCTCGGACGGCAGCGGGACAGGCGCTGGCAGGTCCGCCAAGCGCTCCTTCCTCCGCCGCCTGGCTGGATTGGACTCATCTGCGCCGCGACCTGATGATCAGCTGGGTGCGCAGCACCAGCAGGAGCAGGCCTGCCAGGGCGCTGACGCCCGATCCCGGCCCGCACTTGAAGAAGTTCGAGCTGCCGTTCGATGAGGAGGATTGCGAAGCGGCGACGGTGGCGGAGGTGATGGTCAAGCTGCCCGGGACGAAGACGATGGCATAATTGCTGTCCGTCGCACCGCTGGCGGTGATCGGGTAGACGCCAGCCGGGCTGCTCGAGGTCGCCACCGTGCTCAGCACCACCGGCGAGGTGAGGCTGGCGCTGGTATCGCCATTGACGAAGCCGACGTAGTTGGCTGTCAGCGTCGGGATTGCGGCTCCAGCGACGATGCTCAGATTGTTGGCGGTGATGGTCAGCGGCACGGTGTTGACGTGCAGCGGCTCGGTGGTCGTCACCGTGGCATAATCGAGCGTGTCGGTCGGGGTGAAGGTGACCGATAGGGTCTGCGCACCGGCCGCCAGGACGGTGCCCGTGTTCGGCGTGTAGGCGAAGGCACCGGCGACGAACGGATTGGTCACCGCATTCAGCTGGGTCGACGTCAGCGGCGTGCCATATGAGATCGCAGCTGGGGCTGCCCACACCACGATGGGCGTGGTCTGCACGTGGTAGGTGAAGGCCGAGGGATCGGTCACCGAACCGAATGAGGTCGTCAGCACGACATCGACAAGCCCGGCGCTGCCCGCTGGCGTGACGCAGGTCACGGTGGTCTGGTTGACCACCGTGACCGCGGTCGCGGCAGTGCCGCCGAAGGTGACGCCGAGCGTGCCATCAAGCGAGGAGCCGGTGATGGTCACCAGCGTTCCGCCGGCGAGAGAGCCATTGACCGGTGCGATGCCGGTGATGTTCGGCGTGCCCTCGTAGACATAGGAGTTCGCATTCGTGGCGGTCCCCGCCAGGGTGGTCACGGCGACGTTCACCGGCCCAGCGCTGGCCTGGAGCGGCGTCACGCAGGTCAATGACGTCGGGCTGTTGACGGTGATGCTGGTGGCGGCGGTTCCCCCGAAGGTCACCGCGCTGGCGCCGGTCAGGTTGGTGCCGGTGAT
>PLEW01000127.1 GCA_003136555.1 Planctomycetota bacterium | reverse complement strand
AGCTCCTGGCGGTGGCCATCGGCGCCTGCCTGTGCGCTGCTGGGGGGGCGCTGTGGGCCAGCTTCCAGGGCACCAGCGTCGATCCCGGCTACTATGATTTCCAGCTATCCGTCATCGTGCTGTGCATCGTCATCGTCGGCGGGCTGGGCAGCATATCGGGCGTGCTGCTCGGGGCGCTGATCATGATCGGATTCAACTCGATCATCCTGGTCAAGCTCTCCGACTGGCTGGCGAGCCACGGCATCGGCGGGGGCAGCCATGTCCTGAGCCTGCCCAACAACTGGAAGTACCTGGTCTACGGCCTGGCGCTGATCGTGATGATGCGCTTCAAGCCCGAGGGCCTGCTCCCGGCCAGGGACGTCCAGGAGCAGCTCCATCGTCCAGTCGATGACGGCGCCGGGGCCGGGGCATGATCATCCCGGCGCTCGAGATCGACCGGCTGACGGTGCGCTTCGGCGGGTTGACGGCGCTNNGGCGCCGGCAAGACCTCGCTGTTCAACGCCATCACCGGCATCCATCCGGCGTCCAGCGGCCGGGTGCTCATCGCTGGCAGCTCGCTCACCCGGCGCTTCACCCCTGCAACCGCGTTCGCGATGCTGGGCGTGGCCATCCTCAGCGGCCTGGCCGCGACCATCGCCATCAATGCCAACGACGCCTGGGACCAGGCGATCAACGCCCAGCTCGGCGCGGCCTCCTTCCCCTGGGCAGTGGCCTGGAGCAAGCTGCTCTCGGCCTTCGCGNNTCCAGAACATCCGGCTGTTCCGCGACATGAGCGTGCGCGACAATCTGCTGGTGGGCCTCGACCGCCGGCTGCGCACGCGCCTGTGGGAGATCGCCTTCCGCCTGCCGCGCTGCCGGACCGAGCTGGCGCAGGCCTGCCGCATGGCGGAGGAGATCCTGGATGTCGTCGGCCTGCGCGCTCAGTCCGAGATGAATGCGGGGAGCCTGCCCTATGGCCACCAGCGCCGGCTGGAGATCGCACGCGCGCTGGCGAGCCGGCCGAGCCTGCTGCTGCTCGATGAGCCNNACCGTGCTGCTGATCGAGCACGATATGCGGGTGGTGATGGGCATCTCCGACCGCATCTGCGTGCTGCACTACGGCAGCCGCATCGCCGAGGGCACCCCGGCGGACATCCGCGCCCATCCCGTGGTCATCGCCGCCTATCTGGGCAAGGATGACCACGGATGAGCGCCGCTGACCAGAGAGCGGATGGCCAGCCGGACGCTCCTGCCCTGCTCGAGCTCTCCGGGGTGGTCGCCGGCTATGGCGCCATCTCGGTGCTCAAGGGCATCAGCCTGCGGGTCGAGGCCGGCGAGATCGTCACCCTGATCGGCGCCAATGGCGCCGGCAAGACCACCACCCTGATGTGCATCTCCGGGGTGCGCCCGCTGACCAGCGGCACCATCCACTTCGCCGGCGCAGCGATCGCGGGCCTGCCGGCGCACGAGATCGTGCGGTGCGGCGTGGCCCAGGTGCCCGAGGGGCGCAAGATCTTCCCGCGCCTGACGGTGCTCGAGAACCTCACCATGGGCGCCTTCACCCGCCGTGACGGCGGGGTCGCTGGCGACCTCGAGCGCATCCTCCAGCTGTTCCCGGTGCTGGCCGAGCGCCGACGCCAGCTGGGCGGCACGCTCTCGGGCGGCGAGCAGCAGATGCTGGCCATCGGCCGGGCCCTGATGAGCAGGCCCCGCCTGCTGATCATGGACGAGCCGTCGATGGGGGTCGCCCCCCTGCTGGTGGCCAAGATCTTCGAGACCATCGGCCGGTTGAACCGGGACGGCCTGGCCGTCCTGCTGGTCGAGCAGAACGCCCGCCTCGCGCTGAAGCTCGCCCGGCGCGGTTATGTCCTGGAGACCGGCACCATGGTGCTCACCGATCGCGCCGAGCGGCTGCTCGACCATCCGCGGGTGCGCGAGGCCTACCTGGGCGAGTAGCGCTGCTGCGTCGCATGTGGACACCGTGGCAACGCCAACCACAATGCCGCTGTCAGCATTCTGGCCGCAGGACATGCGGCGGCAGCCCAGGGAGACGCCGCGAATGCGGGTCGATGAACTGGGAATCCTGGTCCTTCAGGGCCGGGAGCTTCAAGAACCCCTGCGGCAAGCCGAGCCGACCATGACCGCGCAGTGCCCGAACCACCGCCCGCCAACGCACCGGATCAGGCCATGACCGCATTCCGCCCCTGCATCGATCTGCATGAGGGCAAGGTCAAGCAGATCGTGGGCGGCAGCCTGAGCCCGGATGGCGTCGGGCTGCGCACCAATTTCGTCTCGGCGCACGGACCGGAGCATTTCGCCGCCCTCTACCGCCGGGACAACCTGCTCGGCGGCCACATCATCAAGCTCGGGCCCGGCAATGACGCCGCGGCCAAAGCCGCCGTCGCCGCCTGGCCGGACGCCTTCCATGTCGGGGGCGGCATCGAACTCGACAATGCGCAGCCCTGGATCGAGGGGGGCGCCGCCAAGATCATCGTCACCTCCTGGCTGTTCCCGGATGGGGTGTTCTCGCACGCCCGCCTGGCCGACCTGGCGCAGCGGGTCAGCCGCAACCGCCTGGTGGTCGACCTGAGCTGCAGACGACGCGGCGACAGCTGGCTGGTGGCGATCAACCGCTGGCAGACCGTTACCGCCTTCGCCATCACCGAGGCCAACCTCGCCGACCTCGCACGCCATTGCAGCGAATTCCTCATCCATGCCGCCGATGTCGAGGGACTGTGCTCTGGGATCGACGCCGAGCTGGTCGAGGCGCTCGGACGCTGGTCCCCACTGCCGTGCACCTATGCCGGCGGCGGGAGGCACATCGATGACCTGCTGCTGGTCGACCGCCTCAGCGCCGGCCGCGTCGATCTGACCTTCGGCAGCGCGCTGGACATCTTCGGCGGCAGCCAGGTGCGCTATGCCGATTGCGTGGCCTGGAACCGCGCCTCCCATCGCCATCCCTGAACGTCCCGTGCTTGCCGGACCGCGCCCCGGCTGCAAGGTGGCGCAGGCGGACTGGAGACGGCATGCAGACCGATGTGCAGCATCAGCTCGACGATCCCATCGATCGCCACCTGCGCCGCACATTCATCGCCATCCACGAGGACCTCACCGTCGCCCAGACCCTGGAGAAGCTGCGCGGCCAGCAGCTGCCCGAGCAGATCGTCTACTTCTACGTCCTCGATGCCGCCGACCGCCTGATCGGGGTGATCCCGACCAGGCGGCTGCTGATGAGCGATCCGTCGGTCCCCATCGCCACGCTGTGCGTGCGCAAGGTGGTCGCCATCCCGGTGACCGCCACCGTGCTCGAGGCCTGCGAATTCTTCATCCAGCACCGCTTCCTCGCCTTCCCGGTGGTGGACAAGCAGCGGCACCTGGTCGGCACCGTCGATGTCGGCTTGTTCACCGATGAGATGCAGGCGCTCTCGGAGCGCGACGCCGCCGACGAGATCTTCCAGCTCATCGGCGTGCACGCTTCGCGCGCCGTCCAGGCCGCCCCCTGGCGCAGCTTCCTGACGCGCTTCCCCTGGCTGATCAGCAATATCGCCGGTGGCGTGATGTGCGCCTTCCTCGCCGGCATCTACGAGGACATGCTCGATCGCCTGATCGTCCTGGCGCTGTTCATCCCGGTGGTGCTGGCGCTGTCCGAGAGCGTCAGCATCCAGGCCATGACCATCACCCTGCAGACCATGGGCACCGGCCGTCCGACCATCGGGGCGCTGATGCGCCTGCTGCGGCGCGAATGCCTCACCGCCACCCTCCTCGGGCTGGCATCCGGGCTGACGGTGGCGCTGGTGGCCTGGCTGTGGAAGGGGGATCTGCCCGTGGCGCTGGTGATCGCCCTGAGCATCACCGCGGCGATGGTCACCTCCTGCCTGCTCGGGCTCGCCCTGCCGACCTTGGTGCGCATGTCCGGCAGGGACCCGCGCATCGCCTCCGGTCCGGTGATCCTGGCCGCCGGCGACCTCGCCACCCTGCTGTTCTACTTCCATATCGCCGGCTCGCTGCTCGGTCGCGAGCACCAGCTGCACTGACGCTGCCCTGCGAGCCGCTGACAGAGCCCGGCCACACGGCGCTTTGCTCGCCGGGCCGGCGGGCATACTCGGCGTAGCACCCCCATGATAGCCAGCCTTCCCATCCCTCCTCCGGAGACGGCCACCCCTGCGGACCTGGTCTCGGCCATCGCCCAGCTCAAGCGCGAGATGCGGGCGCTGATCCTCGCCCACTACTATCAGGACGGCTCGGTCCAGGATGTCGCCGACTTCATCGGCGACAGCCTGCAGCTCGCGCGCCAGGCGGCGGCGACCTCGGCTGACACCATCGTCTTCTGCGGCGTCCACTTCATGGCCGAGACCGCCAAGATACTCAACCCCGCCAAGCAGGTGCTGCTGCTCGACCTGGCTGCCGGCTGCTCGCTGTCCGACTCGTGCCCGGCCGATCGCTTCCAGCGCTTCATCGCCGAGCACCCCGGGCATGTGGTGGTGACCTATGTGAACAGCTCGGCCGCGGTCAAGGCGCTCTCCGACTACTGCGTGACCTCGTCCAACGCCTGCGCGGTGGTGAATGCCATTCCGCGGGAGAAGCCCATCATCTTCGCCCCCGACCAGTTCCTCGGCGATTGGGTCAGCCGCGAGACCGGACGGCCCCTGGTGCTGTGGAACGGCTCCTGCGAAGTGCACGAGAACTTCTCGCAGACGCGCCTGGTCGAGCTGCAGGCGCAGCATCCCGCAAGCCGCACCCTGGTGCATCCGGAATGCCCCCTGCCGATCCGCGCCCTGGCGGATGTGGTCGGCAGCACCAGCCAGCTGCTGGATGCGGTCCGGCGCGGCGACCCGGCCGGCACCTATATCGTCGTGACCGAACCGGGGATCATCCACCAGATGGAGAAGGCCGCTCCGGCGGCGCGCTTCCTCATGGCGCCCGCCGAGACCGGTGGGACCAGCCTCGGCTCCTGCACCCACTGCAACACCTGCCCGCATATGCGCCGCAACACCCTCGAGAAGCTCTACTGGTGCATGCGCAACCGCGCACCCGAGCTCAGCCTCGATGCCGAGCTGATCGCCCGCGCCCGCCTTCCGATCGAGCGCATGATCGCGATCGGCTAGCCCGGCGGCATGACCGCACCAGGCCCGCTGTCGAATTGACCGCATGGCGCACTGCCCCGGACGGACTGGGGCGATGTTCATGCGCACCCCCGAGGCGTGGTGCATCAACCTGGAGTGACGTCCACCGACGGGGCGATGGACGTCTGGTGCAGCTTTGCGCGATGCCGTGAGCGATGCTCCGCTTCGAGATGATGGTGCATCCGGCGATGCGACCAAACGCCATGATCGCACTCTGCGAGCCCTCGCTCGACGACCCATGCAGCGGTCATTCCGTGCCCGTCCCGATCACCATCCGCAGTTGCAGTCGGCTCAGTGATGGCGGTGTGACGTCGCCGCTGGGACGGATGCATTCGTGTGCAGCCCTGCATCCACCCCCCCTTGCCAGGAATCGCCGCCGCTCGTCATGCCCTCTCCCCATTGAACGTCGGCAACGATCAAAGCGTTTCATACTATTTTGATATATTTCCCTGTCCGGTAGCGGTACGGCCTCGCCGTCTCCTCAAAGCCATGGGTTCTCGTGGTGAGCACGAGACCGACTTGACGCCATCATGACAGCAGCGGGCGGATATGACATCCCACCTCCACACGACGACGCCGTGATCCTCTGGCCGAACCAAAGCGAAACCACGTCACTCAAGGTGCTTACGGCACGGAGTCGGGATGCCTTCACGCTATTCGAGGTCGCCATCTCGCTGGCCCTGCTCGCTTTTGGCGTGACCAGCATCCTGATCCTGTTCCCGGCCGGCATCAAAGCGCAGCAGCTGTCCCGCTTCCAGCTCTATGCCGCCGCAAAAGCCGAGGAGATGGTCGAGCAGTTCAATTCCGCACACTGCGACAACCCCACCACCGATTCGGAAGGTCCGGATGTCTGGCAGGCGGCATCCAGCTACCGCAATCAGTCCTGGGATCTCGAGGCCCGGGTCAATTCGCATCGCTACGGCATGATGGCCTTGCCGCTTCCACTCGCGAACCGGCTGGACTCTGACAATGACGAGATCCAGCAGATCCTCAGCCAGGGCGGCTACATCTATTATTCACAGCCCCTGGCCGGGTCGGATCTCGAGGAGGAGGCCCAGGCCCAGGCGCCGCCCAACGAAATGCAGAAACTGGTCTTCGGCGTCACGGGCTACGCGCAGCAGAACTCCCTGCACATCCTGCCGCTCAAGAACTGGCCATACACCTCGGCCTACCCCTCACCGCCCTTGACCACCGTGCACATGAATGACGCCTGGATTCCACCGCAATCATCCGCGGTGGGAGCCGGCATGGGACCGGGCTATTGGAACCTCTATCCGGAATGGTCGGTGGAGGACCTAGTCTACCCCTGGGAGACCGCCTGCATCCCCGGGGTCGCGATCCCGGGCACCGACCCCGACATGCAGAAGGTCTATGATTGGCCGGAGCCTGCCAGCAGCACAAACGCTCCGCTGGTGGTCAATTCGACCGGCACTCCCCAGATCACCCATTACGGCTATTACCCATACTATCTCAAGGTGCCGCTGACGCTCCATGATGGCACCGTGCTCGGCAACGGCAACACCAGGGATGGCTGCATCCGCTACGTGCAGGCGGCGCTGTGGTATTGCCAGCAGAAGAGCGTGCAGTCCACCCCCAACCTCCCTCCCTCCTTCTGGAACCCGACCCTGCTGTCGCATTGGCCGCCGTCGGCCAGCAACATCATCAGCTTCGAGCCCGGCACGCCGAACAGCCAGAAATGGATGCAGGTTCAGGCGATGCGCTTCCTCAGCCATGCCGCCACCTGCCTGACCTCATGGTTCCCGATCACCGCGCCGGTGCCGAATCCCAATAACATCCCCGACCTGACCACCGGCATACCGATCACCTCGGTGACCCTGGGTACGACATCAGGTCCACCGGGAACCATCCTCATCACCAATGACATGATCCAGTATTTCCACGAGCGCAGCCTCAAGCTGATCATGGAGTTCGCTTCCTGCTTCCCCTACGATTGGGCGGTACCGCGTCCCATCGAGCGCACGCTGATGGTCGATTTCCCCCTGCTGCAGTACGATCTGTGGTCGACGCCGAGGTCGGGAACCATCTTTGGGACTCCCAATATGCTGGGCGGCTCGCTGCCTGCAGAGACCGCCATGCAGTGGGCTCCGCTCTCGCCTCGCCCGATCCACAACATCGGCCTCGGCCAGACCTATCCGCTCAACCAGAACGGCGGCCAGAACAAGCTCGATGGCACCATCGTCCCGGGGGGCGTCAGCAACCTGATGGGCAATCTCGACCACTATACCCTGGGGATGCCATTCGACGCGTCCCAGCGCTGCCGTGAGATCGTCTTCTGGACGGTCGACTGGCAATCCTATGAGGATTTCGAGACCCTGCCCAGCGCACCGCTCGATGCCAGCAGGTACCCCATATCCGGTCCGCGGATGGTGGGCGGGTCGGCGAACCCGGGGACCCAGTACCGCGATTTCGGCGGGCGCATGCAGGACGTCGTGTTCGTCGATCCGCACCTCTATGCCTTCCGCAACCCGGAGAAGACCGAACTGTTCATCAATGGCACTCCGATGGGCCAGCCGAGCGGGACGTCCACTTCGTCCAATGAGATGCTCAATGGCTGGACCAATGGCGGCGCTCCCGACGATGGCCCCTACCTGGGCAACCGCCAGGTCTTCTCGGGCATCTTCGGCGCCGATCGCAATTTCAATCAGAAGATCGACCGCGGACCCATACCGCGATCGGTCCGTCTGCGTGCCGTCCAGGTCGCTCGCTTCAATTACTATGACCCGCGCATCCCCTGTCTCCTCCGCTGACGTCCGCAGGTAGGAAGCCATGCCATACCCACGCTCTGATCGCGGATTCACGCTCATCGAGCTCATGCTGGCGATCGGGCTCGGCTCGCTGGTGATCTACACCGCCTATGCCGGATTCCGCATGGCCAGCCAGGCGATCACCGTCTCCAATCGCCTGTCGCTGGAGAATTCCCTGATGCGCGCCGGTTTCCAGATGGCGCACGAGCAACTGGACTTCTGGACCAATCTCGACGATCCCAACGATGCCACCCACGAGCAGCTCCGCCTGAACGGCTATAATGTCAGTGGGCTGCCATGGGCGAGCGAATACGCCGTTCAGCCCTATCCCACCACGGTCGGACTGCCCTTCGCTCCGCTCCAGGGGAGCGGCACGGGATCGAGTGGCGCCTTCCCGGCCAACATCGACCCCACCACCGGCGGCAGCGCCAGCGGTTCGGCGGTGCCCCGCTCCAGCGCCTCGCCCGCCTCGACATGCCTGCCCTATCCGGCTGGCGGGCCGATGATCATCCAGCCGCCATCATTGCCATTGCCGTCCCCGTCCTCGTCGACACCGACCCAGGCCTCCCTGCTGCCTGCCGGCTGGGAGAATGACGCCGGCTTCGACTGCACCGTGGCCTGGGCGCCGCACGATCCACGCACCTGGTTCCGGGGCAATGCCATGGAGTGGTGGAGCTCCGGCACACCGCTCTACTTTTCACCATGGAACATCCTCCTGTACCAACCCCCGGTGATCTTCGGCCGCTATGGCGCCTTCACCAATGTCACCTCCTCCCCTACCTTCCAGAGCTTCACCGTCTCCCCGACTCCAGCCGCAGGCAATCTGGCACCAAGCTCGTATCTGGTCCCCTATACCGCCTCGACCAACTACCCCCCCCATCTGTGGTATGGGCGGCAGATGCTCGGGCTGACCCGGGCGATCGGGTACTATGGTCTCTGCGATTACCTGCCGGCCAATGCCCTGTACGGCTATTATACGTCGTTCTCCCAGAATGGCTCGAACATATGGGGCAATTACTCCAGCGCCGGCGGGCTGAGCACCTTCTTCACCTTCCCTGGCTGGGAAGGCCAGCAGAACACGCCGTACCCCTTCTGCGACAACTTCGTCAAGACGCAGCTCAGCAATTGGGCCTGGAATCCGACCACATCCGGCGGGCAGAATTACTGGAATTTCGTCGGCTCGGGGATGGGGCCGACGACCATCGGCATCTACGCCCTGACCACCACCAGCAGCTATTCGATCGTCAATCCGAATGGCAACAGCGTCGATAAGGGCCTGGTGGACACGCCGACCCTGGTTTGGCGGCATTACAGCTACTCCGATACGGACTATTCGGCGGGATCATCGCCTTCCGCAATGCAGGATTTCGTCGGCATCACCCTACCGTACACTGGGATCATGGCGGCGCAGCCAGGCACGTGGCCATCCGTTTCGGTGGCCGTCGGACACTACGTCAAGAGCGCCCACTACGTCCATCTGGCCAAGATCCGCTGGACGAGCCCGCTCACCGGTCAGATGGCCGAGTTCTCCTTCGATGGCATCGGCTCGACGCTGCGCGGGGCACGCATGCAGCGGCAGCCTGGCACTGCTGCGGGCTGGGCATCATGGGACAATGCGCCTTCTGCCGTCAATCAGGCCAACCTGGATGGACCACAATGACGCGCGCGATGCACACCGGCATGAACCGCCGCGGTACCATCCTGATCATCATAGCCGGCATCTCGGCGTTGCTCGCCACGATGGCGCTCGCCTTCGTCGCCCGCGTCCGCAGCGATGCCGAGGAGACGACGCTGGTGCTCCAGGAGTCCCAGGCCCACATCATGCTCGCAGCGGCCTGCAATTACATCCAGGAATGCTCGCGCATCGGCTGGGACCGCTATCCCAATACCACCGCCGGCACGAATCCCGGCTCCCCCACGCAGTACAACAACCGCCCGGGCTCCTCGTATCCGGCTGCTACCGACTCCGACGACCCCTTCCCGGGCGATAGCCCGGCGGTCAGCAATTTCCCGGTGCACGAGGAGACCTTCGGCTGGGTCGATGTGCGCGATGGTACGCCCGGTCCGACGACCCAGGAGGGCCGGATCTGCTATGACCCGACCTTGACCGGCGTGATGTGGTGGCAGTCCACGCCCAATAACCTCCTCCCTGCCTGGCCGGCCCCCACCAGCATCGTGCGCTGTCCGATGTATGTCTGGCAGCGGCCGCCATACGCCACCCAGCTGACCGCCAGCTACAACCCGATCGATCAGAATTCGGCGGATGCCGAATATCTCTGGCCACTGCTGCGCTATCCCGATCCCCAACCGCAGGTCTCCAACGGCTGGACGCCCGGTTCGACCTCCATCAGCACCACCCTGTACGACGACGGGCAGAACGGCGCGACACAGAGCGACTTCATCCATGGCGACCCCACGCCGCGGGTGCAGAGCCAGAACAAGTCATGGTTCCGCATCCTGCGCGACGGACCGGCGACCTTCCTCATCACCGCCGGAGCAGGCGGGACCATGGGCTTCCGCAGCTACAATGAGGCGTTGAACCAGGGATATGCCCAGCTCTTCAACTATGACTCCACCTACTTCCAGAATCTCTCCAGCAGCGAGTTCCGCATCTTCTACCGCGTGGAATGGACAGCTGCGGTGACCGAGGTGACGTATCATTGGATTCTGCACGCGTCCAGCAACAACGGCGCCGATTTCTACACCCAATGGCCGATGAATGCCAGCCACTCCTGGTCCTACGGCTGCCGCAGTCCCGGTTTCGACCGCAATATGGGCGGAACGTTCCGCTGGATCCAGCGCCTTCGCGCGGAGCCGACGAACTGGTAGCATCCATTTCCGATCCTGATCGTCTCAACATTCAGGAATGGTTGGCCATCCCGACGCCAACCTGCCCATTTATAGCAGTGGATGCCATCCTGGATCACGACTATCGTGCGGGACTGGCCTACGGCGAGAGGAGGGACAGTACCCATTGCATGCCCCCATCTCGATTGCAATTCCATCTGGGGGTCACACTGTCGCACCACCGTGTGCGCCAGGACTGTCAGAGATTGCGCAAGGGACGGTCGGGGCAGGACATCGACATCGCATCCCCCCGATGCGCGAGAGGGTGATCACCGGGTGGTCAACGGCAGGCCGCCAGCAGGAGTACAATGCTATTATAGCACCACATGGGGCGTCTGCCCATGGCCCCGGATAATCGAAAGTGGACGTCGCATGCATTCACCATGGAGTTTCCTAAGAGGCCGCATCGCGGCGAGAGCCGCCATCGGCCTCGGGTTCCTGGCTGCGACGTCACTGCCCACGCATGCGCTCGAGGTGACCCCCGACCCAGCCTTCTCGGTGCCGCCAGGTTATACCCTCGCCTGGAGCGACGAGTTCGCGGACTCGGCGCTTGACCTCTCCAAATGGGCGTACCGCACCGATTCCAAGGCCTGGAGCACCCAGAAGCCGGAGAACGTTTCGCTGTCCGGCGGATTCCTCCACTTGTCCCTGAAAAAGGAGCCTGCCGAGGGGAAGAACTACACTGGGGCGGGAATCATCAGCAAGCAATCCTTCCGCTTCGGCTTCTATCAGGCGCGCTGCAGGATACCGGCCGGGGCTGGCTGGCACAATTCATTCTGGATGATGGATTACGATCCTGCGGTCGGAGCCAATCCCGACCATATCGGGAGCCGTGCCAGCAGCATCACCCAGGAACTTGATGCCCTGGAGAACGACTCCAGCCATCTCAACGATTACGAGGTCAATTACCATAAATGGATATCGCCGCATAGGGAGATCGGCCATAAGGTCGTGCAGACGCCGGATCTGTCGGCAGATTTCCATGTCTGGGGTTGTGAATTCACGCCAGAGACGGTCAGGTACTACTTTGATGGCCAGATCGTTCAGTCCGTCGATGTGAGCGGACTCCCCCAAGGGGATCAGCGCATCTGGCTGACCTCGATCGCGCGGTCGCCGTTGGGTGGTGCCACACCGGTGGATGACTCGAAGCTTCCAGGTGAATTCGTAGTCGATTGGGTGCGCTACTATCGCCATGAATGAGGGCATGATCGACCCATCCCACCTGTTCCGGTCGGTGATCTGGGAAAAGCGCTGGAGGTGACGTCGAGATAGGACCGGCGAGTCCATCCGCTGGCCCCCTCGAGGAACCGGACGTGCAGGCTTCCCGCATGCGGTACGCCCGACAGATCCAAGCACGAGCTTTCGCCAGTACAGCCAGGAGTGGCGCAGAACCTGGGTCACCGACCAGGGGCTGTCACCATGTCTTCCTCTCCGGTGACTGGCAGGGTCGATCGCTGCGCTGTTGCCGGTGCGCGAATTATTGTTGTCACCTTGTGCCGATGGCTCTTTGCCTGGTGCGATCACAGGGTGGGGCCGACTCCTGCGGCCGTGCAGCGACGTCCACCAGCGGGAAGGCAGATGGATGAAGATCGAGACCGGAGGCAGAGGCGGATCGCGTGGACTCCCCGTACTCCCGGCGGACTCGCGATCTCCGCAGGACTGCCATCATCACCATAATCCCAGGCCATCACCGGTCCCTCTCATCGCCGCTGGGCCGGGTGCCGACCGCGAGCACCGCGGGCATCGGCAGGAGCAGACCCAGGGGGCTGGAATAGGCCGCACATGAGCGAGCGACTTCCGCCTGGATGGCCGCCAAGTGCGCCGGCTGCTGTGCCGCCAGCAGCGCTCCGGTACGCACGGAGCCGAATCTCATGGTGGCGAAGAATTCGTCCGCATCACGCAGGTGCCAGACCTGGCCGATCTCATGCACCTGCACCTGGCGAAGTCCCACGGCCTCGAGGCTGCGACGGAATTCCGCATGGTCGCTGAAGCGGAAGAACGGCGGACCGGAGGGCAGCACCACGTCCAGCCGGCCATGGGCACGTACCGCATCGAGGATGATGCGGAATCCCACTGCCCGATCCGCAGATGCCCAGACGGTTGCGCCTACGCATCCACCGGGGCGCAAGATGCGGTAGGCTTCTGCCAATGCCTGGTCTGGACGCGCCAGATGGAGCAATCCGTAGGCCATCACCGCCGCATCGACAGACCCGTCCTGGAGCGTCAGTTCCTCGACGTCGCCGACCCGCAGCTCGATCTGGGGATAGCGGGTGCGGCCGATTTCGACCATGGAGGCTGCGAAATCGATGGCCACCGCCCGCGCGCCACGCTGCGCTGCGGCCGCAGCCACATAGCCGGGTCCGCTCGCGAGGTCGACCAGGTGCGTGCCCGCATGGCAGCGTACGGCATCGAGCAGGGGAGCGATCGATTGGGCGGTGAGACTCCGGAACGCAGCATCGTACTGCTCAGCTGCGTTCTGCCAGCCACGCTGCTCGAAGGCGCGGAAGAGCATGGCTGGATCGGACATGGCATCTCGACCTCTGGTCACCTGATGGATGGGATCCGAGGAGGGATATCTTCGACAGGTGCACTGCCTGGATGAACTGGCCGGCAACTGTGCGGGGTCATATGCCGAGGGCAATGCAGCGGCGCCATGTCACTGCACCGGGTTCACCGCTGGACCATGCTTGGCATGGCATCCGTCTTGGCTCGGTTGATCGGCATGGGATGGCGCCCAGTGTGCGGCGGTGCGGCGGTTTCTCGTTCTCCTGCCGCATCATGCAGGCCCACTCTCAGCGCAGGCCCGTCCGCCGCATGCGGCTGGGGATGTCCAGCCGCCACCTGCCAGAGGCACCTGCGAGTTCGCCAAGCGGCCCGCCACTGGCGGTCCTGGCCAGCGCCGGTCGCGCGATCGGCAGGTCGAGCTCCTCGCCCGCCCACAGGCGGATGGCGTCGGCATGGCTGACCACGACCGCGGCCGCGCCACGCTCGATGAGCGCCTGCGCCGACCAGGGCTCGAGGCGGAAGCGCTCGCCCTCGCCATGCCCCAGCAGCAGCCCGCGCGCCTCGCTCGGGAGGGCGCAGGAGGCGGCCTGCGCCGTGCCAGCGAAGACCGCATTGCCGCGCCGCCAGCACATTAGCCCGGTGTGCGGCAGCCACGCTGACAGCTCCACGCCGGCCGGAGGCACGATCCCGTTCAGGGAAACGCATTGCACGGCATCGCCGTCGAGGGCGCGCAGCCGGGCTGCGAAGAAGGCTTCGCTCCCCTGCCGCTGCGGCCACAACCTGATCCCCCCTGCCCCGCGCAGGTCGCCATCGCATCCGGGAGCGACGCACGCCTCGGCCGCCCATCCCGGATGGCTGGCGAGGAATGCTGCGACCACCTGCTCGTCCTCCTCGACATAGGGCGTGCAGGTGCTGTAGACCAGGCGTCCGCATGGCCGGACCAGGCGGCTGGCCTGCTCCAGTAGCTCGAGCTGGCGCTGGGCCATGCGCTCGACCTGCTTGCTGGAGCGCTGCTCATGGCCGCTGCAGGGCGCATCGACCAGCACGGCATCGGCGCAGCCCGGATGGCGCTGGGCCAGGATGTGGACCGGCATGGGCGTGACCACCGCCGAGGCCACGCCCTGGCGGGCCAGGTTCTCCGACAGCACGCGCCGGCGCGGAGGCGAGGCGTCGCAGCACACCAGGAGCCCCTCATCTCCGAGGGCCAGGCCGATCTGCGTCGACTTGGAACCGGGTGCGGCGCAGACATCGATCACCGTCTCGCCCGGCTGCGGATCGAGCAGCACCACCGGCAGCTGGCTCGCCGCGTCCTGGGCATAGATGGTGCCCAGGTGATGGTCGAGGAAGTCGCCGGGATCGGCATCATCGCTGGTGAAGAGGCCGCTGGGACTCCAAGGAACCTGCACCATCGTCCCCCACCCGCTCGGCGTGCCTCGCCGAGGATGCACGCGGATGGCGCGACGGAATGGCCCGGCGACGGCGGCGAGGAAGCTCTCGCCATCGCTCAGCGAGCTGGCGAGCGCCGCGAGCGGCGGCGGTCGATCGCGACTCATCATCGGCTACGGTCCGGCCGCCTACAGCAGGTCATGCAGCGCCCGGGCGAGGCGGGGCAGCTCGGGATCACGGGCACCCATCAGGAGCACCGTATCGCCGGGCATGGCCGCATCGGCCACCCAAGCCAGGAGCTCCTGGTGGTTGGCTGCATAGCCGCAGCCGAGGGAGGCCGGGAGGTCCTGTGCCAGATCAGCGCTGCTGATGTCCTTGGCCACCGTGCCGCCGCTGTAATAGATCTCATGGTAGCAGAAGCGGTCGCCGGGCCGAAGTATTGCCGGCAGCAGCTCGCAGAGCTCGGAGCGCAGGAAGCGTGCCGGGCCATAGCCATGCGGCTGGAAGATGGCGATTAGGCGCTCGCAGCCGGCCTGCGCAGCGCTGATCGCGGCACGGATCTTCTCACCGTTGTGGGCGTAATCATCGACCACGCGGATGCCTGACTCGGTGGTGCCCACGACCTCGAAACGGCGGGCCACACCTGGAAATGAACGCAGCGCAGCGCCCATCGCCTCGGCGGTGATGCCCAGCGCCCGGCCGCACGCAACCGCCGCCGCGGCATTCTCAAGGTTGTGCGCTCCCGGTTGGGGCAGATCGATGGTCAGCTCGCCTTCGGGCAGGCTCATCACCCCACGGGCGCGGTGCGGACCGACGCTGACCACCTCCAGAGGCAGCTCCGCCGCCCCCCCCATCCCATAGCGGATGGCATGCGGATGGCCCGCGCAGGCCGAGAGCGCCTCCGGACAGCCGGCGTTGACCAGGACCGTCCGGCTCTGGTGGGCGAACCGGTCGAACTGGCGATGCAGGTCCCCGACCTCGGCATGGTCGCGGCTGATGTTGTGGATGACGCCGATGGAGGGATGATAGCCGACCAGCGTGCCATCGGACTCGCAGGCCTCGGCCACCACCGCCGCTCCGGCAGCTGCGGCGGTGAAGCCCCCGGCCCCGCCCTCGCCAGACAGCGACGCGCCGCCGAGGATGGTCGCCTGCACCCCGGCCTGGCGCAGCATCCAGGCGATCATCCCGGTGACCGTGCTCTTGCCCGAGGTGCCCGCGACCGCCACCCCTGGCACGGCCCGATCCACCACCTCGGCGAGCAGGGCCGGCCGGGGCAAGATCTCGAGCTTGAGCGCGCGCGCAGCACGCATCTCCGGAGTATCCTGCTCGACCGCTGCGGAATAGACGAAGCGGGTGATGCCCGGCACAACCGCCGCGCCATCCTGGGGCAGCAGGGTGATGCCCTGGGCGCGCAGGCGCCCGGCGAGCTCGGGGTTCTTGCCCTGGTCGATCGAGCGGTCGCTGCCCTGGACCTCATGCCCCCAGGCGCGCATCAGCTGCGCCAGCGGATTCATGCCTGCGCCGGCGATGCCGGAGAAATGGTAGCGTTGCGGCATGGTCGAGATGTACCGGCGACCCGCCGCCAAGGCCAGCGGCAAGCTGGCGGGCGAGAACCCCGTTCAGCGCTCGCTGGCCGTGCTCCCGGCCGGCCGGGAACTGCGCAGACGGCGCAGCTGGAACAGCCGCAGGGCCGTCAAGGGCAGCATCAGGAGGGTGAAGATCCCATGACCGTGGCCGCAGCGGGGGTCATAGTTCTCGCCGACCGGCTTGACCCAGAAGCCATCGACGGCAATGGCGCTCAGGGAATCGCTGTTGACCACCGATACGGTCTCGGTTCCGCTCGCCGCGGGCGGGACGACGCAGGTGATCAGCGTGGAGCTGACAAACACCACATCGCTCGCCGGCAGGGTGCCGAAGAAGACCTGGGAGGCAGGCTGGAAATTGGTGCCGACGATCTCCACCGGCGTCCCCACCAGACCGAAGTTTGGCAGCAGGGCGGTGATGGTGGGTTGGGCTCCGGTGTTCTGGTAGGTGAAGGCGCCGGCGGTGGAGGAGGCCGTGGTCCCATCGCCATTGGTCACCGTCACGGTCGCCGGGCCGGGGGTGCCCGCCGGGGTGAGGCAGACGATCTCGCTGGACGAGACCAGGGTGACTGCGGTCGCCGCAGCGCCGCCGACGGTGACCGTCGAACCGATGAAGTTGCTGCCGGTGATGGTCATCTCCGTGCCACCGCTCGCCGGGGCGTATGCCGGGGTGATCGAGGAGATGGCCGGGGGCGTGCCCTGATAGGAGAAGGAGGCCAGGGCGATCTGGCCATCCTGGGCGGTGAGCTGGACGGTGACCGTGCCTGGCACCATGACCGCGCCGGAGGAGCTGGTGGTGATCTGCGTCGACAAGACCAGCGTCGAGCTGGCCGGGCTTCCGCCGATTGAAACCGTGGTGTTCGCATCGAAGCCGGTGCCGGCGATGGTGATGGGCGTGGCCACGCCGAGCGGTCCCACGGACGGGCTCAGCGAGGTGATGGTCAGGAACGGATCGCTGGTATAGACGAAGCCCAGGGTCGCGGTCTGGCCGTCGGGGTTGGTGACCAGGAGCGAGACCGACTGCGTGGCCACCGGCGTGGTGAGGAGCTGGGGCGCGGTGCAGCTGATGGTGCCCGGGGAGACCGCCAACGCCGTCACCGCGAGGCCATTGATCTGCACCGTGGTTCCGCCAGCGCCGGGGACGAAGTTGGCGCCGGTGATGACGACGGGGGTGAGGCCCGCCAGTACCGATGCGTCCGGAGTCACGCCGCTGATCAGCGGGCCGGGCTGATAGACATAGCTGCCCGCAGCGCATTGGCCGTCATTGTTGATGACCACCACCGGCACCGTCTGGGCGCTGGCATAGCCGGCCAGGGCCGGTGTGGAGCAGGCGATCGACAGGGTGCTGACGGGGGCGCCCGAGAGGGCCTGCTGCCCGGCGACCATCACCGTGACCTGGGCGATGCTGAAGCCGGTCCCGCTGATGGTGATCGCCTGCCCGCCGGCGAAGCCTCCCGCGTCCGGGGCGATGCCGCCGGTGGTGGCAATGGTGGGCGCCGGATTGACGAAGGCGGGATTGGGGGTGACCCCGGTGATGGCGATGATGGCGGAGCTGCCATCCGGGTTGACCACCTGCAACCCGACCTGGCCGGCAGCGGTCAGCGATGCCGGGGTGACGCAGCTGAGGCTGGTCGAGGACGACACCCAGACCGCATCCGCCACCACATTGCCGGAATTGCTGACGATCAGCACCGTGGCTCCGGCCTCGAAGCCGGTCCCGGTCACGGTGACATAGGCGTTGCCGCACAGCGGGTAGGACGGCTGGAGGGGGGAGACCGTGCTGATGGAGACGGCGGCCGACAGCGCGGGAGCGCACGCGGCGACCACCAAGCAGACGATCATGATCAGCCGTCTGACTACTTCGCTCATGTCGACCTCCGCGCACCAGGACCAGGAATCTTCGCGTCCTTCATGTGCGCCGCGACGATGATCGACATCCCCCAGGGCAGTCAATTCGCATCACCGCACGCCGCACCGCCTCGCCGCGCACGCCTGCCGGCCGCCGGACGACCGGCCCAGGCTGGAAATGCGCAGGGGATCGCGGAGCGATCCCCTGGCAGTACGCGCAATGCGATGATCACGGACTCAGGCGAAGTGCGAGAAGGCCTTGTTGGCTTCGGCCATGCGATGCGTGTTCTCGCGCTTCTGGATGGTGGTGCCGGTCTTGTTGTAGCAGTCGATGAGCTCCTGTGCGAGCTTCTCGGCGATCGGCCTGCCCTTGCGCCCACGCACCGCCTCGAGGATCCAGCGCACCGCCAGGGTCTGCTGGCGCTTGCGGTTGACCTCGACCGGCACCTGGTAGTTGGCGCCGCCGATACGCTTGGAGCGCACCTCGACCATCGGCTTGGCATTCTCGATGCCCTGCTCGAAGACCGGGAGCGGATCGACCTTGAGCTTGTCGGCGATCTGCTTCATCGCGCCGTAGAAGATGCCCTCGGCCACGCTCTTCTTGCCGTCGTACATCAGGCAATTGATGAATTTCGAGACCAGCAGGCTGCCATAGCGGCCGTCGGGCTTGACCCCGATGCCGGTCCAGCGCTGGGGCGCGGGGCCCTTGGGCACGCCGCTCTCTGCCAGGGTGATCGAGCCATCCTCGTTGACCTGGACCTCGGCAGCTGGTGCTGCGAGATCGGCCGGGATCTCCTCATGCTCGATGACGGCTTCTTCGCGAGGTTTCTTGGGGGGTGGAAATGCCATGGTATGTTTCCCTGTGACCCGGGGACATGCCCCGGAGGTACTGCGGATGACTCCGCTGATGGATGACGAGCTTACTTCTTCTTGGGCCGCTTGGCGCCGTACTGCGAGCGCGCCTGCATGCGTCCCTGGACGCCCTGGCAGTCGAGCTTGCCGCGGATGATGTGGTAGCGCACGCCGGGCAGGTCGTGGACGCGTCCTCCACGCACCAGCACCAGGGAGTGCTCCTGGAGATTGTGCTTCTCACCCCCGATGTAGGCGGTGATCTCCTTGCCATTCGAGAGCCGCACGCGTGCGATCTTGCGCAGCGCCGAGTTCGGCTTCTTCGGGGTCATGGTCTTGACCTGCAGGCAGACGCCGCGCTTGAACGGATTCGACTCGAGCTGCGGGCTCTTGCTCTTGCTGCGCTTCTGCTCGCGCCCCTTGCGGATGAGCTGATTAATCGTGGGCACTGACGGACTCCTGAATGGGGGTGCGGACGATAGCCGGGATCTCGGGGATTACAACCGGGGGGCCCAACTTGTCGATCTTGATGAGCTTGTAGACCGCGAAGCCGGTGCCGCAGGGGATCAGATGGCCCAGGATGACGTTCTCCTTGAGGCCGGTGAGCGGATCCCTGCGCCCGGCGAGGGCGGCATCGGCCAGCACCTTGGTGGTCTCCTGGAAGGATGCCGCCGAGATGAAGGATTCCGACTGCAGCGCAGCCCGGGTGATGCCCATCAGCTTGGGCTCGAAGGTGGCGGGACGCTTGCCTTCTGCGAGCGCGCGCTGGTTCTCCTCGCGCACGCGGATCTTGTCCACCAGCTGGCCCTGGAGGTAGGGCAGATCGCCCGGATCCATGACCTCGACCTTGCGCAGCATCTGACGGATGATGGTCTCGATGTGCTTGTCGTCGATTTTCACGTTCTGGGCACGGTAGACGGCCTGGATCTCGGCGAGCAGGTAGTCCTGCAGCGCCTCCTCGCCGCATACCCGCAGCAGGTCCTTGGGCACCAGCACGCCGTCGACCAGCGCATCGCCGGCCTTCACCCGATCGCCCTTGTGGACGCGGTAGTGCTTGCCCTGGGGGATGGAATGCTCGACCTCGGTGCCAGAATCGCCATGCACCACGATGGTGCGCTTGCCGCGCTTGCGCTCGCCGAAGTCGACCATGCCGTCGATCTCGGCCATCACCGCCGGCTCCTTGGGCGGACGCGCCTCGAAGAGCTCGGTGACGCGCGGCAGACCGCCGGTGATGTCATGCGTGCCGGCGATCTCGCGCGGCGTCGACGCCAGCAGCGTACCACCCGAGATCTTCACGCCCTCGGCGACGCGCAGCGTCGCCTTCTCGGGGATCGGATAGTGGGCGATCGGCTTGCCCGAGGCGTCCTCGAGCACGACCTGGGGATGGAGGTCGCCTTTGCCCTCGAGGATGATGCGGTTGATGATGCCGGTGGCCGGATCGCGCTCCTCGCGCATCGTCACTTCGGGGATGATGTGCTCGAAGCGCACCGTACCGCCGACTTCGGAGAGGATCGGGATGTTGGCCGCCTCCCATTCCGTCAGCATGTTGCCCTTGTCGACCTGCTTGCCGTCGGTGTAGAACAGCACCGAGCCCACCGGCACCTTGAAGCGCTCGATGGTGCGGCCGTTCTTGTCCTGGATGGCGAGCTCGCCGTTGCGGTTGAGCACCACCACCTTGTTCTCGCCATTGACGACCGTGCGCAGGTTCTCATACACCAGCTTGCCGGACTTGCGCGCCTTGTAGTTGGTATCCTCGGTCTTGACGCCTGCGACACCGCCGATGTGGAAGGTGCGCATCGTCAGCTGNNGGCTCGCCGATCGACTGGGCGGCGATGATGCCTGCCGCCACGCCGAGTTCGACGCAAAGCCCGCGGCTGAGGTCCATGCCGTAGCATTTCTGGCAGATGCCGCTCTTCGATTCGCAGGTCAGCGGGCTGCGCACGCGGATCTTCTCGAAGCCCAGGGCCTCGATGGCCTTGGCCTTGTCGCGGCTGATGATGTCGTTCTCGCGCACGATCACCTCGTCGGTGATGATGTCGACGATGGTGTCGCGGGCCGTACGGCCGGTGATCGCATCGGCGAGCGAGACCTTGATGATGTCGCCTTCGTACACCACCGCCTTGGTGATGCCGCCGACCGTGCCGCAATCATGCTCGCTGACGATCACGTCCTGCGAGACGTCGACGAGCTTGCGCGTCAGGTAGCCCGAGTCGGCGGTCTTGAGCGCCGTGTCGGCCAGGCCCTTGCGTGCACCGTGCGTCGAGGTGAAGTACTCGAGCACCTTCAGGCCTTCGCGGAAGTTGGCACGGATCGGGGTCTCGATGATCTCGCCGTTGGGCTTGGCCATCAGACCGCGGAGGCCGGCCAGCTGGCGCACCTGGGCCACCGATCCGCGCGCGCCGGAGGTCGCCATGACGTACACCGGATTGATGTAGTCGGCGCCATAGCGCTCGTCGTTCTTCAGGCGATCCATCAGGGCCTTGGAGAGCTCCTCGGTGGCGTGCGTCCAGGTCTCGACCACGTTGCGGTGCTTCTCGGACGCGGTGATGAGACCGCGCTGATAGGCCTTCTGGTACTTCTGCGACTTCTTGTCCGCCTCGGCTATGATCGCGCCCTTCTCCTCGGGGACGTAGAGGTCGCTGGCGCCGAAGCTCATGCCCGACAGGGTCGAGTACTTGAAGCCGAGCTCCTTGATCGAATCGAGCACGTCGATGGTGGAGCGGCGGTCGAGGTATTCGAAGCAGTCGGCGATGACGCGGCGCAGGCCCTGCTTGTCCTGGACCTTGTTGTAGAACGGCATGCCCTTGGGCAGCGCCTCATTGAACACCATGCGCCCGGCGGTGGTCTCGATGAGCACGGTCTCGGGCAGGGTCTTCTTGACCGGGCCGCCCTCGTCGATGCGCATGCCCTTGGGCAGCTGGATCTTGATCAGCGAGTGCAGGCTGATGACCTTGCAGTCGAGGGCCATCAGCACTTCGTTGAAGCCGCTGAAGACCTTGCCTTCGCCGATCTGGCCTTCCTTGGCCAGGGTCAGGAAATAGCAGCCCAGGACGATGTCCTGGTCGGCAGAGATGATGGGATTGCCGTTGGAGGGCGAGAAGATGTTGTTGGTCGACAGCATCAGCACACGCGCCTCGGTCTGCGCCTCGATCGAGAGAGGCAGATGGACGGCCATCTGGTCACCATCGAAGTCGGCGTTGAAGCCCTGGCACACCAGCGGGTGGAGCTGGATGGCGCTGCCATCGATCATCACCGGTTCGAACGCCTGGATGCCCATGCGGTGCAGGGTCGGTGCGCGGTTGAGCATCACCACCCGGCCCTTGATCACGTCGTCCAGGACTTCCCAGACCTCCTCGTCGCGACGCTCGAGCTTGCGCTTGGCCGCCTTGACGGTCTCGGCGTAGCCGCGCTCCTTGAGCGCACGGATGATGAACGGCTGGAAGAGCTCCAGGATGATCGACTTGGGCAGGCCGCACTGGTGCAGCTTGAGCCGGGGTCCGACCACGATCACCGAACGGGCCGAGTAGTCGACGCGCTTGCCNNTGCTTGCCCTTGATCATGTCGGTCAGCGACTTCAGCGGGCGGTTGCCCGAGCCGAAGACGGCGCGCTGGCAGCGGCCGTTGTCGAACAACGCATCGACCGCCTGCTGAAGCATGCGCTTCTCATTGCGGATGATGATGCTCGGGGCATTGAGCTCGACGAGCTTCTTGAGGCGATTGTTGCGGTAGATCACCCGACGGTAGAGGTCGTTGAGATCGGAGGTCGCGAAGTTGCCGTTCTCCAAGGGCACCAGCGGACGCAGATCGGGCGGGATCACCGGGATGACGGTCATCACCATCCACTGCGGATCGTTGCCGGAGGACTTGAGCTCCTCGGCGAGCTTGAGCCGCTTGATGATCTTCTCGATCTTCTGCTTGGCCTTGGTCGACGCGAGCTCCTCGCGCAATTCGCTGATCAGCCGCTCGATGTCGAGATGGCGGATGAGCTCCTGGGCGGCTTCCGCGCCCATCATCGCCTTGAAGTCGTCGCCGTACTTCTCCTGCGCCTTGCGGTACTGCTCCTCGGTGAGCACTTCCATGTACTCGAGCGGGGTGGTGCCGGGGTCGGTGACGATGTACTTCTGGAAGTAGACCACCTGCTGCAGGTTGGACGACTTCATGCCCAGCAGGATGCCCAGGCGGGAGGGCATGGTCTTGAAGAACCAGATGTGGGCGACCGGGCTGACCAGGTTGATGTGCCCCATGCGCTCGCGGCGCACCCGCGAGTGGGTGACCAGCACGCCGCACTTCTCGCACACGATGCCCTTGTACTTGACGCCCGAGTACTTGCCGCAGAAGCATTCCCAGTCCTTGGTCGGTCCGAAGATCTTCTCGCAGAACAGGCCGTCGCGCTCCGCCTTGTAGTTGCGGTAGTTGATCGTTTCGGGCCGTTTCACCTCGCCCTGGCTCCACGAGCGGATGACCTCCGGGGAGGCCAGGCGGATGGAGACCGCATTGTAATCTGGGCTCTGGAGGCTGGTCGGGTCGAGCATGTCGATCATGGGCTGGGCTTCCCGGTGAGAGTCGTTAAGAGGTTCGCTTGCTGCGCGCTACGGCGGCGGGCCGGACCGGCCCGCCCTGGTATCACTCGTCGTCCTTGGCGCCCTTGTCCGCGGGTGCGGGCTCGGCCACGAATTCGATATCCGGCGCGACGCTCTCGGTCTTGGCTGGGGCGCCGAAATCGAGGGTCGAAGGCGCCGCGTCGAAGGACATGTCCTCCGGGCGGTGCAGCCGGATGTCGAGACCAAGGCCGCGGATCTCGTTCATCAGCACCTCGAAGGCCATCGGAGTGCCATAGGTCAGCGATCCGTCGCCCTTCACCATCGATTCATAGATGCGCGTACGGCCGTCGACATCGTCCGACTTGACCGTCAGGATCTCCTGCAGCACGTGCGCCGCACCGTAGGCCTCGAGGGCCCAGACCTCCATTTCGCCGAAGCGCTGGCCGCCGAAGCGCGCCTTGCCTCCCAGCGGCTGCTGGGTGATCAGCGAGTAGGAGCCGGTCGCGCGCGCATGCAGCTTGTCCTCCACCAAGTGGTGGAGCTTGAGCATGTAGAGCACGCCGACGGTGGTCTTCTGATGCATGCGCTCGCCGGTTCGCCCGTCGAACAGGTGGATCTTGCCTTCGATCGGCAGGCCCGCCTCGATCAGCATGTCGCGGATCTGCTGCTCGCTGGCGCCGTCGAACACCGGGGTGACGCACTGCACGCCCAGGGCCTTGGCTGCCCAGCCGAGATGGGTCTCGAGCACCTGGCCGACGTTCATGCGCGAAGGCACGCCGAGCGGGTTGAGCACGATGTCGATGGTGCGGCCATCGGAGAGGAACGGCATGTTCTCCTCCGGCACGATGGTCGAGATGACGCCCTTGTTGCCATGGCGTCCGGCCATCTTGTCGCCGACCTTGAGGGTCAGCTTGCGCGCCACGAACACCTTGACCATCTCGAGCACGCCGGTCGGCAGGTCGTCGCCGCGCTTGGCGTTGACGATCTCCTTCTCGCAGGCGTTCTTGATCTCGTCGATCTTGGGATCGAAGTCATCGTAGATCGAGCGCGCACGGCGGCGCTTCGAACCGACGAAGTTCAGCGCGGTGACGGGCAGCTCCTTGTTGAGCTTGAGCACCTCGTCATCGCTCAGCGCGGGCGAGTACTCGACCACTTCGCCGGTCTCGATGTTGACCACATTGGCGCCGGACACTTCCCAGATCTGGTTGAATTTCTCGCGTGCGAGGTCAGCCATGCCCTTCTTGAAGCGGTCCTCGATGATCTTGATGCGGGACGCCTCCTCCTTGCGGTCCTTCTCGGTCAGGGCCGCCCGGCGCTGGAAGCGCTTGACCGCCGTGACCACGCCCCGGATGCCGGGCTTCATCACCATGGAGTCGTCGCGCACGTCCTCGCCAGCGCGGCCGAAGATCGCGTGCAGCAGCTTCTCCTCGGGGGAGAGCTCGCTCTTGTTCTTCGGCGTCACCTTGCCGACCAGCACATCGCCGGGCTTGACCATGGTGCCGACGCGCACGAAGCCGCGCTCATCCAGGTTGCGCAGGGATTCCTCGCTGCGGCCGGGGATCTCGCGGGTGAACTCCTCCTTGCCGAGCTTGGTCTCGCGGATCTCGACCTTGAACTCCTCGATGTGGATCGAGGTGAAGCGGTCCTCCGCCAGCAGGCGCTCGTTGACGACGATGGCGTCCTCGAAGTTGTAGCCGTCGTAGGGCATGAACGCGACGAGGATGTTCTTCCCCAGCGCGAGCTGGCCATTGTCAGTGCCACCGCCATCGGCGATGATCTGACCCGCCTTGACCTTGTCCCCGAGCTTGACGATCGGCGTCTGGTTGAGGCAGGTGCGCTCGTTCAGGCCGTGGAACTTGCGCATATCATACTTGCGCCCGCCGACGGTGATGTGCTTGGCATCGACCGAGTTGACCGTGCCGTCCTCGCCAGCCATGACCACCATCGAGGAGGACTTGGGGATCTCGTACTCCATGCCGGTGGCGATGATGGGCGCCTCGTTGATCAAGAGCGGCACCGCCTGGCGCATCATGTTGGCGCCCATCAGGGCGCGGTTGGCNNTGCTCGAGGAACGGGATGAGCGCGGCGGAGACGCCGATCATCTGCTTGGGCGAGACGTCGGCATAGGTCACCTCGTCGGTGGAGACCTCGGTGAACTGGCCGGCGTAGCGTACCTGGACGATCTCGGGGATGATCTTGCCGACCTTGTCGATCTCGACCGTGGCCTGGCAGATGCGCGCCTCGGCCTCCTCGTCGGCCATCAGGTGCACGATCTCGTCGGTGATCCTGCCCTTGGTGACCTTGCGGTAGGGCGTGACCAGGAAGCCGTACTCGTTGACTGCCGAGTAGATCGCCAGGGACACGATCAGGCCGATGTTGGCGCCTTCAGGCGTCTCGATCGGGCAGATGCGNNTCGAAGCCGGCGCGCTTGCGGTTGAGACCGCCAGGTCCAAGGGCCGAGAGGCGGCGCTCATGGGTCAGCTGCGAGAGCAGGTTGGACTGGTCGACCACCTGCGACAGCTCGCCGCGCTGGAAGAAGTTCTGCACCGCGCTGTCGACCGCCTGGTTGTTGAACAGGTTGCGTGGCGCCAGGGCCTGGGCGAGGTCCTCCGCCTGCAGATCGCGGCTGAGCTTCTCCTTAACCGCACGCCGCAGCTTGAGCATGGCGGCGCGCAGTTCATCGGAGAGCAGGTCGGCGATCGGGCGCACCCGGCGGTTGCCCAGGTGGTCGATGTCGTCGACTTCGCCGGCAGCGTTGTTGGAGCGGATCAGGGTGAGCAGGTACTCGATCGCCTTGAGGTAGTCATCGACGGTCAGGACGCGCGATTCGCCCTCGCCCTTGAGCTTGCGGTTGATGCGGAAGCGGCCGACCGCGCCGAGGTTGTAGCGCTGCTCGTTGAGGAAGCGGTCCTGGAAGAACTCGCGCACCTTCTGCTCGTCGGTGGGATTGCCCGGACGCAGGCGGCGATAGATGCGCAGCAGCGCCTCCTCGTGGCTCGACGCCTCGTCCTCACGCAGGGTGTTGAGCAGGATGTCGTCGGTCTTGGTCCCGGCGGCGATCAGCTCGACCGACTCGATGGCCAGGCCCTTGAGGTTCTCGAAGCTGTTCTCGCTGAGCACTTCGCAGGCCTTCGCCAGGGCTTCGCCGGACTCCTTGTCGAAGACATCGTTGGCGATGATGCGGCCGACCGCCTTCTCCTTGGCGCCCTTGGCGGCGAGCTGGACCACATCGGTCTTGAAGAAGTGGCGGATGATCGCCGCGGTGGTGCCGAAGTCCTTGTTGAGCGCACGCAGGAAGCAGGTGGCGACCACCTTGGCGCTCTTGTCGATCTTGATCTGCAGCACGTCCTTGGAGGTCTGCTCGACCTGGATCCAGGAACCGCGCTCGGGGATGATGCGGCAGCTGTAGGAGCGCCGGCCGGAAGCCCCGGTCTCGGAGGAGAAGTCGACACCCGGGGAACGCTGGATCTGGGTGACGATGGTGCGCTCGGCACCATTGATCACGAACTCGCCGCCGCCGATGCGGATCGGGAAGTAGCCGATGTGGACGTCCTCTTCGAGGATGTCCTTGAAGGTCGGATGGTTCTGCCCGCCGACGCGGATCTTGAGCTTGAGCCCGCGCTGGTAGGTCAGCCCGAGGTCCCGGCACTCATCGATGTTGTGCTGCGGCGGGGTGAACAGGTAGCCGTGGTAGCTGACCACGATCTGGTCGTCGTAGCCGGTGACCGGGAAGAACTCCTGGAAGATCGCCTCCAGACCCTTGGTCTTGATGCGGGCATCAGGCGCGGCTTCGGTTTCAAGGAACTCGTCGTAGCTTTTTGATTGCAGATTGACGAGGCTGGGAACGGGTATGACTTCCTTGGTATTGCCGAAGGACCGGATCTGCATGAAACCTCCCGGAGATTGTCGTCGCAAGCCGAAGTCGCTGCGACCTCCTCTCCCAGCCCAGCACTGATGTGCGGCGTGTGGAAAGGGGCGCGGATGCTAGCAAGTTGTGGGCCGATGGCAAGCGCCCTGGCCAGAAACTCTGGCCAGGGGCTTCGCGTAACTCGGCGAGGCGGGTGTTACCGCTCTCGCCACAGGGCTTTACGCGCCTTCGATCTTCGCCTTGGCACCGGCGTCGGTGATCTTCTTGGCGAGCTCGTCGGCGGCGGCCTTCTCGAGGCCGTCCTTGACCAGCTTGGGCGCACCTTCGACGAAGCCCTTGGCGTCGGCCAGGCCGAGGCCGAGGATTTCGCGGATGATCTTGATCGCCTGGATCTTCTTCTCGGGCGGAACCTCGACGAGGGTGACCTTGAAGACGGTGGGCGCTTCGGCCGCGGCAGGGGCCGCTCCGCCGCCGCCCGAGGAGGCGACCGCGACTGCGGCGGCGCTGACGCCGAATTCCTTCTCGAGGGCGTGGACGAGGTCGGAGAGCTCGAGCACGGTGAGGGTCTTCACCGAGTCGATGATCTGGGACAGCTTGCTATTGGCGACAGCTTCGCTCATGGCGATGCTCCTTGGGAGGCGTAGCTAGCGGCAGGTGCCGGCTAGCGGTGGATTGAGGGGGTGGTGGTCAGGGCGCGGCGGCGGGTTCGCTGGCGGGATTCTTCTTCTTCTCGATCTCGGCGATGACGCGCACGAAGCCGACCAGCGGGGCGGCCAGCAGGTTGACGAGCATGCCGCGCAGGGTGTCCTTGCCGGGCAGGCTGGCCAGACGGGTCACGCCAGCGGGATCGAGCGACAGCCCGTCCATCAGGCCACCCTTGACCGAGATCTTCTCTTCCTTGCTGAGGTCGGCGAGGACCTTGGCGGCAGCGACCATGTCCGGCGCCGTGATGACGCCGATCGAGCACTTGCCGTCGCAGAACTTGGCAGCCGCAGCCGGCACGGCGCGCTTGATGATCGCGACCTTGGCGACCTTGAGCTTGGCGCCGACGCCGCGCAGCTCCTTGCGCAGCTTGAGGCTGTCCGAGCTGTTGAGCTTGGACGAGTCGACGACGATCAGGGAGGTGGCGGATGAGACCAGCCCGCTCACCTCGGTCAGCATCAGTTCATTGATGAAGCTGGGCATGGTCAGGCCTCCTTCGTCGCGTAGGCGACCTTGATGCCGGGACCCATCGTCGACGACACCACGATGTTGCGGACGAACTCGCCACGCACCGATGAGGGACGGTGCTCGGCGACATGATTGAGGAAGGCGGTGATGTTCTCGGCCAGCTTGCTGTCGTCGAACTTGGCGGTGCCGATGCGCACCTGCACGTTGCCGGCGGCATCCGCGCGGTATTCGATCTTGCCGCCCTTGAACTCGCCGACCGCCTTGGCGACGTCATCAGTGACGCTGCCGGCCTTGGGCGAGGGCATCAGGCCGCGCGGGCCGAGCACCTTGCCGAGCTTGCCGACCGAGCGCATCATCTTCGGCGTCGAGACGGCAATGTCGAAGTCCATGAACCCGCCGGTGACCTCGGCGACCAGATCGTCGCCTCCAGCCTTGACCGCGCCCGCGGCGAGCGCGGCATTGAGCTTGTCGCCGTCATCGACGAAGACGATGACGCGCACGTCGCGACCGGTGCCATGCGGCAACGAGAAGCTGCCGCGGAACTGCTGGTCGGTCTTCTTGGTGTCGAGGTTGAGATGGACGGCCAGCTCGATCGACTCGGTGAACTTGGCCTTGGCCAGCTTCTTCACCAGTCCGACCGCGGTCGGGACCGGGTGCGGGGATTTGAGGTCGACGCCGGCGCTCTCGATGAGCGCGCGATAGCGCTTGCTGCGGATAGCCATGTGGAATCCTTCTGGTGGTCTGCGACCCGACTCTGTTGGTCGGCGTCTCCCACGGACTGAAGTGGACGGAAGGGACGGGAAAGAACTCAGTCTGCGACGACGACACCCATGGTACGGGCAGTGCCGGCCACGGTCTTCATCGCCGCTTCCAGCGAGGCCGCGGTCATCTCCGCGAGCTTCTTCTGGGCGATCTCCTTGACCTGGGCCTTGGTGATCGTGCCGCCATCCATGGCATTGGGCGTGCCCGAGCCCTTCTCAATCTTCGCCGCCTTGCGGATCTGGGCCGAGACCGGCGGCTGCTTGAGCACGAAGGTGAAGGTCTTGTCCTTGAAGACGGTGATGACTACCGGGATGGTCTCACCCTTCATCGATGCGGTGGCATCGTTGAACTGCTTGACGAACGCGCCGATATTGACGCCCTTGGCGCCGAGAGCGGGGCCCACGGGGGGCGCTGGGGTGGCGCCGCCGCCGGGGATCACCAGCTTGATCTCGCCGACGATTTCTTTTGCCTTGGCCATTGGTGCGACTCGATTTGGAATGCGGAACGGGGTGAACGAAAATGTGGGGGGCGCAGATTATGTGCCCATCATGGAAATTGGAAGGGAAATGTTCCTGCGGCCCGGAAGCCCCGCTCAGACCGCGGGTTCAGCCTGCCAGACCTCGAGCCAGACCGGGGTCTGACGGCCGAAGACGGTGATCATCACCCGCACTTCGCCCTTCTGGGGATTGATCTCGGCGACCACGCCTTCCATGCCGGCGAAGGTGCCCTCCTTGACCTTGACCCGATCCTCGAGGTTGAAGGGGATCTGCACCAGGGCCTGGCGCTGCTCGTCCGGCGACTGGGCATGGGCGATCTTCTGGATGCGCTCGGCCTCGTCGGCGGTCAGCGGGTCGGGATTGCGCAGGTCGGCCCCGAGGAAGCCGGTCACGCCATCGACATCATTGATGACGTCGAGGACGTTGCCATTGACCTCCATCTCGATGTAGATGTAGCCGGGGTAGAGCTTGCGTTCCGAGGACACCTTCTTGCCGCGCTTCACCTCGGTGATGCGCTCGGCCGGGATGAGCATCTCGCCCACGTACTGGTCGAGCTTCCTGCCCTTCAGCTGGGCATGGATGAGCTCCTTGATCGCGCTTTCACGCCCCGACACCGCTTTGATCACGTACCATCGTTTCGCCATGCGAGCCTCTGTTCTAGTTGGATATTCGCGTAGGATCAGCGGATGCCGGAAAGGGCATTGTAGATCCATGGCCACCAGCTGTTGATGAAGTGGAAGTTGACGAAATCGACGCCGAGGATGAGGACGGCCATGATGGCGATGGCCACGGCGATGATCAGGGTGCTGCGCACCAGGTTGCCGCCCTTGGGCCATTCGACCTTGGTCATCTCCAGCTCGACCTCGATGAGGAAATCGACCGCCTTGGGATGGAAGCCTGCCGCCACCAGGCCGCCTACCAGCGCCCCGAGGCAAAGCACGGCGAAGAAGCCGCCGAGGATCATCTGCTTGTTCTGGCTAGTGGTGTCGCTGGCGCCGAAATTGGCCCACACCCCATGATAGCCGAGATCGGCGACCACCAGCAGGGTGAGGAGCAGACAGATGGTGCGGATCACCCGCCCTTGAGGCCATTTATACATGATGCATCCAGGAATGTGGCACGGGAGGAGGGATTTGAACCCCCGACCGGCGGATTTGGAATCCGCTGCTCTACCAGCTGAGCTACCCCCGTATACGGCTGAAAGGTCCGCGCTTCGACTTGAGGAACCCATCGGCCCGGATCATGCGCGCGGTCGCACGTGCCGGCCTCGACAGCCTCCGGGGCCCATCTGGCCCCGGTGCCTCGCCACCCCGGCAGGTCGCCGGGGCGCAGGCGGCTTGCTACTTGCGCTTCTTCTCTTTGTGCAGGGTGTGCTTGCGCAGGCGCGGGTTGTACTTCTTCAACTCCAGCTTCTCGCTGGTCTTGGAGCGGCTGGTGTAGTAGTTGATATCCCCGGTCTCCGAGCAGACCAGCATGATATGTTCGCGTTTGTCCTTGGCCATATGCTACCTCATTCTGGGGATGACGCCCCGGTTCAAGCAGGCTGGTGAGCCGGGAACCGAGGCGCCCCTACGTCGACGTACATGTCATCCGGCAGCCGGAGCGGCTGCCGGATATCCAGAGCTCACTCCAGGATCTTGGTGACGACACCCGATCCGACGGTGTGGCCGCCCTCGCGGATGGCGAAGCGCAGCTTCTC
>PLEW01000163.1 GCA_003136555.1 Planctomycetota bacterium | reverse complement strand
TCCAGCGCGCTGGTCGCTTCGTCGAGGAGCAAAATCGGAGCGTTTTTCAGGAGCGCGCGGGCGATGCAGACCCGTTGCTGCTGGCCGCCGGAGATCATGCAGCCCTTGTCCCCGATGATCGTGTCGTAGCCATGGGACTGGGCGAGGATGAATTCGTGCGCGTGGGCCAGCTTCGCGGCGGCTTCGATTTCCTTGTCGGTGGCGTCGAGGCGTCCATAGCGGATGTTCGCGCGGAGCGTGTCGTGGAAGAGGAAGCTGTCCTGATTAACCATCGCGATGTGCTCGCGGAGCGAGGCTTGGGTGACATTGCGGATGTCCTGACCGTCGATGGTGATCGTCCCGGACCTGGGCTCATAGAGGCGCTGGAGCAGCCAGAAAAGCGTGCTCTTGCCGGCGCCGTTGGCGCCGATCAGGGCGGTGACCCCGTCGTCGATCGCCAGGGAGATCCCGGCGGCGGCGCGCACCTCGCCACGTCCGGGGTCGTAGAAGGATTTTTCCACCGACTCCAGGCGCAGCATGCGCTCATCATGGCGATGCGTTCGGGGGTGCCAGGGGGCGGCGCCACCACCGTGGACCTGCGTCTGCCGAGCGGGTGATCGACTTGTGCGCCAGGGTCCAGGCCGGTATTGAGTGGCGATGGCCCCGATGATAGCCTCGAAGCGCGGCGACAGGGCGATTCGCTCGTCCCCGATCGGTTCAGTGGCCAGGAAGGGACGCGATGCAGGCCGAGGAACTGACCATGCTCGTCGAGCAGGCACGGCGGGGCAACTCGCAGGCCTTCATCGACCTGATGTCGTCGGCTCAGCGCGATCTGCGGGTGTTCATCGGCACCTTCGCCGCTCATGCGGAGATGGCCGAGCGCATCTTCGCCGACACCCTCGCCGAGGCGCGCCGGCAGCTCATCGACTGCCCCGCCACCCCCGCCATCTTCACCTGGCTGCGCCAGCTGGCGATGAGCCAGCTGGGCCGGCGCATCGACGAGGAGCTGCGCCAGGCGCAGATCCGGCATGAAGTCCTCGCCGAAGTGCTGGCGGTCAGCAGCGAGCATGCGCTGCAGCAGCAGACCTCGCCGAGCAATTCCGCCGGGCAGAGCGTCGGGGTGCGCTACGGCAAGCTCACCGAGCCGGTCCAGCGGCTGATCAGCACGCGCTATGGCGATGGGCTCACCGGCGAAGCCCTGGCCGCGGCCATGGGCATGAGCCAGATCGACCTCGCCGAGGCGCTGGTCGATGCACGCGCCCAGGTCGACTGGTCGCCGCCGTCGGGTGCCGCCGCCACCACCCCGAGCTTCCCGGGCCTGGTCGATGCGTACCTCTCCGGCAGGCTGGACGCCGTCGAGCGCACGGCGCTGGCCGAGGAGATCGCCGGCAATCAGATGCTCGCCGCCCAGTTCGTCCGCCAGGTGCGCGTCGATCTGCTGCTCGCCGCCCTGTTCGGTGCGATCACCCGCGATGGCGTGCAGAAGGTGGTGGCCAAGCTCGGTGGCGGCCATGAGAGCAGCCGGCTGATGATGGGCCCGGCGCCGATGCCGCCCCCGCCTGCGGAGGGAGGGGGCAAGAGCCCTGCGGGCATGCGCCGAGGCAATCTGCGCAGCGAGGTGCGCCGCAATTCCGGCGCCCGGGCCAGGCCGGGCACCTCCTCGATCCACCAGAACGCCCGTCCGGCCGGCAGCCCGCCGGGCCGCCCCTCCAGCCACCTGCGCGCCGCCAGCGGTGCGACGCTGCCGATGCAGCGGAGCGTGGACGAGGACGACGTTCCGCCGCCGTCGCGCACGCCGCTCTACCTGGCCATCGGTGCGGTGGCCATCGGCCTGGTCGCCACCATCGCGATCTGGGCCGGGTCGTCGGCGCGCGGCACCACGGTGGTCCCGGGCGCGCCCTCGCCGACTGTCCAGTCCGCCCCCGGCATGGGCAGGATCGAGCGCGCGATCGGCGACGCCAACCTGCTGCACGACGGCAAGAAGCAGGGGGCGAATATCGGCGAGGCGGTGGAGCCGGGAGACGGGATGCAGACCAGCGGCACGGCGGTGCTGTCCATGCTGGTCGACCAGCCGCAGCTCCATGTGACCATCTCCGGGGATACCCAGGCGGACCACATCACCCCGGGCAGCCGCCTGCGCATCCAGCTCGACCATGGACGCCTCGACCTCGCCGCGGTCGAGCGCAGTGCGGGCGCCGCCATCGAGGTCATCACCCCCCTGGCGCGGATCGCGGGCGAACCCGGCAAGATGCGCGTCAGTGTCGTCGCTGGACGCACCCTGGTCGAGGTCACCGAGGGGGCCGCCGAGCTGGCACGTGCGGATGGCAATGCCGGCGTCCACCTGCGCGCCGGCCAGAGCGCCTCGCTGGTGGCGCATACCGATCCGGTGCTCGAGGAGGGCACGGTGTTCCTGCGCGGCATCGCCTTCGGCGGCGGCTCGGTGTCGATCGGCGGCAATGCCTTCCTCTCCAGGACCGATGCGCTGCAGGCCGGCTTGACCATCGCTCCCGGCCCGGCCCCGGCTGCCGATGGCGCGATCAGCGCGCCGGGCCTGGACTTCGACCTCAAGGCCATGCTCGATGGCGGACTGAGCTCGGTGGACTCGATGGTGCGCTTCTCCCAGGTGGTGCCAAACGGGACCTATGATGTCCAGGTGTGGATCGCCAACGAGCAGGGCATCGGCGATTCCCTGCCGCGGGTCAGCCTGCAGGGGGTGGCGGCCACCAGCGCGGTCCACGAGGAGCACGCTTCCACCTGGTGCTCGCTCGGCCCCTACCGCGGCACGGTGACGACCCATAATCTCGATGTCCAGGTCGACGGCCTCGGACGCTCGCGGCTGTGCGGCATGGCGCTCTACGCCGTCGGGCACGCCAACGGCGGGCTGCCCCCCCTGATCAGCTTGGCCAGCCCGCTGCCGGACAGCGACCTGGAGGGCGAGGTGGCGTTGCTGGCCCGGGTGGTCGGCACCACCGATGTCGCCGAGGTCGCCTTCCTCGCCGGCGATCGGGTGGTCGCGACCTCCACCAGCGAGCCCTACCACGGGATCTGGGCCGATCCCCCTCCGGGCAAGGTCGACCTCCGGGTCAAGGTCACCGACCACGCCGGAGGCACGGTGCTCTCGCAGCCGGTGAGCGTGACCATCAGGGACCCGCTGGAGCTGGGCCTGATCAGGAGAGAGACCTGGAACGGCATCGCCGGCGGACGGGTCTCCGACTTCGTCAACCGCCCGGAGTACCCCGACCATCCGACCTCGGTCACCTACGACAGCTCCTTCTCCTTCCCCGAGAACCACATCAGCGATTTCGCCACGCGCATGCGCGGCTACCTGCATCCGCCCAGCGATGGCGACTACGTGTTCTGGATCAGCGGCGACGACAACTGCGAGCTCTGGCTCAGCACCGACCAGAGCCCGGAGCACCGGCGGATGATCGCCCAGGTTCCGGGATACACCGGCTTCCAGGAGTGGGAGCACGACCCGGCGCAGCGTTCCGCGCCCATCCACCTGAGCGCCGACAAGGCCTATTACGTTGAAGCCCTGCACAAGCAGGGCGGCGGCGGGGCGCACCTGTCGGTGGGCTGGAAGCTGCCGGATGGCACCTTGGAGCGGCCGATACCGGGCAGCCGGCTATCGGTCGCGGTGGCGGGCTCGGCCCAGGCCGACCAGGCGGCCCGGCCGGTGGCGGGGGCGAGCGCAACCGCGCCCGCAGCCCCGGCGGCCCCCGCCACTCGTGCCGCCACCCCGGCGGTGCCCGCCCCCGTCGAGGTGCCGCCGCGCTTCATCACCGCGATCAAGTTCGGCGGCGGCGACGGTGTCACCATCGATGGCAACAAGTGGCTGTCGCAGCGCCAGGCCGAATCCAGCGGCCTGGTGGTCAGGAATGGCCGGCCGACCGCGATGGCGATGGAGCCGAAGCCGGCCGTCGATGCCAGCATGCGGGCGATGCTCACCGGCGGGGTGACCGCCAGCGGTGGACCCCTGGAGCTCATCCTGCATGTGCCCAATGGCATCTACCAAGTCTACGCCTGGTACATGGAGACCACCCTGGCGAATGCGCGCAGCTTCGACCTCGAGGTCAATGGCGAGCCCCTCAACGGCCTCGGCGGCCTGGCGGTCGGCAGCTGGAGCCGCTACGGACCGGTCCATGTCGGGGTGCGCACCGGCATGCTCGACGTTCTGACCAAGGCCAAGAAGGGTGCGGCGCTGCTGATGGGGATCGCGGTCTATGCCACCTTCGACCCGGCGGTCCTCGCGCGCGCCTATCCCACCGGGACCGCGCGCGTGCTGCCCTGCTCGATCAGCTGCGCCGATTACGACCAGGGCGGCGAAGGAGTCGCCTACCACGATACCGATGACCGCAACGAGGGGGGGAAGTACCGCCACGATGGCGTCGACATCGATGACAAGCCGGGCGGCGGCTTCTGCGTCGGCTGGGTGCACACCGGGGAATGGCTCTCCTACACCGTGCTCTCGCCCAAGACCACCACCTATACCCTGGCTATCCGCTCCGGCTCGCCATTCGATGGCACCAGCTGCCACGTCGAGATCGATGGGGTGAATGTCAGCGGGCGCATGCAGATGCTCAAGACCGGCGACTGGAAGAAATGGGCCGAGGTGGTGAAGAACGGCATCCCCATCAGCGAGGGCGCGCATGTGGTGCGCCTGGTCATCGATGGGCCCGCGAGCAACGGCAGGGACTTCTGCAACTTCGATGCGATCAGCTTCGCCGCCGAATGAGGGCGTCGGCGCTCCTGGCACCCTGGGCCGGGCAGGTCACGCTAGGCGAGCAGATCCCTGACCACCGTGCCGGCGACATCGGTGAGGCGGAAGTCGCGGCCTGCATGGCGGAAGGTCAGGCGCTCATGGTCCAGCCCGAGGAGGTGGAGGATGGTGGCGTGGAAGTCGTGCAGGTGGACCATGCGTTCGCCGACCTCGATGCCGTAATCGTCGCTTTGACCATAGCGCAGCCCGGGCTTCGCCCCGCCGCCCGCCAGCCAGGAGGTGAAGCACGAGGAGTGGTGCTCGCGCCCCTTGTTGTCGGCGTTCTCGACGAAGGGCGTACGTCCGAACTCGGTGGTCCAGACCACCAGGGTGTCCTCGAGCATGCCGCGCGACTTGAGGTCCTTGAGCAGCCCGGCGATCGGCTGGTCGACGTTCCTGGCCTGGTGCACATGCTCATGCATGTCGCCGTGCGAATCCCAATTATCGTGCGCCCCGGTGTCGATCAGCTCGATGAAGCGCACGCCGCGTTCGGCAAGCCGCCGCGCGACCAGGCACTGCCAGGCGAAGCCGGTGGTCGCTCCGCGCTCGAGGCCGTAGAGCGCCATGGTGGCATCGCTCTCGGCCGTGAGGTCGAAGGCGGCAGGCGCCTCGAGCTGCATGCCGGCCGCGGTCTCGAATGAGCGCACCCGCGCTGCCAGCGCCGGATCGCCGCCGTGCTCGGCGAGATGGCTGCGGTTGAGGCTCTGCAGCATCTCCAGCTCGAGCGTCTGCAGCGCGGCGCTCGGCAGGCGGCGGTTGAGGTCCGGGATCGGCTCTGCTCCCGGGGTCAATAGCGTGCCCTGGTGGCAGGGGGGCAGGAAGTCCGCGCTCCACACCTGCCCGCCGGCGTAGGGCAGGTGCGGGGCGATCACCACGAAGGAGGGCAGGTTCTGGTTGACCGTGCCCAGGGCGTAGCTGACCCACGAGCCGATGCTCGGACGAGCCAGGGTCACGGAGCCGGTGTGGATGCCGAGGGTGGCCTCGAAGTGGTTGTTGTGGTCGGTCTTGAGCGAATTGATCATGCACAGATCGTCAGCGCAGGTTGCGAGATGCGGGAACAGCGCGCTGATCGGCATGCCGCATTGGCCTGCTGGAGTGAAGGCGAAATCCGGACGCTTGAGGAACTTGCCGTTGGGGGCCTTCTTGCCGGCGTCGGCGATCAGCTTGGGCTTGTAGTCGAAGGTGTCGACATGGGAGGCGCCGCCGCTCATGCAGAGGAAGATCACGCGCTTGGCCTTGGCGGGGAAATGCGGCGCCTTGGGGGACAGCGGGTCGATCACCGGGGCGGCTGCCGGCTCACCGCCGTGCAGCAGCTCGCCGATGATCGATGGCATCAGCAGGCTGCCTCCGACCAGCGAGCTGATCATGCGGCGGCGCGTGAGGGCGGCGTGCAGGGGATGGTGCATGGCGTTCCTCAGTCGATGAACAGGAATTCGTTGCTCGAGATCAGTGCCCGCAGATAGCTCGCCAGCGCATCCTGGGCGGCGTTGGCGAGCGGCGCGGCCTCTGCGTCGTGGCTCGCGGTGGCGTCCGTCCCCGGTTTTGCACCCGCTCCGGCTTTCGCATCCGGCGTGCTGGTTCCGGCTGCGCTCAGGGCGCAGAAGCGAGCGATGTAGGCCTCGCCCGCATCGAGCTCGCTCGCCGTGGCATGGCGCGCCAGGGCGATGCGGTAGGCGGCGTCGAGCTTGAGGCGCAGCTTGGCGTTGGCCGGCAGCCGTGCGGCGAAGGCCTGCGCATTGACGAACACGAAGGGGTCGTTCATCAGGAACAGCGCTTGCAGCGGCGAGGTCGAGACCATGCGCTGCGGTGTGCTGGCACCGGGATCGGCGCCATCGAAGATGGCGAAGAAGGGGTGGCGCCGGATGCGCTGCTGCATGACGTAGACGCTGCGGTGCTGGCTGTCATAGACGGCCGAGAACTGGCTGTGCTGGGTGAATTCCCAGGTGCGCTGGGGCGGGAAGGGGTGGGCGAGCGGGATGTCCAGGTCCAGCTTGCCGCTGACACTCAGGATCGCGTCGCGGATCTCCTCCGCCTCCAAGCGCCGCCGGGGGAAATGCCACAGGGTGTCGTTGACGGCATCGTGCGCCATGCTGCCGGGATCTTCCAGAGAGCTCATCTGCCAGGTGCGCGAGAGCATGATCATCCGGTGCATGGCCTTCAGCGACCAGCCTCCGGCGATGAAGCGGCTGGCGAGGTAGTCGAGCAGCGCCGGATTGCTGGGCGTGCGCCCGCGGCTGCCGAAATCGCTGGGGGTGGCGACGATCGGCGTGCCCAGGTGGAACTGCCAGATGCGGTTGGCCATCACCCGAGCGGTGAGCGGATTGCCGGGCGAGGTGATCCACCCCGCCAGTTCCAAGCGGCCGCTGCCGGTCGCAGCGGATGGCAGCGGGCTGCCGCCGAGGATGGAGAGGAAGCGCCGGTGCACCAGCTCGCCTTGCTTGTCGGGATCTCCGCGCTTCTGCACGTGCGCGTCTGCCGGGGTGCCCTCGGCGACGGCGAAGGCGTAGGGCACCGCCTCGAGCAGTGCCGCACGCCGCCTGGTGGCATCGTTCTGCGCGTTCTTGAGCTCCTGCTCGCTACGCTTCGTCAGCGTCGGCGTCGGCGGATCGCCCGGCTTGGCGGCGGCGGCAGCCGTGCCCTCCTTGCTCGCCTGGCGGGCGGCGCTGCGCTCCGCCTCGATCTGGGCGATCTCGGCGTCGATGGCAGCGAGCTGGTCCTTCTTCGGCGCGAGGATGGCCTCGATCTGGGCCGCGCTGGCCAGCGGCACGAGGTTGTGCGGACGGCGGTCCTCCTCGCTGCCGGCGAACGGGTAGCGGGTGCTGGCGAAGATGCCGTAGAGGGCGTAGTAGTCGCTGCTGGGGATGGGATCGAACTTGTGGTCATGGCAGCGTGCGCAGCCGATGGTCAGGCCCAGGAGCGAGCGGCCCATGATATCGATGGTGTCGTCGATGGTGAGGTGCTGGTCGCGCTCGGGGTTGACGCTGAAGCGCTTGGCCAGGGCGATGAAGCCGGTGGCGATGAGGTGCTCCTGGCGCATCGCCTCGTCTCCGGCCGGCAGCAGGTCGCCGGCGATCTGCTCGCGCACGAACTCGTCGTAGGGCAGGTCGCGGTTGAGGGCGGTGATCACCCAGTTGCGGTAGAGGTAGGCCTGGGGGATGGGGTAGTCGGCGCTATCTCCGGCGGTGTCGGCATAGCGGACCAGGTCGAGCCAATGGCGGCCCCAGCGTTCACCGTAGCGCGGCGAGGCCAGCAGCCGGTCGACCACGGTGGCGAAGGCGCCCGGCGACTGGTCGGCGATGAAGGCGTCCACCTCGTCCGGGGTCGGCGGCAGGCCGGTGAGATCATAGGTGGCGCGGCGGATGAGGGTGCGCTTGTCCGCCCCCGGGGACGGCTTCACCCCCTGGGCTTCCATGCGTGCGAGCACGAAGCGGTCGATGTCATTGGCCGGCCAGCCGGCCTGGGCGACTGCGGGCGCCGGCGGCGAGACGATCGGCTGGAATGACCAGAAGGATTTCGCCTTCACCAGGTCGGTGGTGTCGACCGGCCGCGGCTCGGGCTTGGTCGGCTTTTCGTCGCTCTCCGGGAAGGGGGCGCCCATGGAGATCCAGGTGACCATGTCCTGGATCGCCCGGTCATCGAGCCGCGCCTTGGGCGGCATCTGCAGATCCTCGTCGGTGTAGCGCATCGCCTTGATGACCAGGCTCTCATCAGGCTTGCCGGGGACGATGGCGGGATGCTTCGAGGCCCCGCCTTGGACCATGGCGGCGAGGGAATCCAGGCGCAGGTCACCCTTGAGCTTGCGCGCCTTGTCGCTGTGGCACTGGTAGCACTGCTCGGCCAGCAGCGGTCGGATGCGGTTCTCGAAGAAGGAGTTCTGGGCATCCTTGGTCGGAGCCGTGGCGGTGTCGGCACCTGATGCCAGCACGGCAGCCAGCAGGGCCAGCGGCATGCGCACGGCCAGCTGCCGCAGACGGGTCAGGGTGTCGGGGGTGCGCAGCATCGGGTTGGACCAGAACCTGGTACCCCCTCCCCGTGCTGCCGTTCACATGCGCGGGGTGGCAGGTGGGGTGCTGGGCAGCAGCGGATTGCCGCGCAGGCCGGCCTTCTGGGCGAGCGCCAGCACCGCAAAGCTGGCCTCGGTGACGATGCGTTCCCACGCCGCCTCGCCACGCGCGATGCGGTCGAGGTCGCCTTCCAGCCGGGCGGTATAGCCGATATCGATGAAGCTGCCGGTGAAATGGCGGACCAGGAACTCAGTGACCTGCATGCCCAGCTCGGTGGCGTGGAGCTTGCGCTTGCGCTCCTCGACGTAGCCGCGGTCCTGGATGGTGCGCATGATGGTGGCATAGGTGGAGGGTCGCCCGATGCCGTCGTGCTCCAGGCGCTTGATCAGGGACGCCTGGGTATAGCGGGCCGGGGGCTTGGTGGTACGGCTGAGCGCCTCGAGCGCACGCACCTTCAGCGTGTCGCCGACCGTCAGCAGCGGCAGTTCGCCGAGGAATTCCTCCTCATCGGCCGGCGTCGCGCCGGCCTTGGTGCGCTTGCTCCTGCGCGGGGCGGCCTCCTCGGTGGCGTCCTCGCCGGTGAGCCGCCGCCAGCCGTCGAAGAGCACCACCTTGCCCTTGGCCTGGAAGACCCCCATCGGCTGCGGGGGAGCGCCATCGACCAGCCAGGTCGCCGGTGCGCAGTCCACCAGGATGGTCGTCAGCTGATCGCGGCCGCTGGCCATCTGACAGGCGATAAAGCGTTGCCAGATCAGGCGGTAGAGTTTTCCTGCCGGGGAATCCGCGGGCAGCTCCACGGTCAGTTCCGCATGCGTCGGGCGGATCGCCTCATGGGCCTCCTGGGCATTGGCGGCCTTGCTCTGGTGCACGACCGGCGCCGGCGGCAGGTAGGCCGGGGGGAAGTCGCGCGCGATCACGCTCCTGGCCGCGCTGAGGGCCTCATCGCTGAGCGCCACCGAATCGGTGCGGTGGTAGGTGATGTGGCCCTCCTCGAACAGCGACTGCAGCGTGGCCATGGTCTGGTCGGGATTCAGGCCGAGGCGCACCGATGCCGCCTGCTGGACGGTGGCGGTGATGAAGGGAGGCGGAGGGTGGCGGCTCTGCTCGCGGCGTTCGCAGGCGGCGACCAGCCACGCCTGGCGCAGGCACCAGGCGACGGTCCTGTCGGCGGTCTCCTGGCTGATCAGGCGCTGCCCCAGGGGCTGGCCCTTCCAGGTGATGAGGCGCGCGGCGAAGGGCGGTGGCGTGCCCGGACGTTCGAGCTGGGCGCGCAGGATGAAGTAGTCGACGGCGGTGAAGCGGGAGATCTCGCGCTCGCGTTCGGCGACCAGGCGCATCGCCACCGACTGCACCCGGCCGGCGCTCTTGGCCTGCCGGGCGACGCGGTAGAGCGTCGGGCTGACCAGCCAGCCGACCACGCGGTCGAGCACCCGCCGCGCCTGCTGGGCGGCGACCAGGTGGAGGTCGAGCTGGCGCGGCTGGGCCACCGCCTTGAGCACCTCGACCTTGGTCATGGCGTGGAAGGCGACCCGGCGGTAGGTGCGTGTGCCGAGCAGTTCGCTGATGTGCCAGGCGATCGCCTCGCCTTCGCGGTCCGGGTCGGTCGCCAGCAGCACCTCATCGGCATCCGCGGCCAGGCGGGTGAGGTCGGCGATGGCGGTGCGGCTGCGCTCCAGCGGCAGGTAGGTGGGCGTCACCCGTCCATCGGCGAAGGCCACTGCGAGATCGCCCGTTGCCGGCAGGTCGCGGACATGGCCGAACGACGCGCACACCTGGTAGCCGGCACCCAGGAAGGCGCGAATCTTGCGCGTCTTGTTCGGCGATTCGACGATCACCAGCTTCATGGTGGCGTTGTACCTGGCTGGCCGCGCACACCAGGGGCTTCCGCGTCTCCAGGGGCCGGGTGGCATGGCCCTCAGGCCTCAGGCCTCAGGCCTCTGGCCTCTGGCCGGCGAGCGGCGACACCCCCCTCCGGGGTGGTCAGCGCAGGGTTGTGCGCTGGCAGGGTGCGCGCATCATGCGCACCACCCGCCCTGCGGGGTCGAGGAGGGTCATCAGGCCATCCTGGCGACCCACAGCCCGCATGTGCACGGCGGCAGCACCCGAGGTTCCATGAGCATGGTGACGTTGACCGATGTTGCCAAGGCCGCCGGCGTCAGCGTGGCGACCGCGAGCATGGTGCTCAACCCCGGCAAGGGGGCGGGCAAGGTAGGCCGCGAGCGCGCCGAGCGGGTGCGCGAGGCGGCGGCACGGTTGGGTTATTTCGGCAACTACCATGCGCGTGCGATGCAGGTCGGGCGGGCTGAGACCATCGGCCTGGCCCTCGACTTCGGCGCGGTCGGCGATGAGCCCTCGCTCGAGCACCCGATGGGCGGCGAGTACTTCCACCACCTGACCATGGGGGTCGAATCCCATACCCACTACATCGGCTACAACCTCGCGCTGATCGGACCGAGCCGCGAGGAGCGCGGCGTCGAGCGCGGGGTGCGGCAGATCATGCAGCGGCGCCTCGATGGCCTGGTGGTGCCCGGGGTGCTGCTGCATTCCGGCCGCAACCTCACCCTCCCGCGACCGCTGCCGCTGGTGGTGGTTGAGCATCCCGGCATCGGCGATATCCCGCTGGTGAATTATGATGAGGTCGAGGGGCTGAAGCGCGCCCTTGCCCACCTGGTCGCCCTCGGCCACCGGGATCTGCTCTGGCTCGGGCCCAAGCAGTCCGACATCTTCGCCGCGCGCGAGCAGCATTTCATCAGGCTGGTGTGGGAGGCCGGGTTGCGCGGGCAGTCCTGCCACTACCTCAAGCCCGACGGCGAGTACCGACGCGACGCCATCGCCAATCTGGCGACCGCCGCCCTCTCCGCCCACCTGGGCCGGCCGCGCACCTTCACCGCGGTGATGTGCTACAACGACATCACCGCGGTCGGCGCCTATGCAGCGCTGCGCACCGCGGGGCTGCATGTCCCCAGCGACATCTCGGTGGTGGGCTTCGACGATTTCTGGTCCGCCATCATGCTGCCGCGCCTGACCACCGTCAGCCACGTGCTGGTGCAGATGGGCAAGCGCGCCGCTGAGATGGTGGTCGAGATGGCGGTCTCGGAGGAGGCGCTCAAGGCCATGCGTTCGCGCCATGAGCTGCTGATACCCGATCTGATCGTGCGGGACAGCACTGCGCCTATGCGCCCGCCGCAGGCTACCTGAGCGCCCGCCGCCTCACAGCCCGAGCACGTGGTCCATCGAGTAGCGGCCGGGCTTCTGCTTGGCGATGAAGGCGGCAGCGCGCAGGGCGCCGCGGACGAAGATGTCGCGGTTGTGCGCGACGTGCGAGAGGATGATGCGCTCCCCGTTGCCGACGTAGTAGACCGTATGGTCGCCGACCACATCGCCCATGCGCAGGGCATGCACCCCGATCTCGCCCTTGACGCGCGCGCCGGTCTGGCCCTTGCGCCCATGCGCCAGGTCGTTGCGCGTGCGGTGGGTGGCGGCGCAGATCGCATCGGTGATGCCGAAGGCGGTGCCCGAGGGGGCATCGATCTTCTGGTTGTGGTGCGCCTCGACGACCTCGATGTCGTAATCGAGCCCGAGCGTGCGGGCGATCTGGGCGGCGACGCGGAAGACCACGTTGACGCCCACGCTCATGTTCGAGGCATAGAGCACCGGCACCGACTTGGCGGTGGCGGTGATGACCTCCTCCAGTTCATTGGGGGAGATGCCGGTGGTGCCGCTGACCAACCCCATGCCATGGGCGGCGCAATGGGCCGCCAGGGGCTTGAAGGCGCTGTGATGGCTGAAATCGATCACCACCGCCCCCTTCTCCACCGGCATCTCGACCAGCAGGGGGGCATCGCTGTCGATGCCCAGGTCGCGCAGCCGCCCCTTGACCTTGTCGACCGCGGCGACGATGCGGAAGGCCGGGTCGCCCGCGGCGATGGTCAGGATGCGGTGCCCCATGCGTCCGGCGGCGCCATGGACGATGATCGGGCAGGGGCCGGCGGGGGCATGGGGGGCGAAGCTCTGGGAGGATTGGGTGCTCATGGGCGGGATGATGTCGGATCAGCGGCATTTCACCAGCGTCGTGTCGGCTCGGACGGCGGTGGCACCGCCCCACCGCCTGGCGCTGGAAACGCCGCGCTGATGGGCGAGCATGCAGCCATGATCAGACGTGACCGCATCCGCGACCTCCTCAGCTCTGGCCCACCGCCCGCAGACGGCCGACCCGTGGTGGTCTGCGGCTGGGCCCGTTCGCGCCGCGACAGCAAGGCGGGGGTGAGCTTCATCGACCTGAGCGACGGCTCCTGCCTGGCCGGCATCCAGGTGGTGGTGCCGGCGGCGATGCCGGCCTACGCCGAGGTGACCAGGCTCATCCATACCGGGACCGCGGTGAGCGTCACCGGCCGGCTGGTGCCCAGCCCCGGACGCAACCAGAGCGTCGAGATCCAGGCCGATGCCATCACCGTGGTGGGCGCCTGCGACCCCGAGCGCTATCCCATCCAGAAGCAGGCCACCAGCCTGGAGTTCCTGCGCTCCATCCCGCATCTGCGCGCCCGCACGCGCACCTTCCAGGCGATCCACCGCGTGCGCTCGGTGCTCGCCTTCGCCGTCCACCGCTTCTTCCAGGAGCGCCACTTCACCTGTGTGCATACCCCGATCATCACCGCCGGCGATTGCGAAGGGGCGGGCAAGCAGTTCCACGTCACCACCCTCGATCTGGAGCATCCGCCGCGTGCAAGCGGAGAGGGCATCGACTGGTCGCAGGATTTCTTCGCCCAGCCCGTGCATCTCACCGTCTCCGGCCAGCTGGAAGGCGAGACCTTCGCCTGCGGCATGGGCGACATCTACACCTTCGGGCCGACCTTCCGCGCCGAGAACTCAAACACCCCGCGCCATCTCGCGGAATTCTGGATGATCGAGCCGGAGATGGCCTTCTGCGATCTCGAGGGCGACCGCCAGCTGGCGGTGGATTTCGTCCGCTGCACCGTCAGGGACGCCCTCGCGGCGTGCGCGCCCGAGCTGGAGTTCCTCGAGAAGCAGCAGGCGCCGGGGCTGTGCGCCCAGCTGCAGCAGCTGGTCACGGTGGACTTCGCCGAGCTGACTTACGACCAGGCGATCGCGATCCTCGCGAAGGCAGGGCGCCGCTTCGAATACCCGGTCTCCTGGGGCTGCGACCTGCAGGCCGAGCATGAACGCTACCTGGTCGAGGAGCATTGCAGAAGCCCGCTGGTGGTGAGCCATTACCCCAAGGACATCAAGGCGTTCTACATGCGCCTGGACGACGATGGCCGCACCGTCGCCGCGATGGATGTGCTGGTGCCGCGCATGGGCGAGCTGATCGGCGGCAGCCAGCGCGAGGACCGCCTCGACGTGCTGGAGCAGCGCATGGCCGCCGCCGGCCTGGACCCGGGCCGCTACCAGGCCTATCTCGACCTGCGCCGCTTCGGCTCGGTGCCGCATGCCGGCTTCGGCCTGGGATTCGAGCGCCTGGTGTGCCTGGTGACCGGGACGCAGAACATCCGCGATGTGATCCCCTATCCGCGCACTCCAGGCCATTGCCCCTGAGCGCCGTCAGCGTCTGCCTCAGCCCCGCAGGATGCTTGCTCAGCTGCTGGCTGCCGAGTCGGCCGCAGGCTGCCTAGGCCCCGTCGAGCAGATCGCGCACCATGCGCAGCAGGAGATCGGGGCTGAAGGGCTTCTGCAGCAGCCGCACCCCCGCTTCGAGGATGCCGTGCTGGAGGATGGCGGCGTCGGTGTAGCCGGACATGTAGAGGACCTTCATGCCCGGGCACAGCGGCGCCAGGCTGGCGGCGATCTCCCGGCCGCTCATCTGCGGCATCACCACATCGGTGAGCAGCAGGTGGATGCGCGTGCCATCCAGGCGCTTGGCGATGCCGAAGGCCTCGACCCAGTTGCGCGCGGTCTTGACCCGGTAGCCGTGCAACTCCAGCACCTGCGCGACCAGCGTCAGAATGTCGGCCTCATCCTCGACCACCAGGATGGTCTCGCTGCCGGACACCTGTGAGATGCCCGGTGCCGACGGGGTGGCGGGGGCATCCTTGGCCTCGGCCACCGGCAGGCAGATGCGGAAGGTCGAGCCCTTGCCGATCTCGCTGGTGACGGTGATGAAGCCGCCGGCCTGCTTGACGATGCCGTAGACGGTCGCCAGGCCGAGTCCCGAGCCGCCGGTCTTGGTGCTGAAGAAGGGTTCGAAGATGCGCGCCTGGGTGAGGGTGTCCATGCCCTTCCCGGTATCGCTGATGACCAGGGTCGCGTAGGTCCCGGAGACGGCGCCGGCTTGGCCGCGCACCTGTTCGCTGGTCAGCCGGAGGTTGGCGGTCTGGATGGTCAGACGCCCGCCATGGAGCATGGCATCGTTGGCATTGACCACCAGGTTGAGCACCACCTGCTCGAATTGCGCGGCATCGGCGCGCACCTGCTTGAGCTCGGGATCGAGCAGCAGCACCATGTCGATGCCCTCCCCCAGCAGGCTCTTGAGCATCTTCGCCATGTCGCTGATGACCGGATTGAACCCCATCAGCTGGGGTTCGACGACCTGGCGCCGGCTGAAGGCGAGCAGCTGGCGCACCAGCTTGGCCGCCCGCTCGCCGGTCTGGTGGATGATGTCCGCCTCGCGCCACAGGGGATCGTCCGGCTGCAGCTGGCCGAGGATGCGGTGGCTGCGGCCATTGATGATGGTCAGCAGGTTGTTGAAGTCGTGGGCGACCCCGCCGGCGAGCTTGCCGATGGCATCCATCTTCTGCGCCTGGTGCAGCTGGCGCTCGAGGTTGCGCCGCTCGCTGATGTCCTCGAACAGCGCGAGCTGGCTGTCGACCACGCCCTGGGCGTTGCGCAGCGGCACCAGCGACATGCTGGTCAGCAGCTGGGAGCCGCTCGCATGCCGGGCATGGATCTCGATGGCGGTGTAGGACCTGCCCGACCACACGCCAGCGCACATGGCGGTGAATTCGACGGCGGCTCCGTCTGCCACCAGCTGCGGCAGCTGGCCGATCGCCTGCGCCTCGCTCAGGCCGAACATCCTGTAGGCGGCGGGATTCCACAGCGCCACCAGGCCGGAGCGCTCGAGCACCACGGTGGCGAAGGGCGAGGCGTTGACCAGCGCGATGGTGCGTTCGTTGGAGGCCCGCAGGGCGGCCTCGGCCTCACGCCGCGCCCGCCGCGAGGCGGAGTCGCGCAGCTCGCGCTCGAGCGCCGAGATCAGCCGCGAGAGGTTGCCCTTGGTGATGAAGTCGCTCGCGCCGTCCTTGAGCACGGAGACCGCGAGTTCCTCGCCGATCGAGCCGGAGACCACGATGAAGGGCACGTCGTAGCCGCTGTCCTTGAGCGCGGCGAGGGCCCTGGGTGCACTGAAGGAGGGCAGGGTGTAGTCGGAGATCACGACATCCCACTGCCTGCGGGCGAGCGCCGAGCGCATGTCGACCTCGGTCTCGACCCGCTCATGGAAGGGCTCGAACCCGCCCTTGCGCAGCGCGTGCAAGAGCATGACGGAGTCGTCATCATCGTCCTCGACCATCAGGATGCTGATCGGTCGGCGCTCCATGTCATGGCGTGGGGGCGGGCGGCGGCTCGTTGATCACCAGCCAGTAGGCGCCAAGCTGGCCGACCGCGTCGACGAACTGGACGAAGTCGACCGGCTTGCGCACATAGCTGTTGGCGCCCAGGCTGTAGCTGCGCACCAGGTCCTGGTCCTCGCGCGACGAGGTGAGCACCACCACCGGCAGGATGGCGGTGCGCGCATCGGCGCGGATGCGCTTGAGCACGTCCAGGCCGTCGAGCTTGGGCAGCTTGAGGTCGAGCAGGATGACGGCTGGCTGGATGCTCAGATCGCGGCTGGCGTAGGTGCCGGTGCCGAACAGGTAATCGATCGCCTCGGCGCCGTCGCGCACCACCACGATGTGGTTGGCGATGCGGTTCTTCTTCAGCGCCCGCAGGGTGAGCACCTCGTCGTCGGGGTTGTCTTCGACCAGGAGGATGGGCTTGTTCTGCATGATGGCCGTCAGGTCCTATGGGGCGAGGGGTGGTCGGCGAGGCGGCCGAGGGCGGTTGCAATGCGGTCTGCGGGTGCGTGAAGTGCGCTTGCTATGCGATCTATGCGATCTATGCGATCTTTGCGTTCTGCCATGGTGCGGGGGGCAGTCGATTTCTTAGAGAATGCCCGCCTTCAGTCAAACGCAAAAGCCGCCCGGGGAGGGACCATCATGCGCCGAAGCGGCCCGGAGCGCAGGAGGATGCCGCTCAGCGCAGCCGGGCCGGCCTGCGGGCGGTGCCCAGCTGCCCGCAGGCCGCCATCACCCCGTCGCCCTTGGTCTGCCGCAGGCGCACCGGGACGCCCGCTGCGAGCAGCTGCTGGCGGAACTGAGCCACCGCCGGAGGCTGGGCCGGGCGCTGGGCGTTGCCCGGGATGGGATTGAGCGGGATGAGGTTGACTAGGGCGGGCAGGCCACTGAGCCAGCGGACCAGCGCCTCGGCTGCCGCGGGGCTGTCGTTGACCCCGTCGATCAGCACGTAGCTGATCAGCAGGTGCCGGCCGCGCGGGAGCGCCAGACCCCCGAGCGCCGCGCGCAGGGTACTGAGGTTCCAGGTGCGGTTGACCGGCATCAGGCTGCTGCGCAGGACATCCTCCGCAGCGCTCAGGCTGACCGCCAGGTTGACCCGCAGCAGGCCGAGCTCGGCGAGGCGGGGGAACTGGTCGACGCGGCCGACGGTGGAGATGGTGATGTGGCGCGCCGCTAGGCGCAGGCCGTTGGTGTCGGTCAGCACCTCGACCGCCGCCGCCACCGCATCGAGGTTGTCGAGCGGCTCGCCCATGCCCATGAACACCAGGTTGCGCGGGGTGATGCCGGTATGCACCGCCGCCGCCAGGACCTGGCCGACGATCTCATGCGCGCCCAGCTGGCGGACCAGCCCCATGCGCGCGGTCTGGCAGAAGGTGCAGCCCATCCTGCAGCCGACCTGCGAGGAGACGCAGATGGTGTGGTGGGCGCCGCCGCGCATGGGGATGAGCACGCTTTCGACCTCGCGGCCATCATCCAGGCGGCTGAGGATCTTCGTCGTGCGGCCATGCTGCGGATCGATCACCTCGCGCATGCCAGTCACGCATGGCATCTGCGCGGACGTGGCGGCATCGGTCAGCGCGGCGATGGTCCCTGGACTGCCCTCCTCCGCCTCGCGCCACAGGGCGAGCTCGCCTGGCGCCCAGCGCCCCTCGCCCATCACCTGGCGGTAGGCGGCACGGTGGAAGCGGGGGTGGTGCCCGGCCACGCCCGCGCACCAGGCCGAGAAGGCGGGGAAGCCCAGCCCGGCGAGATCGCTGCGCCGGGCCGGCGGTTGCCGCTTGAGCACGGCCGAGCTGGTGAGAGGGTTTGCCGCCATCTGATATGGATGCTAGCCGCAGAAAGGTGATGGGGAATGGCCCGGTCAGTCCCTGGCAGGGCGACTGCGTGCGCTGATGTTCCTCACCCTCGCCCTGCTGCTGCTGAGCGCACGCCTGCTGGGAGAACTGGCCAAGCGCCTCCACCAGCCGGCGGTGCTCGGCGAGCTGGCGGCCGGCATCCTGCTCGGGCCGACGGTCTTCGGCCGCCTCGCCCCGTCGGCAAGCCAGACGATCTTCCCCACCAGCGGCGAGGAGGCGCAGGTGCTCAGGGGGATCATCTCCCTGGCGCTGGTGCTGTTCCTGCTGGTGGTCGGCATGGAGGTCAATCTCGCCGGCGTCCGCAGGCAGAGCCGGATCGCCCTGGCGGTCGGCGCCGGGGGCATGGTCGTGCCCTTCGGCCTCGGCTTCCTGGTCGCCTGGATGGCACCCGCCCTGCTCGGCATGTCCAGCGGCTCGGATGTGATGATCTTCGCCCTCTTCTTCGCCACCGCGATGTCGATCTCCGCCCTGCCGGTGATCGCCAAGACGCTGACGGACATCAACCTGCTCAGCAGCGATCTGGGCATGGTGGTGATCTCGGCGGCGATCTTCAACGACCTGATCGGCTGGATGATCTTCGCCATCATCCTCGGCATGATGGGCGGCAGCCATGCGGCTGCGGCGCCGCACCGGGAGACCGTGCAGGTGGTGGCTCTGACCCTGGGCTTCGCCGGCGCCATGCTCACGCTCGGCCGCTGGCTGCTGCACCGCATCCTGCCGTGGATCCAGGCCTACCTCAGCTGGCCGGGCGGGGTGCTGAGCTTCACCTTGGCGCTCGCGCTGTTCGGCGCCGCGGTGACCGAGTGGATCGGGCTGCATGCGATCTTCGGCTCATTCCTGGTCGGGGTCGCCATCGGCGAGTCCTCCCATCTGCGCGAGCGCACGCGTGCGGTGATCGAGCAGTTCATCTCCTTCTTCTTCGCTCCCATCATCTTCGCTTCGATCGGGCTGGGCGTGGATTTCGCGGCCAACTTCGATCTGCCGCTGGTCGCCATCGCCCTGCTCATCGCCTGCGCCGGGAAGCTCATCGGCTGCAGCGCCGGGGCGCGCCTGAGCGGCATGAGTACGCGCGAGTCCTGGGTGGTCGCCCTGGGGATGAACTCGCGCGGTGCGATGGAGATCCTGCTGGGCACCATCGCCCTGCGCGACCAGGTCATCAACCAGAAGACCTTCGTCGCGCTGGTGGTGATCGCCCTGGTCACCTCGATGATGGCCGGACCCCTGATGCTGCGCGTGCTGGGACGCAAGCGTGCGCGGCGCTTCACCGACGTCCTCGCCGCCAAGGCTTTCGTGCTCGAGCTCGCGGCCGCGACCAAGGAGGATGCCATCGCTGAGCTCGCCGCAGCGCTGGCATCGAGCGCCGGCCTCGACGAGGGGCTGGTGGCGTCCGCGGTGCAGGAGCGGGAACGCAGCATGTCGACCGCGGTCGGCAACCACCTTGCCATCCCGCATGCCCGTCTGGCGAACCTGCCGGCGCCGGTGATCGGCGTCGGGCTGTCCCGGCCGGGGCTGGCTTTCGATGCCCCCGATGGCGAGCCGGTGCAGGTGCTGGTGCTGGTGCTGACCGCGATCAATGACGATGGCGACCAGATCGACCTGCTCGCCGACATCGCCAGCACCTTCAAGCCCGGGGATGCCTGCTCCCAGGCGCTCGCGGCGCGCTCCTACACCGAGTTCCTCGCCGTGGTCAAGGCGCTGCAGGGTGGGGTGGGCTCACCCTCGCGCGCCCTGCCGGGAGTGAAGACCACCATCATCGTGAATGCTGCAACCCGGCCAGGAAACGGTAGAGGCTCGGGTTGAGGCCGTCCTGGCTGCGGTGCTTGCGCACCACCACGTCGCCGCCGCTGCCGAGGATGCGTTCGCTGGCGCTCTGCATGCTGGAGTAGCCGACGATGGTGGACCTGCTGGTGGCAGGCTCGAGCCTGCGCAGCGCGAGGGTGACCGCATCGCCGCGCTCGTCGCCGATGTAGAAGTCCATCAGGATCACCCGCGGCAGCTCGGCCGGGTGGGCGGCCGCCAGCTGGGCAAAGGCCGTGAGCGCCTCCGCACCGGAATAGAAGCGGGTGAGGGAGAGGCCCGGCAAGGCGTTGACGGTGCGCTGGGCGACCTGGTGGACATCCTCGCTGTCGTCCACCAGCCAGATGCGCATGACCGCCGCGCGGGCTCTTTTGGGCATTCACCCATGACAGCGAGCGGGCCCAGTGGTCAAGCCGGCGCCAGCTCCAGCTGCGGCAGCAGATTGACCCACCCCGGGCGAGGGGGATCGCAGGGGGGAGCGATGGACAGTGGTGGCGGGCGATCTACAACCCCGGGGTGGATCCGCTCAATCCCTTCACCTACATCCGGCCGGCCTCGACCACCGCCCGCGGTGCGACCCGGCTGATCGGCCGGATCACCCTGGAGGGCCTGGTCGCTACCGATGAGCTGGGCAGGCTGTTCGCCCAGGCGGTGCGCGCGCTGTTCCGCGATTCCCAGCGCCGCTCGGTGATCGTCACCCAGCTCTACCATATCGGCTACCTCAGCCTGCCGGTGGTGCTGATCAGCGGCATCTCGATCGGCATGGTGCTGGCCGTGCAGAGCTATGCCACCTTGGTCAAGTTCAACGCCGAAGTGATGTCCGGGCCGATGGTGAACTATTCGCTGGTCAGCCAGCTGGCCCCGGTGTTCACCGCGCTGATGGTAGCGGGGCGCGTCGGCTCGAACATGGCGGCCGAGATCGGCACCATGAAGGTCACCGAGCAGCTCGACGCCCTGCGCGTCATGGGCACCGATCCGATCGCCTACCTGGTGGCGCCGCGCTTCCTTTCCTGCGTACTGCTCCTGCCGATCCTCTCGGCGCTCGCCGGGCTGGCGGGCATCATCGCCGCGGCCTTCCTGGTGGTCGACATCTGGCAGGTCGACGAGGGGGCCTACTGGTACCGCACGGCGCAGTACATGCGCAGCTGGGACACCCTCACCGGGCTGGCCAAGACCTTCGTCTTCGGCGGCATCATCAGCCTGGTCGCCTGCCGCCGCGGCCTGATGACCCATGGTGGCGCCACCGGGGTGGGCGAATCCTGCACCCGCGGCGTGGTCCAGGGCAGCGTCCTGGTGATGGTGGCGAACTTCTTCATGACCCTGGTGTTCAACAAGCTCTGGCACGTCATGTTCGCGCCATGACCAATTCCGCGGTGGTGGTGATCGGCGGCGGCATCATCGGCCTCTCCTGCGCCTGGAGGCTGGCCCAGCGCGGCTGCACGGTCACCCTGCTGGATGCCGCGGCGGAATCGCGCGAGGCGAGCTGGGCCGCTGCCGGCATGCTCGCACCGCATCACGAGGCCGATGCTCCCGGGCCGCTGTGGGCGCTCGGGCAGGCCAGCCTGGAGCGCTGGCCGCGCTTCGTCGCGGATCTGGTCGCCGACCCCATGCTGGTCGATTTCCGCCAGGTGGGCGGATGGCTGCCCTGGCTGGAGAACGAGGATACCGCAGCGGTGGTGGCCAAGGAGGCGTTCCTCACCGCCGCCGGGGTCGCGGTGCGCCGCCTGGGCAGGCGCGAGATCGGCGCGGCCGAGCCGGCCTTCTGCAACGCCTGCGCCGGCGCCCTGCTGCTGCCGGCCGGCCAGGTCATTCCGCGCCTGGTGGTCTCGGCCCTGCAGGCCGCCTGCCGCAGGCTCGGCGTGCATCTGCGCTTCGGCGCGCGGGTGGCGCGTGTCGACGGGCCGACCGTCCACCTCGGCGATGGCGCGGCGGTGTCCGGCGAGGTCGTGGTCCTGGCCAGCGGCGCCTGGACGCCGGAGCTGGCGCGGCACAGCGGCGTCGATCTGAGCGGTGAACCGGTGAAGGGGCAGATGCTGCGTCTCGGCGCCGATGACCGCCTGCTGCGCCACTTCGTCCACTCGAACCATGGCTACCTGGTCCCACGTCTGGGTTGCGGCATCGTCGTCGGCTCGACCATGGTCAGCGACGGTTTCGATCGCCGCGACGACCCCCAGGCCATCGCCCGGCTGGCCGCGAGCGCCGGCGTGCTGGTGCCGGCCCTGGCGCGCGCCCCCATCATCGAGACCTGGACGGGACTGCGTCCGCGACTGCATGGCGGGCTACCGGTCATCGACCGCGTCTCGCCGACGCTGGTGCTGGCGACCGGACATTTCCGCAATGGCATCCTCCTGACTCCCATCACCGCCGAGGCGGTAGCGGCCATCGTCATGCAAGATGAGCTGCCAAAGGAGCTTGCGGATTTCACTCTGGCGGCCTTCCAGGTGAGGCATTGAGTCTGAAAGTCGAGGGAGGGTGATCTGGGCATTGCCGCGAAGGTGCCCATGGAGTACGCTAAGCCCATTCAATCGGAGAGTTCGTGCGGATGTCTGATATCCTCATCGTTGAAGATAACCCGGTGAATCAGAAGCTGATTGCCTTCCTGTTGGCACGTGCCGGGTACAGCTATGAGGTTGCCGACAACGGCGCCGTGGCGCTTGAGCGCCTCGAGGGCGGCCAGTTCAAGCTGGTGCTGATGGATATGATGATGCCGGTTATGAACGGTTACGACGCCACCCGGGCGATCCGCTCCAACCAGCGTCTGCGCAATCTCCCGGTGATCGCCTTGACCGCCAATGCCATGAAGGGCGAGGACGAGAAATGCCGCGCTGCCGGCTGCAGCGACTATCTGGCCAAACCGTACTCCAAGGACCAGATCCTCAACGCGATCTCGGTGCAGATCCGCAAGAGCCAGACGCCTGAGGCCAATCCCGCCTGAAGCCAATCCCGACTGACTGAAGGTCGACGGGTCGGGACGACATACTCCATTTCTCGCGTGAGGAAGCGCACTGTTCGGTCAGCGTGCAGCGACTGACGTGCGCTACGCCTCAGGGCGGTAGGGCTGGACGCACCGGAGGAGGCCGGTATTACAGGACACCGCAGAAGCAGCCTCTTCCGATACCCCGGCCCAGACCGGCGATGACCGCCAGCGCGCGGCAGGACAACCGATTGCCCCACCAGCCTGGCGCCTGCCCGGCATGCCACCACCAGCCTCCATGCGACCGTAGCTCAGTTGGTAGAGCAACAGACTTTTAATCTGTGGGTCCTGGGTTCGATTCCCAGCGGTCGCACCAATCGATACCCGTAATAGAAATGGTTGGCTAGTCATTCAGGGCCGACGCCGTAGATCGTTTCGGGTGTGAGATTCTTAGCGGCACAGGCGGCAAGCGACAGCAGACAGAGACAGATGGTGCGACACGGGTGCGACGCAATAGTGGACTCCCATGTCGGTCGTAGTAGACCTCGCTGGAGACGAGGAGGGTGTGCGGCAAGCCAAGATGGCTTGCCGATCGAGAGCGATCGGAAGCTGCTTAGCTTGCTTTAGATAGCGAAACTAATGCCGCGCCGACACTGATGAAGAGGGTGCCGATCACAACGCGCCCCATATCCAGATCCTTGCATTCGGCAAAGATGAAGGCGCCGAGTGCCACTGCGATCAACGCATTGCTATTGGTAAGTGGCGCGATGATCGACACGGGGAGCTTGAGCGTGCCGAATCCGTAGCTCATGCAGGCGATGGCTACCGGCCATGTGAGCCCCATCGCTACCGCATCGCCAATGGCACGGCCTCCGCCACTCACGCCCCCAGCTACAGCCGACGCGAGCCATCCGACCACCGCGATGGTCGTGCCCACGGTGGCCACCTACGCGGCAATTGAAGCGCCATTGCCGATGCTGCACCGCATCAGCACGGTTCCGACGCCCAGCAGGAGTGCTGGCACGACCCCGCCAATTCCCAGTGCCAGGGCGTTCATGTCTTGGCTTTCGGGAAGTGCTCGATGTGCATGTCGCCGGTCCGGCCGAAATACACCGCGCGTCGACCGGTTAGGGAGACGATGTACCCAATGCAACCAGAAGCGGCGATCCGCGCGCAGAATTCCTGGTATTTGATCGTCTGGCCTTGAATCGCTCTAACGGCGGCCTCTACGCCCTCCGCCGAGAAGTTCATCGCCGGCTTCTGAATGATGTGCTTGCAGGGGACCAAGTGCGATTCGCCACTTGGCAAGTAGTAGATCTTCTCCGAGCGGCTGAGATCGGCGTAATAGCGCTCGATACCAGCATCAATCAGCTGCATGACGACTTGGGGAAAGGTCATTCGTTCTTGATCGGAGCCTGCCGTGCAGGCTTCCATGACGGTGGTAATGTCGATGTTCATGACGATGTTCCCTGGGTTGGGGTATGGTTTGATGCTACGAAGAGAATGGGGAAGTGATCGAGATACAGGTGTGAGGTTCGCAGTGCCGTGCGTTACTTTGCTTTCGGGAAGTGCTCGACGTAGACGTTGCCAGCGCGCCCGAAATAGAGGGCCCGTCATCCTGCGATTGAGACGACGTAGGAGATGCAGCCTGCGGCCTTCACCTGATTGCAGAATTCGATGTATTGAATCGTCTGGGCCTGAATCGCACGCAGCGCGGCCACGATCCCGTCCTCGGAGAAGGGGAGAGCAGGCTGGACATCGCCGGATTTGCATGCCACAGCGTGCGATTCGCCGTTTGGCAGATACTAGATCTTCTCCAGGCGGAATGAATCGGCATGATCGCGTTCGACTCCCGCGGCCATCAGCTGGCCCACGAGTTGCAGGAAGGAGTGACGCTCCTCGTAGGAATAGGTAGTGCACGACTCCCCGAGTGTCTTGATTTCGCTGTCCATTGGGTTCCTTTCGGGTTAGATGGTGATGGTGGTGAAGAGGCTGAAGGGCGAATGCGGTCAGCGGAAATCGGTAATCACATGATGCTCACCGTTATTCGATGGGGACCGTCCGTAGCCGGTGATGCTCGACGATGTCGCGCAGAATCTTGGTCAAGGATGCCACCGTTTCAGGCTGCAGATGACCGAACCATTCGCGATCGTTGTCATCGGCGAGTCTGGCCAGAATCGGCACCAAACGACGTCCCGCCGCTGTCAGGGAGAGTGCATGAGCACGACCATCGCCGGCATCAGGGATGCGGAACACCAGCGAGCGGGCCAGGAGTTTGTCCGCTATTTTGGTGATACCGCCACGCGTCATGCCCAACTGAACAGCCAGCTGGCTGGGGGCAACCTCGCCATGTTCGAAGAGGGAGCGCATGAGCGCCCATTCGGCGACGGCGATGCCCTTCCCTGCCAATTTATGGCGGAATGCGCCTGATACATGATTGGAGACGAAGCGCAGCCAGAACCCGGCGTGGGAGGTCAGCGGTCCGTCGTAGAGCTTGGATGTTGGTGGTTTGGTCATGGTTGACAGGGAAACTACAACATAAAGTTTCCGTGTCAACTATATGCTTCCCTGGCATTCGGACCCCTATCGATTCAGGCCGATTTGAGTGATTATCTCAGCTTCCTCGGCTTCTTCGTCTTCCTCTTCCACCCTCTCGTAAGGGGTCGATTCCCATGCCAAAGACCACTCGTAGGCACGCCTGGCCCGCCTCTCGGAGTGATCCTGACGTCATGCACGAACTGCACTGCGTCTCGCGCGATACTGATCGTCGCACATCGAAGGATTGCCTACATTTCATGGATGGTCTGGCTCGGAAATATGAGGGGAAGAGGATGTGCGTGATAATGGACAATCTCAACACGCATAACAATGCGGCCGCCAAAGAATGGCTCTCGCGATATCCGAAAATGTCATTCCGCTATACGCCGACCCATGCGTCGTGGACGAATCCCATCGAATGCCCCTTTGGCATCATGACGCGGCAAGGTTTGCAGCAGGCAGTGCACCAATCAACCGAGGAATTGGCCCATTTCCCTCGGCACTACATCAAGGAACATAGCAAGCGATGTGTCCCGTTTGCCTGGACATCTGGCCCAGGGAAATTGCGAAAGATGATCAAGCCGACCAGGCGATTCCAGAAATCGAGAATGAACTAACCGAACGATGCACTAGTCGGAAGAGACCCGCCGGACGCGGCGATGCTGACGCCGGCGGCGTTGCGGGAGATATTGGCCCAGCGGTAGGACGGCCAATGCTGAGCGAAGGAATGAAGCTCCATCTGTATGGGGCCTTCACCGAATAGTTACGGGGCTGCGACGGCAGCCGCGAGCCGCTACGGCGCATAGGCAAGGGAGAAGTAGCCATCCTGCCCGCCATTTGTGACATCGTGTGATGTTTCCAGCGACAGCTCGCAGTCCAGATAATGCCAGGTGAGGCCGATCACCAGGCTGAATCCGCCTTCATGCCTGGCGACGTCGTCGGCGATCGCCGTCAGCGCATGACCCGCCGCGCCATCCTGGCGCGCACCGCACCATGCCCCGCCATAGGGACAGGATGCCAGCAGCAGGACTTCGGCTCGCCAACGCGACCAGCCGCTCGTGGTCAGCTCACCCAGCCCCCGGACGTCCACCGCCAAGGGTCCGGCGAGCCCGGTGCGTCCCCCGATGCCCGCATGGACCAGTCCGGCGAAGCGGGTGCCGGGATGATCATAGGCGAGATTGTTCGGGGGATTCCCGATGACCGAGTGGAAATCATTCTGGATGGTCCGGCCACCCAGATCGCCAGCGATCTGGATGCCCGGTCCGATCTGCCCCCAGGCATGCCCATACCGGCAGTCGTCGCTCCAACGGTAGGCGAGCGATGCGGTGAACTCATCGCTGCGTCCTGCCCCATTCACCGACGAGAAGCCCTGATTGGACGACCCGGATGTGCCGGCGGACGCCTTGTTGGTCAGCAGGCTGAGGTCGGCTGATGCGGAGATCCAATCGTGATCCCAATCGAGATCGGCATGCGCAACCCGCCAATCGTCCCCGGAAGCGCCGCCCTCCGTGCCCAAGTCGCTGTCGCCCGCATCGAGCACCAGCAGGGGGGTGTCGATCCGTCCAGTAACGGGAATCCCTGGCAGATCAGCTGCGGACAGCCGGGCGCACACGAACAGCGCGAACGATGCACGGACCAGCATGGTGTCACCAATGGCGCTCGTCATAAGCGGGTAGGCATAGATCGCAGCAACATGCTTCATCATCAGCGGGAGAGCGGCTCCGCGATCATGCCAAGGCGGATCCATTGCAATGCGGATGTGGCCGGTGTCAATGCGTGGGCGCCGGCATGGCTCTCTCGGCGGTGGCCTGGCGTTCCTGCAATGGCCCCTGTGCGGCGGCGCCCGCGCTGTCCTGTCGGGTTCACCCAGATGAGCGTGCGGCCCAAGGGTCTCCTGAGTCAGGGGGCGTCGTGGGCAGTCTCGGCGGTCATGGCAGACAGGACGTCCCATCCCTGACCAGCAGCGTCGGCCATGCACCCAGGATGGTGCCTCGGCGCCGGGGTGCAGACCGCACCAGGCGGATCGCTTCGAGGAGCGCTCATCGAACAGGCCGATGATCCTCATGATGAGGAGGATGGCCTGAGAGATGGCGCATATCGTTCCCAATGCGGCCAGCTCCATCGGATGCGGATGGGAATGGGACATCGACCGCGGGCTCGCTCTGCGATGCACGTAGGCGTCGTAGAACTGCATGCGGTAAATACCATGGACGACTGCACCGCTCACGGTCGCCTGCATGGCGATCCCGAGGATCGCGGCGGGCTTGTCCATGGTCGGGCGCCATCAACGAGGCAATGGTGCGATTGCCGGTCAAACCCCAGCCGCCAGCGTGACGGTCGCCGCTGATCTGCAGGTGCGATTCCACGGCGCAGCCTGCGACAGCGGCATCACGTCATACCGGGCGATAGCTGCCGGAGGGGTCCGGGGTCATCAGCCGCAAGATGGCGGCTGGGCAGGAGCTCCTACCCGCCGATTCAGAAATCACTCGCGCCCTTCGCCGCCTTCATGACCGTGTCGAGCGTCTCATGGGCGATCGATCTGAAGAGCTCCGCATCAGGCGTGCCGGTGACGCGCTTCAGGATGCCGGGCACCAGATCATTCCTGCCGCAGCGCCAGGCATAGGCGGCATAGCGCACCAGGTCCCAGTCGCGCACCGCGGACCGCGAGGGCTCCTTGAGCAGGCCGTCGAAGAGGGTCTGGATGTCGCTCCACACCTGGGCATCCTTCCACAACTGGTTGGGGTCGCCCTTGGTGTCCCGCAGATCGCGCGCCACCGTCTGCAAGGCGGTCAGCACGATCTCGGGCGTACCGCTGTCGAAGGCCCTGGTCGCCAGGGCCTTCCTGCCGAGCTCGAGGATCATGGCATGGGTGCCGTCCCAGCGCGGCAGCCAGGCATTGAAGAGATTGGCGTAGGCATCGGTGAAATCCATCTGCGCCGAGATCGCCCGATTCATCCAGGTGCGCTCCGCCGCAACGCCTGAGCTCTTGCCCATGCACACCGTGATCATCCCCGCTGGCGCCTGCGCGAGGGTCTTGTCGAGCGCCCAGGCGGCGGTGAAGTGCGTCTCCGCCTGGTCGAGATGCTCGGCGAAGCCCTTCCAGCCGGCCTCGGTCACGGTGTTGGAATAGCCGCCGCCGCGTGCGGCCCAGGCGCGGTCGATCTCCGCGTAGGCGGTGACGACCTCGCCCAGCCAGGAATCGATGCCGCCCTTGGCGATCTCGGCGATCAGGGCGGCATGCATGAGCTCGCGCGTGGCCTTGTCCCCATCGATGGCGGAGCCGAGGATATTGCCATAGAACTGCCTGGCCACCGCATCCTTGGCGCTCACCTCATGCAGCGAGCGCACGCCCAGGGCGATCCATTCCGCGCGCAGCGCCTCGGTCTGGGGCGAGATCGCTGCGCGCTCCTTCATCAGGCGGATGCCGATCAGGCGGCCGACGCAGCGCAGGGTGCGGAATGCCGGGTAGGCGCTGACCTTGAAGCGCTCGTAGGCCTTGGCGAACGCCTCCGCCGCCTGGTCGAACTGCTGGCCCGCCTGGTAACCCAGGCCGCAGGCATAGAGCACCATCGGGTCATCGCAGCCGGCGTTGCAGACCTCCACCGCCTCGGCCGAGACGGCCGTGACCGAAGGCGCCCCCGGCGTTTCCGTGAAGTAGGCCGACAGGTCGTCGAGGACGTGCGCAGCGGTCTTCGCCCACGGCTGCCCATGGTCGGCGGTGGTGCGGAAGATGTCGCCGCAGGTGCGCAGATTATAGGCGTAGAACTGCTGCCGCCAGGGAACGAAATCGGCACTGCGCGGCGGGAAGGAGATGTCGCCGCTGGGGCTGTCCTCGGCGGGGAGACGGCCGGCCGCCATCAGGACGAGGGCGAACAGCGCGAGGCTGGCGGGCGATGGGAAGGGGAGGCGAGCCAAGGACGAGGTTGCGTTCATGTGAAGGGCGGGTGGGCGAGAGCGTAAACGCCCCCTGAGGAGATGCCATGCGCAACAGGCCCGGCGCGGGGCTCGGCCCGGCGCAGGCATCACCGGATCGCCAGGCCCAGCGAGCCACCGACGGAGCGGAAGGCCGCGATCGCACCTGTCAGATCCTCTGCCGTGTGCGCGGCCGAGACCTGGCAGCGGATGCGCGCCTGTCCGCGCTCAACCACCGGATAGCCGAAGCCGACCACGAAGATGCCCTGTTCGAAGAGCGCCTGGGCGAAGCGCACCGCGAGGCCGGCATCGCCGAGGATGACCGGGACGATCGCATGCTCGCCCGGCAGGACGGTGAAGCCGGCCGCGCCCAGTCCGGCGCGTAGTGCAGCGGCATGCGCTGCGAGGGTCCGGCGCGCCTCGGTCCCCGCGGCGGCGAGGTCGATGGCGGTCAGTGAGGCGGCGGCGATGCAGGGCGCGAGGGTGTTGGAGAACAGGTAGGGGCGCGAGCGCTGGCGCAGCAGCTCGATGATTTCCCGGCGGCCGCTGGTGTAACCACCGCTGGCCCCGCCCAACGCCTTGCCGAGCGTGCCAGTGAGGATGTCCACGCGGCCCATGACCCCGCAATGCTCGTGCGTGCCGCGACCGCGCGCGCCCATGAAGCCCACGGCGTGCGAGTCGTCCACCATCACCATGGCGTCGTATTTGTCGGCCAAATCGCAGATCTCCGGAAGCTTGGCAATATAGCCATCCATAGAGAAGACGCCATCGGTGGCAATCATGCGGTGACGTGCGGAAGAAGCCTCGCCCAACTTCGCTTCGAGATCGGCCATGTCGCCGTTTTTGTAGCGGAAGCGCGCCGCCTTGCACAAGCGAATTCCATCAATGATGCTCGCATGATTGAGTTCGTCGGAAATGATGGCGTCGTCCTCTTCGAGCAGCGTTTCAAACAATCCGCCGTTGGCGTCAAAGCACGATCCGTAAAGAATCGTGTCTTCCGTTCCCAAAAAGGCGCTAAGCTTGGCCTCCAGCTCTTTATGAATGGACTGCGTGCCACAGATAAAACGCACGCTCGCCAGCCCATAGCCCCACTTATCCAAGGCTTCGCGCGCCGCACTCACAATCGCCGGATGGTTAGCCAAGCCGAGGTAGTTATTGGCGCACATGTTCAATACACTGGCCTTACCGCTCACACCCACTTCAGCCTGCTGGGCGCTGGTCATCTCACGTTCGCGCTTATAGAGACCGGCTTTTTTAATCCCGGCAATCTTTTCCGTCAGAAACGGCGCCATGTTCTTGTACATTTGGTCCTCAGCAATCCTTCACATTCACGGCAAGCCCCGCCAAGGCAGTCTCTTTATACCTCGACTGCATATCGAGTCCGGTTTGATACATCGTCCGAATCACTTGATCGAGCGACACGATATGGCCGCCGCCTTCCTGCATGGCCATGCGGCACGCGTTGATCGCTTTGACCGCGCCAATGGCATTTCGTTCGATACAGGGAATCTGCACTAAGCCGCCTATCGGATCGCAAGTCATGCCGAGGTGATGTTCCATGCCGATCTCGGCGGCATGTTCCACTTCATCGTTCGAGCCTCCCAGCGCCCCAGCCAAACCTGCGGCCGCCATGGAGCAAGCGACACCTACTTCGCCCTGGCAACCTACTTCGGCGCCGGAAATGGACGCGTTCTCCTTATATAGGATGCCGATGGCC
>PLEW01000160.1 GCA_003136555.1 Planctomycetota bacterium | reverse complement strand
GATAATGGGCATTTACGAAAGCTCAGGTTGTCATAAGAGGCGAGCGGGTCAGGACTCGGCAGAGCAGCGGATTGAAAATCCGGGTGTCACGGCATCGATTCCGGTCGAGGTCGACTTCACGAACTCAGGCCCGGCCGCTACTGGCCTTAAAACGACCACCACCTATCGTGAATTGTCGGAGGGAGATCGCTGATGACGGTGTTTGTCCGTGTTATGGTGGTTGATGCCGATGGCGGCCCAGTTGTCGGCGACGCGGGTATGCAATTGGGAGCCCGCCATCCCGGATCCACAAAGCCACTCCCCGGTCAAAGTGGGGGCACCTCAGACATCTATCCCGACAGCCAAGGTCTCGTGCATCCGGGTAAAGCAGGCATGTCACTCTTCGTGAAGGGCGCTCGAATGCCCGCCCATTTGACCAAGGCCTGCACTGGAGAACCTGGACAACTTGCAAAATTTGAAATTGCCGATGACCCCTTTCCGACCAAAGAACTCACTCTTCAGGTCACAAATCCGGCCAGAGGTCATGGGGTCATGTCGCCAACAGCACCGATGCAGCTCACTGCCTACCAAGGCGCACTCGCACACACCCGGCCGCAATGGAGAAAAATATGAACCACGATGACTCGGCGCCGATGAAAAAATACCGCGAAATGGTGGACCGGCTTGCGGAAATGAGAACGAAAAACCGTGGGCTTTATAGCCAGGACGAAGGAAGCCTACTAGAGGATATGACCGCGGCTTGGCTGGAGCTTAGTGAGCATGAAATCACTATCGCTGAGTGGCTGGTTGAGAAAGTCCCCACCGTCCCTACCCCTACGGAAAGCCGCCGCACCCTCGATTCCGCATTCATGCTCCCAAGCTTTAAGCACGAAGCCCTGATGATGGGAGTAGGGGCCAGATAACATGTTTTACCTATCCGCACATGTGGTGACAACGCATGAGGGGGCGAGGGCGATTAATGCCTTACTCCATGATGAGAACAATGAATTGATGGGCGCAATGTGCGATGTCCGCCCGGGCAGGAATCAGGTTCTAAGCTATCTTGATGTGTGGTTCCCGGGTCCGATCCGATACGAGGAAATTAAAAATTCTCTGATCGCGGCTAAGGACCATCTTCATCGTGCCGATACCGAACTCCCATTATCTCTGACAACTTCCGGCATTAAAGTAGAATTCGGCTGCACGATCGGTGTATTCGAAGGGGACCAGTATGGGAATGACTTTGCCGCGCTCGAGGAACGTGCCCTCGCTTTAGTCAAGGAGCCGCGGCATTGGTCCGCCGTTGTACCGCGCGCCGCGCTTCAGGTGAACGTGATTCAAAAAGATGACACGGTTACCTATGCATTGACAGAAGAATCGAAGCGCCGTCTGTTCGAGGTTCATGGAAAGAATTGGTTTGCCAAAAGAATAATCGCGGACCAATTTGGCCTCATGGACCTCGAGGCTCTCCAGGGAAACATAAAACCCGATCTAGTTCAGACCATGACTGACATTCCACTGAGCGATATAAGCAGGTTTGGTGGGATTAAATTCGTCGATACCGCCACCCAAAAAATCATATGGCGGTACCCCTAAGCGATTAGGGTTTTCGGCGCCCAATCACTTTCGCGATGGCCTGCTCGAGTGTCGCCCTGGAATATTGACAGAATCAGTCCTCTGTCACGATGCTGGACAACCAGAGGGCAAACGTCATGCCACGGATCACGAAGCAGGAAATATATCGGGAGCATTCCTCGCCGTCAGCGAGAACCTGCGCACGATGCGTGAAGCCCGCGACCGCGGAGAGGCATTCCCCATCGCCCGGGTCAGCATTGAGGAACGGGTGGCCGTCAAGGCCAGCAATCTCGAGCACGAATACCGGCACCATGGTTATGAGATTACCGAAGGCAGCGAAAGCGGGGATAATGATGCGGACCAGGGAGATAAGCAGACCGATCAGAGCCTGCGCTTGACGGAACCAGGCATCGAGGAAGCTGCTGCCATGAGCCNNCAACGCCCGACCGATCAGTTCAGCATCCCGGACGAAGCGCCGCGGCCGGTGCCGCCGCCATCGCCCGACCAGCGCCCCTCCTTCCTGCGGCAGCTAGGCGCCTCGCTCGGGGCGACCACAGCCTACCTGATCACCACTGGTGCCTGCATGCTGGTGGGGACCTGGTTGCTGGCGCACATCCTCAAAGATGCCGTCGCCGTTCGGCAATTCTTCGTGGACGGCGGTGGCGATTGGGGTGAACTCATCGATGAGCTGTGCCCATTGATTGCTGGAGCATCGGACACCCACATGATGTGGGCCGCCTTCTTTCTCGTCGTGGCCTTGCTGGTGGTCCTCGGAGGCGTGGTCGTCGCCATTCGATCCATACGCAATGGGATCGAGGCGCTCGCGAATATTTTTCATCAGTGGGCGATCGTGGTTCTCCACCTGCCCCCACATGAGAGTCGCTGTTTCCCGGCCCGCGTCTCGCGCTGGTGCCGGAATAGGATCCTCGCGCCATCTCCCTAGCCGGCGTCCATTCCTGGGCATCGCGTCATGCATGCCCCGATGCTGGTGCTGAACCGGATGAGGTGATCCCCCGTGATGCGAGATAATCGATCGTCGGATCCGGCAACTTGGCGACTTTGAGCACGTGTAAACGCCCGCCCTGGTACAGCACGCAGCAGCCCACTGGCAATCGCATGACCGCATCGGGCGCCAGATAGGTCTGCTGGTCACGACCGAACGACGTTGACTGCGCCACCTGATAATCATGGGGACCTTGATTGGTCCCTGAGACCGACACGGAGGTCGTCGCCTTGTCGACATGCACTTGGCCGGCGCGCCGGACGATGCGATCGGCATCCTCCCGATCGTTGGTATAGAACTGGAACAAGCCCCCATTCATGTTGGCCAGGAACTTCTCTGCCCCCTCCTTGCCGATCTCGCGGATCAGACCGGCGCGATCCTGAGTTAGGAACAGGGCATGCACACCGGCAGCGCGGCCCATCGCGACCAGCTGCAGCAACGGCTGGTTGATAACCTCCGCTAGCTCGTCGACGATCAACCATACCGGCTTCCCCGGCTGCCCACGGGCGTTGCGTTCGCCCAGATAGCCGGCTAGGTCGCCGAGGATCAGGCGGCCGAACATGCGTGCGACCGGTCCCAGGGCCATCGAGGCGCATTCGACATAGAGCACGTCATCGGAGTTGCAGAAATGCTCCATGTCGATGTCGGGCTGCTGCGTCGCGATGATGCGGCGGATACGGCTCAGGGTCTGGGCGACGATCGAGAGCGCCGAGCCGACGGTGCTGCGGTTCTTGGTCGATTCGCCGGCGATCTGCAGCAGATCCCGCATGCTGTCCCCGAGCCGCTTGACCAGGTCGGCATGCACGGATGCGAATCCTGGCCGGAAATGCGCCCACACTGCGGCCGCGGTTCCCGTCGGCTTCGCCGCGGCCCAGGCCGCCAGCAGGGCCGGCCCGGTCCGCTCCTCCGGCGGTGCGGCGTTGGGATCGAGCGGGATCTGCTCGAGGGCGGCCGGATGCGCCAAGCGCAGGATCCAGGCCATGAGCACCTGCGGTCGGGCCAGGACCCAATCGGGCACCATGAAGATGTCGATCGGCCATCCTGCGGGCGCGCATTGGGATGGCAGCGCGCTCGCCGGATCTGCCGCGGCGGCGATGGCCGCCGCCGGCGGATCATCCGGATGATCGCGTACCCAGGCGAGGGCCCGCAGCACCGGCGGCGGCGTCGTGCCCGATCCCCCCATCGCCTGCAGCAGGTCCGCGACGGCTTCGACCGCGGTGCACACCGTCGTCGCCCAGGCGATGGGGTTATCGCGGAAAGCGGGACTGCTGCTGCCCTGATGGGGAATCACGGCATCGAAGCGTTGGATCCGGTCTTCGGGCCGATCGCAGCGCAGGATCGGATTGTACGTAGCGGACAGCTGATCAAAGTAGAGGCTGATGTAGAGGAAGCGCCGACCTGCACGGGCCGTCTCCGCAGCCGCTTCGTTGCGCAAATGCCGATCCCCCTTGGGATCCAGGATGAAGACCGGCGGCCGGCTCGGATGGCGGATGCCAGCACGGGCCATCAGGCGCAGCAGCGTGCTCTTNNCCCAGGGACATGTGCTGCAGCTCAGCGACCTGGAAGAGATAGGGATGCGCCTCATCGGCGCCGACTGCCCAGGGCCGCGTATCGCCGGGCAGGGCACGTTGTGGCGCGTCGTGCGGAATGACCACGCTCCAGGGCTCCGACATCAGATTGGCGAGGCGTTGCGCATGCGGCTGGNNCGTAGATCCCTTCCTGAGCGCGGTCGTCTTCCGCCCGCCAGCGCAGGATGGTCCAGCGCCCCAGCTCCTGACGAGTGCGTGACCAAACCGTGATCCGCCACCGTGCATAGAGCAGTATGGCGAGGCAGGGCACAAACAGAGACGCCTGCGCCCCCCATTGCTCAAAATCCACAGCCATGATGCCGGCGATGGTCGTGAACCACCCCAGCACCGCTAACCACATCGCCCGGCGGTAGCAGTCGATCGGATCAGGTAAGGTCGACGCGCCCATCATCCCCTCCGCGCATGCATGCCAATGAGATAGCCACCGCTGGCGCTCACCACGACGCCGCCAACACCAACCCATGCAAACGACAGCGCCGTGGCGGCAGCGAGGGTCCCTGGGATTAAAAACACCAGGATCAGACCGGCACTGGCAAGCATCCCGCCCCGGGAATGCAGCCAGGGAGCCGGCGCGATTCCGCGCTGCATGCGCAGTCGCTGACGCGCGAGACCCAGCTGCCAGGCCGCCAGCACGAGGGGTAATCCCATCAGATAGACCGCGGCGAAGGGGAACGCACGCACACCGAGCAGTCGGGGATAGACGTCCAGGAAGGCCTTCATCTTGGCCGTCATATCCGTCACGACGCCCAGGGATCGCTTCCATCCAGGGAGGTCGGCCGTCGCCTCGGATTCCACGGCATCGGGAAGAGGCCCAATGATCTGCCGCACGATCGGGAGTGATGCGCTGTACTCGCGCTCAAAGGCGAGCGACACCTGGCTCAATGACTGTCGCGCCAGGCCGAGGCACCAGAACGCACCCAGCAACGTGCCCACAATGAGAATGAGGAGGTCGACGGCGATCTGGCGAGTCATCGATCGATGGTCCTGGTCGGTGACCGCTCCTGCAGCCGATGATCCCCGCACCGGGCGAGGGCCGCGGCGATGGTGTCCTGGCCGCGGAATCCCAGCTGCGCGCCGGTCCACTGCTGGCCACGCGACGCGACAACATGGCCGCGCAGCTGGCCATAGGCATCGCGGCGCTCGAGCACCTGGATGCCATGGCGGGTCATGGCTGCCTGTAGCTCGGCCAGGCCGACACGCCCACCCTCATGCTCGGCCAGCCAGCCGCGCAGCCGCGCCGCGACCTGGGCCCGGGCGGGAGCGGTCTTGGTGCGCCGCTGCTCCGCCTGTTCCCGGTCATTCCGGGGATGCGTGTGCTGGGGATCCCGCTGCCGGGCTCGGAGGGCCTGCCCGGGGCGGTCGATCTCGCGCAGGCCATAGGTGCTCTCGAGCTCGCGTGAGATGGTCCGAGCAACCTTGGCCTCGTTCTTGCCGATCCAGACCGTCCCGTCACCGCCAATACGGCACAGGACCACGTGGTCATGGACATGACCTTTCTCGTGATGCGTCACCATGAGCCAGGCATAGGCGTTGGGGTCGGGCCGTCGAGGTGGTTCGCGCCCCGCCGCCGCCGCTTCCTCAGCCCTGACGATGTACTCGCGTTCGATCAGCTCCTGCACCAGATGACCTGCGATCTCCCGGCGCAGTGCCTGGTGCTCGCGGACCCGCCCGCCGTCCTCGGGCGCATAGCCGATGGCGAAGTGCGCGCACGGCTTGGCGATGTCCGGCCGCATCGCCCGGTAGTAGCCAAAAATCCGGGTCGCATCCCGCGCCGTGTCCGCATCCACACTGCCGGCGATGACCTCGTGCTCCGGGTGCTTCCGCTCGTTGAGCAGGTATTCCATGGTCGAGCGGAACGAGGCGTTGTGCGAACCGCCAGAGACACGTTTCNNCCCGAAGCGGCCGCCGGCGACGCCGGGGCCGGCTTAGCCTCGATCCGTTCGACGATCACCGGGGAGGGGTGGAGCCGCTCCAGTTCCCCCGACGACAGAGGCGCCAGTCCCAACAAGCGTCGTAGCAAGGCAGCACAGTCGAGGACCGCCTGCCGGGCGGCCCCAAGGGTGGGAGGATCCCACCCCCCTCTCCAGCCCAGCTTGGCGAGCTGGTTGAGGTTGTTTGCGCTCCCCTGAAGTGCTCGAGCCGCCTCCATGTCGATCATCGCCCGTGGGGGCTCCGGCATGGGTTGGCTGGTCAGCAGGTGACGGGCGTAGACACCTGGCTTCAGGCCCGCGAGTCGGGCTGCCTCCTCGAGGCGGCCAGCTTGCTCGAGCGTGAGGGCGACGGTGAGGCGGTAGGGATAGGTCTGGCCATTGGTGTCGGCGCGCTTCATGGCTGGTTTCCGGTCGTGCTCTGGGTGCGGTCAGCGAGGTGCACAAAGGGGGTCCTGAGGCGTCCGCTGGCGTCAGCAGGCGGGGGCCGGTTCGCTGCCATGGCGGGGTGACGGCATCGAGG
>PLEW01000179.1 GCA_003136555.1 Planctomycetota bacterium | reverse complement strand
GTGATGCAATTGCCCTGGGTTCCCTGGGGGCCTGGAAGGCGGCCACGAGCCAGGAATCCGTGGCGCAGGCAGAGCTCGCCAAGCTGCTCACCTTCAAGCGCTATTGCACCATCACCGCACCCTTCGCCGGGGTGGTGACGCGACGCTTCGCCGATCCGGGGACTCTGGTCCAGGGCGGGGTCTCAGCAGGTGCGCAGGTGTCTCCCCTGATCCAGCTCTCCCAGCAGGACCTCCTGCGGCTCTCCTTCCCGGTCACGGAATCCCTGGTCGCCCTGGTCCATGTCGGCTCACGGGTGGCCTTCCATATCGGCGCCTTGAACGAGGACCGCACGTCGGGCGTGACCCGCTTCCGGACCAGGGTCGAGAATTCGACGCGAACCATGGAAGTCCAGATCGACGTTCCCAATGCGGATCTCCATATCACTCCCGGGATGTATGCCTCCGTGCACATGCAGGTCGATCGCCATGCCGGTGTCCTGATCCTTCCGCATGAGGCTATCCGCCGCCGTCCGCAAGCGCACCTCGTCTATGTGGTCGGAGCGGACCGCCTGGTCCAGGAGCGTCCCGTCACCATCGGCCTCGAGAGCCCGGAGAGCATCGAGATCCTCTCAGGAGTGAAGCTCGGGGAGACCGTGGTGTACGGCAACCTGGAGAAGATCCGGCCCGGTCAGCTGGTCGACCCCAAGCCGGTATCGAACAAGGAGCCTGCGGCCAGTCCGTAGCTCCGCCTGCCATCCCTGCGCGTCCTTCCATCAGTTCTGAGGTTCAGTCATGACCACTTCGCTATCCGATAGCCGCCTGGCGGCGCACCAGGCCCAGGATGCCTGCAGCGTCGTCACGGCCATCTCCATCCATGGCGGGCGCGTGGATCATGAAGGGTTCCCCAATGCGGACATCGTCTGCCGCATCCCCGCCGCCACGAAGCGAGCCGCTCAATGACGCGATTCTCGCTGAGCTACCCCTATCTGATCATCGTCCTCTGCCTGGTCGTCTGCGTGGTGGGCATCTCGCGTCTGATACGCATGCCGGTCGACCTATTCCCCGACATCAACATTCCGGTGGTGGTCGTCGCGACCTTCTACTCCGGCATGCCGCCGGAGCAGATCGAGAATGACATCACCGGCCGCTTCGAACGCTTCTTCACCCTCGGCAGCGGCATCGACCATATCGAGTCGCGCTCGCTGCCGGGCGTCAGCCTGATCAAGGTCTTTTTCCAGCCCGGAACCAACGCCGATACTGCGGTCAGCAACATTGCCAATCTCGCCGGCGCCCAGCTGCGCCGCCTGCCGCCGGGAACCCTCCCGCCGGTGGTGCTCAAGTTTGACGCCTCCAGCCTGCCGGTGTGCCTGATCACCCTCAAGGGCGAGGGCCTGGACGAGACCAGGCTGCGCGATCTCGGCCAGTTCGATGTCCGCAACCAGGTGGCCAACGTCCCCGGCGCCTCGGTGCCGCAGCCATTCGGAGGGCGCTACCGCCAGATCATGGTCTATGTCGATCCCCTGAAGCTGGAGGCGCGTCAGCTGAGCGTCATGGATGTGGTACGGACGGTCAACGATTCCAACCTCATCCTGCCGGCGGGCGATGTGCTCATCGGCAATTACGATTACAACCTCTACGCCAATAGCCAGCTCAACACCATCGGTGAGATCAACCGGCTGCCATTGAAGACCGTGGGCAACGCTCCGGTCATGATCGCTGACGTCGGCGAGGCCAAGGACGGGGCCCAGATCCAGACCAATGCCGTGCACATCGACGGACAGGCATCGGTCTATCTGCCCGTGCTCAAGCAGGGCGGCGATGCCAATACCATCGCCGTCGTCGATGGCATCAAGTCCGCTGTCGCCGGCCTCGTCGATATCCCCAAGAGCCTCATCGCCAAGGTGGTCTTCGACCAGTCGATCTTCGTGAAGAACGCGATCGAGAACCTCATCCATGAAGGGGCGATAGGCCTGGTGCTCACCGGGTTGATGATCCTGCTCTTCCTCGCCAATCTGCGCGCGACCCTGGCAGTCTTCCTCTCCATCCCGCTCTCGGCGCTGGCGACCTTCATCGCCCTGTCGCTGATGGGAGGGACGGTCAATACCATGATCCTGGGTGGACTGGCCCTGGTCTTCTCGCGGCTCATCGACAATTCAGTGGTGGTCCTGGAGAATATATTCCGGCATCTCGAGATGGGGGAGGCCCCTGCCCTCGCCGCACAGCAGGGCGGACAGGAAGTCGCCCTCCCGGTGCTGGCCGCGACCCTTACCACTGCCGTGGTGTTCTTCCCGGTTACCTTCCTCTACGGCGTCAGCCAATTCCTCTTCACCGCCCTGGCCTTGGCGGTAGTCCTGGCGCTGTTTGCCTCCTACTTCGTGGCGATGAGCGTGGTGCCGCTGTTCTGCGCCCATTTCATCCGCGCCCCCCATGATGCGGGGGAGGGGAATGGGGGAGAAGCGGGTCGCAAGGCAGCCCCCACCGGATTCTCAGCCTGGTTCAATCGCCGGTTCCAGGCCATGGTCGCCCGCTACGACAAGGTGCTGGCGGTAGCCCTGGCCCATCCGCTGATGACGGTGCTGGGTCTGAGCGGCCTCTTCGTCCTCAGCCTCGGCCTCTTTCCCTTCATCGGTGTCTCCTATTTCCCGCGCACCGATCCCGGGCAGTTCGTCATCAACATCAAGGCGCCGACCGGGACCCGCATCGAGCAGAGCGATGCGCTGATCAAGCGGGTCGAGGGCATCATCCGCGAGGAGGTCGAGCCGCATGACCTCGGGGTGCTGGTCGCCAACATCGGCATAACCCCTGATTTCTCTGCCATGTACACCTCCAATTCAGGGCCGCACACGGCCTTCGTCCAGTGCAGCCTGGCCGAGGATCATCACATCGGCAGCTATGAGTACATGGAGCGGGTGCGCAAGCGGCTCACCACCGACATGCCGCAGCTGAACACCTATTTCCAGAGCGGCGGCCTCGTCGATGCCGTGCTCAATCTCGGCCTGCCGGCGCCCATCGACATCCAGATCAACGGGACCGACCTGGCATCGACCCACCATCTCGCCACCGCCCTGGCCCAGGAGGTCCGTGATCTCCCGGGCGTCAGCGATGTGTTGGTGCCCCAGGATGTCGATTATCCCGCGATCAAGCTCGACATCGACCGTGTCCACGCCAGCAAGCTCGGCCTGACCTCGAAGGAGGTGGTCGGGAACGTCATCACGGCATTGACCTCAAATGCCATGATCGCGCCGAGCTACTGGATCGATGAGCGCACCGGGAATGACTACATGCTGACGGTCCAGTACCATGAGAACGAGGTCAAGAATATCGAGGACCTCAAATCCATCCCATTGCGCTCGCCGGACCGCGCCAATACCACGCGCCTGGATGCGGTGTGCACGCTCAGCCACGCCCTCTCGCCGACCGAGGTCGATCACTATCAGCTCCGGCGCGTCATCGATATCTATGTCGCAACCAAGGGCGAGGACCTCGGGCAGGTGACCGGGCAGATCAGGCGCATCATCGCCAAGGCGGCGATGCCGGATGGGGTGCGGATCAGCTTGCGCGGCATGGTCGAGGGCATGACCACCTCGTTCACCAGCTTCGGCCTGGGCCTGATCCTCTCCGTCATCCTGGTCTACCTCATACTGGTCGCCCAGTTCCGCTCGTTCGTGGATCCCTTCCTCATCCTGCTCGCGGTGCCCACCGGGCTGACCGGCGTGCTCATCATGCTGTGGGCGACGGATACCACGCTCAACATCATGTCCTTGATGGGGGTGGTGATGATGGTGGGGATCGTGGTCTCCAACAGCATCCTCATCGTCGAATTCGCGCATCGCCTGCGCGCGACCGGGTTTACTGCCTACGATGCCATCGCGACCTCCTGCCGGGTGCGTCTCAGGCCGGTGCTGATGACCTCCCTCGCCACCTTGATCGGTCTCATCCCGATGGCGGCGAAGATGGGGACCGGGACGGAAGCGTATGCCCCCCTGGCACGCGCGATCGTCGGCGGCCTAGCGGTCTCGGTGGTGCTGACGATGTTCATCGTCCCGGCCGCCTATCTCATGGTCTATCGTCGCCACCGCCCCCCCGCGCCGGCGGCGGATCCGGCTGGTCAGGTCAAGGAGTCGGAGCAATGATGCCACCCTTTGGCGCATGCCTGCTGCTGGTCCTGATCATCGGACCCGGCACGATCGCATATGGCGAGGAGCGCGCTGAAACCCTCACCCTGGAGCGGGCGCATGAGCTGGCATTGCTCAATGCGCCGCGCATCAGCCTCGCCCAGCTGCAGGCGGTGGCAGCGCTGGATGAGGTCGCCGTCGAGCGCTCGGCCTATCTGCCGCAGCTGACCGGCGTCATGACCATGGTCCGCGCTTCCAGCGGCAACACCCGCATCGAGGCCGGTGCGCTCAATAACCCATCGATCTATGATCGTGAGGCGGCCGGTGTGGTGGCAAGCCAGCTGATAACCGATTTCGGACTCACCACGGGTCGCATCGATGCGGCGCGCATGCATTCGTGGGCCGAGAGCAAGCGTTCGCAGGCATCGATCGATGAGATCCTGCTGGAAGTCGACCTCGAGTATTACCGCACCCTGCAAAGCCAGTCCCGGGTCATCGTGGCCGAGCAGACCGTGAAGGAGCGGCAGCAGATCGCGGCAAAGGTGACAGGAATGGTCGAGAACAAGCTCAAGTCCGAGCTCGATCAGAGTTTCGCCCAGGTTAATCTGGAGGAGGGCCGCATGCTCGAGGCGCAGGTGCGCAATGAGCTGACGATCAACAACCTCACCTTGTCGACCCTGCTCGGATTCGATATCCCGCAGCCGTTCATCCTGCTTGAGCATGCGCTCGCGCCGCCCTCGACGCAGCATGCTGATGAGCTGGTCGCGCAGGCGCTGAGGGATAATCCGGCCATCGCGCGCCTGCGCTTCGAGATCTCCTCGACCATGCGAGCGTACGATGCCGAACGTGCGCTGGATTACCCGACTGTGTCTGCAATCGGTGTTGCGGGCGTGAGCGTGGATCGTGATCCGCGTCTTGCCAGCAGCTACGCCGCGGGTGGATTCAACCTCTCCATTCCCCTCTATTCCGGCAATCTCATCGCGACACGCCAGCACGAAGCGGAGCTGCGCATGCAGCTGGCAAAGGCAACGTTGCGGATCGCCGAGAATGACCTGTCCCGGGATGTGCGCGTGGCCATCGCCAACGTCACCTATACTTATGCCCGCCTCGATATGGCCGGTAAGCTGCTTGTCCAAGCCGGACTGTCCTATGATCTTGCCAAATCACGGTTCGACCTGGGTCTGACCTCGATCGTCGACCTTGAGCAGGCCGACCTCAGCCGCACCAGCGCGTCCATGACCGAGAGCGCCGTCAAGCAGGACTATCTGATTCAGCTCGCAGTGCTTGATAATCGATTGGGGGTGCATGTCGCTCCGGCAATCGCCCCCACCCAAGCAGGTCAGAGATGAGCACCGGTCCTATGGTCTCATGACCGGCTCGGCATTGGTCACCGTATGAAACCCACGCACTACCGTCCAGGATCGGAGAGATGGTACTTCATTCCGGCCCTCCGCATCCGCTTCAGGCTTTGCTGTGATCGGCTACGCCACCGGATGGCGAGGTCTCCCTGATGCGCCAGCTTTAGACTATGCCAAAAGGGCAATCCTGAAAACTTTAGCTATGGCTTCGATCACCCGAGCTGCGACGGCGCATCAGTGCAGCGGGCCTTGACGGGTCATCCGCAGCCGGCCGGATCAATCGTCACCGGCTTGGTAGGTTCCGTCCCAGTTAATGTTGTTTTTTTCGCTTTCACTTGGGACCGTTGAACCAGGGAATGCCAACATGGACGGTTGACGCTTCCCATGATCGAAGGATAGCTATCCTAGTAGCTATGCGAACCAAATCTGCTCTGAGCGAACCGGCCGTCACCGTGCGTGTCTTCACCAATGGTGGTAGCCAGGCGGTCACGATCCCGAGAGAATTCCGCCTCTCTACCAAGCGAGCTACAGTTCGACGCCATGGTGACGCCTTAATCATCACGCCCGCCACAGAGGACGATTCGTGGGACGACCTCTGGAAGAATCTCCAGCCCCTTGATGGGAGTTTCCGTCGGTGGCCGACAGGGCCAGCCGAGAAACGTCCTTCGTTATGAAATACCTGCTCGACACCGACCATTGCATTGCTTTGGGGCGAAGAAGTCAGCCCCGCTGATAGGAATACTGCGGGAGCACCCCCCGTCTCGAGTACGTGCCAGCAGCATCACCATGGGTGAACTTCACTACGGTGCTGCCAAGAGCAAATACCCCGACATCGCTGTGGCGAATATACGCCGCATTCTCAAGACCCTTGTGGTTGTATCCTTTGATGAGGCGGCCGCTCAATCATACGGCCCCATCCGGGCCGCGCTCGAGCAACGTGGATCCCCGATCGGACCCATGGACACCTTGATAGCCGCACACGCTGCCTCTCTCGGCTGGACGTTGGTCACGCACAATATCCGAGAATTCAAGCGTATCCCCAATCTGATCGTCGAGGATTGGCTCGCGGAGCATGGCCCATAACCCGCGTTCCCTGGGCAGGGGCGTCAGGGCAATGGCCTTTCCCATAAATTCA
>PLEW01000025.1 GCA_003136555.1 Planctomycetota bacterium | reverse complement strand
GCCATCCCATGCCTCTTGCACGCGAGTAGCTGATTGACTGGCCGCATTTTCCAGCTCCGCCGGGAGCGCGATCTGGAAGCCCGCCCGGATATCGTTGAGGAGATCCGGCAATGCGAGGAGGGCGAGCGTATCGATCATCTCGATCCCGATGCTCGGCCCATTGGTGTAGACGCTGTTCAGGCTCGACCAGAACTGGCCGCACTGAGTGCGTGCAATACCGATGTTCTGTGCAGTGACACTCCGCTCAGCCTCGATCTGCGAATCGAGCAGTGGATAGATCTGGCTGGGAGTGACGAGCGGCATCATCGCCAGGCNNATTAGCAGCCAATAACCGACACTAGCGAGATTGACCAGGGTGTCAGATTCACCGCCCTGAAGGATATAATTCGCCCAAGCTTGCGTTTGTGCTTCTGTAATGCCGGCGATCGGGGTCTGTGCGGGGGAGGTTCCCGTCACTGGTGGAGTAACCGGAACCGCAGGGGTATATGGAAGCACACCTTGGCTGGCGGCCATGATGGGCCGAGTGGGCTGAAAAGGGGCCGGATTGGCAGTACCCCAGGCGGTAAACTGACCATTCGCCTGGAAGCCCATGGCATAGATGGTTGCTCCAATCATCGGCCACACGGCCACTACTCGATTCAGGGTTTGCGGCATGGACAGATCCGTAGCTGGTTGAGCCAAGTTGACCGCGTCGAACAACAGATCCTTCAGAGGATCGCCCCCCAATGGGGCAGCGATGTTCGCGTCCAGACCCTTCAGCAGGTATTGGTCGAGATCCGTCTCCTCATCGCTCCATGCTGCCTGATTGAGGCAGAGGAGGATGCAGGCAGGCATCAGGTAAAAGTTGCACCGGCAAGACGACATCGNNGGTTCAGCCTGTCCCTTTTTTCCTCCGCCGTCCGAGGTGGCTGGCAGCATTGATCCCTTAGACGGGCTTGATTCGGGTGCCGGGACGAGGTTGCGTTGTGCCGACGGTATTGGCGAGACCGGAGGAGGCGACTGTGGCGGGCCTGTGATGGGGATGAACGCGTCGTAGAATACGGCGTTGCGACCGAGGTAGAACCAGTTCACTCCCCCCGTGTCGACGAGCGCGCCATTGCGGTACACATATTGCGGGAACCTCACCCGCACCAGGGCACCACCATCGGCCAGGCCATATCGGTTGGCGGTGAGGATCTGCTGATCGCTCGGACTGAGGGAATCAGGTGTGAAATTATCATTCGCGGCACGTTCCGTACAGCCCGACATGATCGTTATCGACAACATAGTTCCAAATGAGAATTGACGAGNNCATTCCCCTTCGGATAGGTGGATGATTCCAATTGGTGCTTCGTCTGGGTGATCATGTCGGGATCGTATGCCTGGTCCAAGGGAACCGGATGGTTCTGATCGACGATGATGGATTGGACCCCGTTGAAGACTCGGATAGTGAAGCCCACCCAGTCTCCCCACATGGGAACCGGGTAGTCGTCGACCTGGGCGATCATGCTGCAATTCGCTTTTCGACCGGTCCTCAGGATGGTCTCGGCCGCAGCGTGCGCGAGCGGATGTTCAGCTAGCTCGCTATCCAGTAGGATGGTTCTTAGTGTCGCATCGTGGTCGGCGATCCGTCGCTGGGCATCCTGCAGGCAGTGTTCCAGCAACAAGGCTACCCGCAGCCCATCGCGCGGTGAGGCCTGCACGGCCATGTAGGGCTGCGACCATGGTACCCAGGGGATGGTTCCGCCGGTCGCGGTACGGATGGCCTCGAGGATTGCGCCGCGGCGCTCACCTCGCTTGTCCGGCGCTGGCTGCTGCTGTTCGACCTGGGCCAAGGCCAGGTCGAGCGAAACCCGGTGATCGGGAATGGTCACTGCNNTCGGCACCACCGTTCAACGCTCGGATCCAGTCCCGGTTGGGCTTCCAACCGATTCCTGCGAAAGCGACCAGATCCTCGACTGTTCTGACTGCCTGCAACCGGGATCCCAGCCACGGTGCAGGCCCGCGTTCCGAAGTGGGCAGGTGCAGCTGCCTCGCCNNGACGGAGGATCCCGGCAGCAGGTGCGTCCAGACACTCTTCGCAGATCGCTCGATAGCTCGCCAGGTGCTGCGGATGCGGGATAGTCGATCCCGTGAGATCCAACGCACCGATGCGGACGCTCGGCCCCAAGGATACCGGATGCCGATCGCCGGCGAGGACGAGGACTGGACCGGAGCGGACCCGGGCGCAGATCATCAGCTGCCGGGCCCGGTCGCGGTCTTTGCCAGCGATCAGACCGTGGGCATTCTCAGGCCCAAATACCGTCGCTCCGGGCGGGGCCAGCGGATGCTGGATTTCCAATGGCTGCGGATCAGTTGGCATCGCGCACTTCCCAGCGCGGGAGGCGGTGTCCCCCTGCTCCAATGTAGGTGCGACGATGGAGGTCATGATGCACGTGCCCGTCCCCGCCGGTACTGTTGTGCGCACATGCGAATGGCATCGCGTCGGGCATCCTCCTCGGGGACCCCTTTGAGCATGAGCTCCTCGACCATCATTTCCCGATAGGCGACATCCACCGGCTCGGTGGTGGTCAGCCAGTACTGCAGAGGATGCATGATGATATATCCGACGTCGAAGACTGGCGGATTCTGCTCCAGTGCCTGCACCAGGACCTGGCTGTAATAGCCGGGATCCGATTTGAGGCTGGCCAGCATCGCCCCTTCCTCGGGGGTCAGCCCGAGGGATTTCGCAACGTCGTTGACGGCGGTATCGCTCTGCTTGAAGATGAAGCGGGTGGCCGCATTCTCTAGGATCTCGCGCCCGGAGGTGGTCTTGATGAGGTCGTTGACCCCCTGCGTCACGACGCCCGTAGCGATGCCATGCTTGCGGCCGACACGGTACAGGGCGGTGATAGCATCGCCGATGAGGGTTGATGTCCCTGTGCCCTTGTCGTCCTGGAAGAGCTGCCATGCCTCTTCGAGGATGATCATTTTACGGTACCCGCGCACTTCCTCCGCCATCGCGTACTGCCGGAGGTTGTAGAGCATATTGGCGAAGAGGCACCCGAAGGGGTGATCTACCATGTTCTCTTTCAGATTGCCCAGCTCGATGTCGATGATTTTGGCCGCGGCGAAGTTCACCGTGCTGCGACCATCGAAATACCGCGCATAGGCCCCCTCGCCACAAAAGGGCCGCAAGCGGCGTAGGAGGTCGAGATGTTCCTGATTCGTCTTGTCGGTGGCGATGATCTCGAGCTCGGCGCAGAAATCGCTCAAGGTGGCTTCCCGCTGGATGATCGCATGGCCTACTAAGGCACCGAATGCAGTGGCTCCATTCGCATCCTGGACTGTGCGGGTGATGCGCTTCTCGATCGTTTCAGCCGTGGCCTGGGCATATTCCGGATTGGTGCGGATGCGCTCGCGCTCCTGATTGGCCACCGCCACCTTCACCTCATCCGGGATGATGAACACCACCCCGGCGAGCTCGAGCAAACGGACGGTGTCCGTGGTATCCACGTCCAGCTCGCAGGTGGTCTGGTCCAGGCTGGAATGGATGCCATTCCCGGCCAAGATGTCCGCTTGATCAGCCGCTTGATGGAAGGCGACCACCCCATCGCCCTCGTCCTTGAGGGTGAATCCCTTCCCGAGCAGGAACTGCCTGGTGCGCGCGAGGAGGCGAGCGAGCGAGACGACATCGATTCGCTCACCGGGCTGATTCCTCCGCGCACGATCCTGGTCGCGGCGCTCTTCCTGATGGAGATGGTAGCGGTAGTAGATGCGCAGGTTGCGATCTTCGGTGGACTGGGCGCTGATCCGCTTCTGGATCTCCGCGCTCACAAACTGGGCCCGCATCCGCTTGCCGGCGAAGTCGATGAAGGCATCCGGGTAGCGGGTCCTGAGCTCGGCCAGGTCGTGGTAGGTGGTCGAGATGCGGTTCTGCGCGAAGATCGCGCGCAGGATCTCCTCGATGATGCCCGCCTGCGCTTGTGAGATCGGTTCGCGCCCTGGTGGTGAGGCCATGCGGGCAATGGCGCTCACCGCATGCTTCTTGGCCTGGTCGTAGGTGCCGTAGCAGGGATTGAAGCAGCCGCCCCCCTGAGCGACATCGAGGTACGACCCCTTATCGCCAAACAGCATGGTCAGCGTCAGGTATGACTTCCCCTTGTCGAACATGATCACTTGCGATTGGGGATGGCAGAGGAAATCCAGGATGAGGAGCTGGACGAACACCGATTTCCCGACTCCCGGCTTGCCGGCGACCATGAAGCCGTAGCTGGACCCGCCCCATGGCGAGAGCGCGAACGGCTCGCCGGTCGCAGAATGAATCAGCATCATCGCCTCTTTCGTTCCGCGCGAGCGGAACCAGAGCGGCATCAGGTCGACGACCTGGCGGTCACAGAGGAGGGTGTACCGATTCGCCATTTGGATGGGCGGGGTGGCGTTACCGGGCAGCGCGCGCAGGAAGTAGTCAGGGGCTTCACGGTGCTCCAGGTTGACCTTCCCGATATTCTCCGACAGGCGATCGCGGAAGCGGAGGATGCGCTCATCGGCATCGCGCTCATCTTCTCCCCAGGTGGTGGCGATCATTTCCACCTGAAAGAAGGTCCGACCCTCGGATTCGAGCCAGGTCTGTGCGATGCCCACCTGCCGTGCGGCCTCCTGTCCGCGGCCAGGCATGGCCCACCCCCCACCGAGGTCCTGGGCCAGCTTGCGCAGGTGATTGCGCGAGAAATTCTTGGACTTTGCGCGCAAGGTCAGGGTGACAAATCCGCGATCGAGGTATTCAATGAAGCTCCGGCCGCCCATGCGCCGCACCGGCAGCGTGACCATGCCGGGGTGGGTCTTGACCGGGTGCCCCTGCAGAGTCAGGACACGGTAGATCGCCCCTTCCGATTCGACCCGACCGCGGTCGGAATCGATGGTGACCTGAGTCAGCGGGATGCGCTCGTAGATCTTCTCCCAGGGACGGTCGGCGAGTGTGCCGCGGTGGCCGGTCTTCGGGTACACCAGCTCGCGAATGATGCTGATGGCTCCGTGCTCATCGAGTGGGAGGATTTCGCACCCCATCATGCTCAGCTTGGAGGTGAGCTGGAGCCGGATGTCCTGGGCGCGTCGCACCAGCGCCTGCCGCTGCTTCTCGAAGCGGACGCGCGAGGGATGGGTCTTCCGGAAGATGCCGGCCCGCGCGGCGTCTGCGATGCCTTGGAGGATGCCGATCGCCTGCTGCGGGGGCACCGTGATAGTGATGACGGTGCGCAGGAGCCTGGTGCGGAAATCGGCCTTCGTCCCGGCGAAATCGAAATAGGCATTGTCCACGCCGACGGCAATGAAGCGCTCGCGGATCGTGCGCATCTGCTGCAGGATAGGGGTCTGCTCGCCGCCGGTCTGCCGGTATTTGCCCAGGGCGGCATCGATGATCTTGCTGCTGTAGTAGGTGAAGGAGATGGTCTCGTTCTCGGTCATCCCGCTGATCCACTGCGCGATGCTCTCCGCCTCGTCGGCCAGCATGTGGTTGGGCTTGTTCAGGGAGGGCGCGGGAACGACTTCCATCATGATGACCACTGCACCATCGGTGCGGTAGAAGACCTGCTCCTCGACATCGTATTCGTCGAGATAGGACCAATGGCACACGGAATCGGTTTCCCTGCTCCGTGAATGGATGTTGGCCATGGTGGTGGGCATAGACGTCTCGCGGATGGGGAACTGCGTACTGACAGATCAGGGGGAGACTTGGACGGTGGTCTGGCGGCCGCGCTGGGCCGGGGCTGGCACTGAGGCGGGAGTGCCAGACGGCGACGTGGCGGGGCTGGGAGTCTGCAGGAGCCAGGGA
>PLEW01000084.1 GCA_003136555.1 Planctomycetota bacterium | reverse complement strand
GGGGCGTGAGCGTGGCGGGGATGTCCAGGAACCATCGCATGCGTCGCGCGATGTCACACCTGGTCGTCATGAGGATCGGCTCCTATGGCCGAGGAGGAGGGCCCCACTGCTTGCGATGAGGCATCCGATCAGCATCAACCCATCCGTCCGCTCCGGATAGGCATCGTCGCCGAGGCGGGAGGCTGCGGACCAGATCGGAGCGCCAGTGGTGGATCCTGCGCCTAGCAAGCACAGGCCCTGCAGGAGGAGGAGGAGGCTGACGTAGCGATTCATGACGCGCCTCTTGGTGCGGCGGGGTTTGACGGTGAAGCTGAAGCGCAGCTCGTGCCGATGCGATGAGCGGGCTGGGTTCGACCGTAGTCGCGCCCGGTGATGGCAATGCGCAGCTCGGTGGCGCAGGTGGCAAGTTCGGCGAGGGCGCGCAGCACCAGCGGCTCGTCGGCCAGGAGCGTGGTGAGAAGGGGCTTGATCGACTCGAGGCCGTGCGGGGAGAAGTCCTCGTCGAGCACCGTGATCGCCTGCGCTTCCAGGGCCTTGAAGGATCTCGCGGCGCTGATGAGCCGGGCACAGCTGGCGGCGAGCGCATGCACAGCGCTGCGCAGGGCGTCGCGCGCCTCACGACGTTCCAGCGCCGGACCGGTCCGCTCAACGTCCTGGGGCGCGAGGCGGTCTTGCTGCACCAGGCGAGACCATCCCGATGAGATCGCCATGGCGCTCATCGATTCGACCTGGACCAGGGCATCATCGACCAGCGCCATGTGGAAGTGCAGATCGCTATAGAGCTGCGGAACATCGGCATGCATAGCGGCTGCTCGTGCGCTGGCCAAGGCTGCCATGAGCTGTCGGCATTCCCGCTCAGCCCTCCCGATGCCCGCGACGACATCTGCCGACTCGACGAAGATCGAACGGGCCCGGATCGCTGCTGACCCGCAGTCGGCGAGCAGGCCAAGGACCAGGAGGCCTGCGGTGATGATGCCGGGGAAGAAGTAGCGCTTGGTCTTCATGGACGGACGGCGTCCTGCGCGCTGGTGGATCGGCATGGGCAGCAGGGGGAGAGTGTGCAGCAGTCGGCTCGCCAGCCATGGGGTATCTACCCCATGGCTGGCGAGCAGTCGGCTCTGGACGGCCTCAGCCGGGCTGGAAGAACATGGTGCCAGGCCTGTTGCGTCCACTCCGATGGATTGTACGGGCTGGCCCTGACGGGATGCAGCATGATCGAGGGCACCGGGACCGGCGAGCGCTGCGCCACGCCGACAGGGCATCGGCGGCTGATCGCGCAGCAGCGGCGGACCCTGCCGCCGCTGCGTCGTTCACTCAGGTGTATCGATGAAGCCTTCGAGCGAACGCAGCAGGGCGGGATCCTTGAGCTTGTTCAGCGCATGGACCTGGATCTGGCGGATGCGTTCGCGGGTCAGATTGAAGCGGTGCGCGATCTCGGTGAGGGTATAGCTGTAACCATCCTGCAGGCCGAAACGCGGCATAAGGATCTCGCGCTCGCGCGCATTCAGGGTCTCGAGCAGCGCGGTGAGGCGCTGGCTGAGTTCACGGGGGGATTCGAGGGCATCTGGTTTGGGTGCATGGAGGTCGGCAATGAAGGTCTTCAGGGAGGTGTCGCCGTCCGCTCCGACCGGACTATCCAGGCTGGCAATGCTGAACGCTACAGTTCCGACACGCCGGCATTCTTCACAGCTGATCCCGGCGCGTGCAGCGAGCTCGTCCTCGTTCGGCTGATGGCCGGATTCCTCGACCATGCGGGACCGGATAGCATGGACCTGGTTGCGCCGCATGAGCAGCTTCATGGGAAGATGGATGAGATGGGCCTGGTCGCCGACGGCGCGGTTCACCGTCTGGCGGATCCACCAGGTGGCATNNCCGCGCTTGTACTCGTACTTCTCGACGGCCTTCATCAGCCCGACGTTTCCCTCCTGGATGAGGTCGAGGAAATCCATGCCGCGGCGGCGGAATTTCTTGGCCACCGAGACCACCAGACGCAGGTTGCGCGAGACCAGCTCCTGCTTGGCGCATTCATAGAGGCGGAAGCGCTGGCTGATGCGGTTGCAGCGCTCGAGGAAGCGGTCCAGCGGTTCGTCTAGCTGGTCGCACAGGCTGCGCAGCCGGGCCGGCGCCGTGGCCAGTTCGGCTGGCGAGGGAGAGCGCAGGCGCAGTGCGGTCCGGCGCAGGTCGAAGAGCATGTCCTTGATGCGCATGAGGAGGTCGGCATCGAGATCCAATTCGCTGCACAAGGCATACGCCCGCGCCAGGCGCCGGCGGACGAGCTCATCGTGCTTCCAATCCGGAGTGATGTCGTCGCCGCTGGTCGCCGGCACATCGCCGGCTGGCTGATTGGCGATCGGGGCCTGTCGATCGCGCTGGATATGAGCGGTCAGCCTGGTGAGGGTCGCCACATGCTCATCCAGACGTCCCAGCCGGTTAATGCAGTCGCCGGTCTGGCCATGGATCCGATCGCGGACGATCTGTGTGCGGATCCTCTCCAGCTCCTGCTCCGCCCATAGGAGCACCTGCTGCAGGGCCACCGAGGTGGTCAGGACCGCGCGCTGGTATCCATGGCGGTAGATGACGATGCGCCTGGCCAGGATGACCTCCTGAGCCTGGGTCAGCAGGGGAATGGCGCCGATGCTGGCGAGATAGGGCCTGAGCGGATCGCTGGATGCCTCCAATTGGGATCGCTCGACTGAATCGATGGCGGTCTCGAGGCCAAGACGGTGATCATCGCCAGCATCATCGCCAGCATCATCGCCATCACAGTGATCGGCATCAGGGGGATTACCAGGCGATCCCGGTCGCGGCCACCCCGGATGGTCAATCGTGCCGTCGATCGGTATGCCGTCCATCACGTCGATGCCGTCATCCGGACCATCGAGCCCATCCGCTTCGGACAGGTTGTCACGCAGCACACGCAGATCCTCCGCCTGTGGGACGAGAGCGCTGGTCGCTTCGGCGGTAGATCCATGGTCCATGGCGCAATCCTTCCTCTACTGCGCAACGCCTCACCCAGCTCGGGGACAAGGGGGAGCAGCGTTGGTTCAAAGCCGTCGAATGACCTGGTATCGGCTCAACAGGCGGCGCTGGAGTAGGGGGAGTTCAGCCGAAAAATCGGCCCCGTGATCGCTGTGGTCGGCACCCGACAGCATCGGCGGGATCCAGGCGGAGCGGGCCGAAAGCTCATTGGGTAGGCGCGCGGATGGCGACGGCAGGCGTGCTCTTGCCCATCGGGACGAACCAGCATGACCGCCATTGGTGGGCAAGGCGGCAACCTTGGACAGGGTTCGACGGTGGCATCCTGGGTGAGCGGGGATGCCGGCAGAGCTACCGCCGCCAGCGGACCGACTTCTCGCGTCCCTGGCCGGCGTCCCTCCCTAGCGCTGCCTTCCGGCACGTTCCACCGACGATTCACCGCCCCGTCATCAGGCCCCGGGGTATCCGCATGCCGATCTCTCCCGTCGCCCGCCGCGCGAGAGCGGGCGGAGACGGCACCCGTTCCCGCCGCTGCGCGAGTGGACATGAAGCGGATACTGAGCGGATAGCGGAGCGGATCCTCGGTAGGGGAGTGCGCCGATGGCCGGCTCAGAGCCCCGCGCTGGCATGCATGATCCCTCTATCGGCGACAATGGTAGTGTCGTTACCAAGCTGGCCCCGTCGCCAGCGAGGAAGAGGACCAGGGCGACGATCTTCTCCGGACATGCCAGGCGGCCGGGCGGGATCGCGCCAATCAGCCGCTCGAGCAGGCGTTAATCGTCCATGGTTCCGCTGGTGATGGACGTGTCGACCGCTCCAGGCACGACGCCGACGTCCAAGGTGCAGTGTGGAGCGAGGTCGATCCCGGAGGTCCAGGTCAGCAATCGCATACCGTCCTTCGAGAGGCAATGGGCGGTATTGCTCAGCTTCGGCCAAACGTCATGCACCGAAGTGATGGTGATGTTGTCCAGACCGAGGAAGCCGCTCTTGAAGATGTTCCGACCCTGAGCATCCTTGCGGTTGACCTACCAGGTGAAATTCACCATCAGCTTCAGGAACACCCGCTCCAGGAAGGCGATGTCGCCGACATCGCCGGGCGATGCCTGCTGGCGCTGGCGGCGGTCGATCTGGAAGACGCGGAACGCGGACCATGCATGCACGGGCGGATTGGCATCGCCGAACGCCCATTCATAGGCGGGGAGCTGGCCGTTGGGATGCAGATAGCGCCCCTGGACCAGGAGCGCGAGCTGGGTCTTGGCGAAGGCGGGAGCGATGTCGGCCATCGTCATGCAGTGGAACGCCTGGTCCCATGCGGCGAACCAGGGATATTCCCAGGTATCCGGCATGGAGATGATGTCCGAGCAATCGACATGCCGCCAATCCCCATTGCGGCCATGTCGGCGGCCCGCGGGCGGAAGGGGCTGGGCCGGATCACCGGTCAGCCAGGTCTGGACATCGTAGAGCTAGAACTGCTTGCTCCAGATCAT
>PLEW01000077.1 GCA_003136555.1 Planctomycetota bacterium | reverse complement strand
TATTTATGTGTCAGTACACTAGGCTGGCGCAGGCATCGGCGCTGGCGGCGAGCACCCCGGGGTCCCCGGGGTGCCTTCTGCCACCAGCTGCGCCGGCTGCCTGCCCGCTGGGCGGTCGCGGAATGGCTCGACATGGCATCCGGCGTCAGGCGTGGTAGAAACTCGCTGAGCAACGGAACGCGAAATGAAACTGATCCTCTCTGAGCGTCGCGAGATATCCGGAGATCGATTGGCCGAGACCTTGGCGGCAGCGATCGCCCACAATCCGCGAGCGAAGCTCGGCCTCTCCGCCGGACGTACCAGCATCCATGCCTATATGGAGCTGGTGAAGCTCTTCCACGAGCGCGGCGGCTTCAGCCTGCGCCATGTCACCGCCTTCGGCACCGATGAATATGTCGGCTTGCCGCCCGAGGACCACCGCAGCACGCGCTTCCTGCTCAACTTCTACCTCTTCCGCCAGCTCGACATCCCGCGCGAGCAGACCTTCGTGCCGCGTGGCGACGCCAAGGATCTGGAGGCGGAGTGCAAGGCATGGGACCTGCTGATCGAGGCACGCGGCGGCCTCGATCTCGTGGTCCTGGGACTGGGGCACAACGGCCATATCGGCCTCAACGAGCCGGGCAGCTCGCCGAAGAGCCGCATGCGGGTGGTCGAGCTGACCTCGTCGACGCTTGCGGCGCTGAGCGACGGCAGCCGCTTCGAGTGCCTGGAGGAGACGCCCCATACCGCCATCAGCATGGGCCTGGCGACCATCCTGGAGGCCAAGCAGGTCCTGCTCATCGCCACCGGCCTGGGCAAGGCGGATGCGCTGCACCGGATGGTGGAAGGCCGCAGCGGGCCCAGCATCCCCGCCAGCCTGCTGCTGAGCCACCCCAAGCTGACCATCTTCGCCGATCGCGATGCCGCGTCCCGCCTCGACCCGGAATTCGTGGCCAAGGCGCTGACATGAGCAGCGAGAGCGTCCAGCCAACCAGGCGCAGTGCCACCGAATCGGGCACCTCGGCGCCGGGCGCGTCCGCACGGCCGGTGCCGGCAACCTCGCTGCTCGAGCTCGCCGGGCGCATCGGCGTTGACAGCGAGCTGGTCGATGCCGGCCGCCTGGTGACCAAGCGCAGGGACAATGTCCTCGGGCTGCTGTTGCGCGCCCTCAACCGCGAGGAGATCGCGGTGATGGAGGATCGCGGCTGCCGGGCCGATGATTGGACCCAGGTCCAGGTGGCCGAGGACTTCGATGCCTTCCGCGTGCGCCGTTCGCATTTCAAGGGCCGCTGCATCCTCGGCCGCTTCAGCGGCGAGGCCGAGGTGGTGCATGGCATCAAGCTGGCGACCGGCATCTACGACTGCACCCTGATCAACTGCCAGGTCGGCAACGATTGCCTGCTCGAGAACGTGAGCTTCGCGGCGAACGTCATCATCGATCGCGGCGCGGTGCTCTTCGATGTCGGTTCGGTGACCTGCTCGGGTGCGACCGCCTTCGGTGCCGGGCAGCAGATCCCGATCGGCCCCGAGACCGGCGGCCGCGAGCTGCCCTTGTGGGCGGAGGCGCTGGTCGACGAGGCCGCCCTGGTGGCGCGCGAACGCGGCGATGCCAGCGGCCAGGCGGCGGTGCTGCAGTCCATCGAACGCTATGTCCAGGCCATCCGCAGCCCGGTGAGCTGGATCCGCCGCCGCGCCTGCGTTCGCCATACCGAGCGCATCCGGGACACCTACATCGGCATCAATGCGGTGATCGATCACGCGCTCGAGCTCTCCAACACCACCGTGCTCTCGTCGCTCGAGGAGCCCACCTCGGTCGGCGGCGGGGCTGCGGTCACCGATTCGATCCTGCAGTACGGAGTCTCGGTCTCCGGCAGCGCGATCGTGCGCCGCAGCCTGCTGCTCGAGCACAGCGCGGTGGACGAGCACGCCTCGGTCGACACCAGCGTCATCGGGCCGAACACCACCATCACCAAGGGCGAGGTGACGGCGAGCCTGGTGGGGCCGTTCGTCGGCTTCCACCACCAGAGCCTGCTGATCGCCGCCTACTGGCCGGAAGGCAAGGGCAATGTCGCCTACGGCGCCATGGTCGGATCGAACCACAACGGCCGGGCCCCCGACCAGGAGATCTGGCCGGGCGAAGGCGCCTTCTTCGGTCTGGGCAGCGCCATCCGCTTCCCCACCGATCTGAGCGAGTCGCCGTACCTGGTGGTGAGCATGGGCACCACCACCCTGCCCCAGAAGGTGCGCTTCCCCTTCTCGCTGCTGACGGTGCCTGCCGAGCCGCTGGATGAGACCCAGGTCAACGTCCCGCGCGCCTACAATGAGCTGATCCCGGCCTGGGGCCTGTACGCCAACGCCTACGGCCTGGTGCGCACCGAGATCAAGTTCGCCAGCCGGGACCGCTCGACGCGCCACCTGATCGACTACAAGGTCCTGCGGCCGCACATCATGCGCCTGGTCCGGGATGCCCGCGAACGACTGCTCGGGGTGCGCGGGATCAAGCCGGTCTACCTCGAGAGCGATATCGATGGCATCGGCAAGAACTTCATCCGCGAGGAGAGCCGGATCAAGGGCATCGAGGTCTATGGGCGGGCGCTCAAGCGCTACTGCCTGCGGGTGCTGCTCGCCGAGCAGGAAGGCAACCTGGAGATCCCGGGCTCGGGCGAGCTCGCCCATGAACTGGCCCGCCAGCTGCTCCCGGGCATCGGGCTGAACGAGCGGATGAAGCTGCTGATCGACATGGAACGCGCCAATGCCGAGCTGGTGCAGTCCTCCAAGGCACGCGATGATGATCGGGGTGCGCGCATCATCCCCGGCTATGTCGAGGCCCATGTCAGCGCCGAGAAGGATCCGATCGTGCTTTCGGCATGGGAACGGGTGCGCCGGACCGAGGCGCGCGTCTCCAAGCTGGGGATCGTCATCCGGCAGCCCACCGGGCACGGGCCGGCTTCGCCCTGACTCATCCTCGCCCAACGGCTTTGACATCGGCGGCGCCTGATCCATCCTGTGATTCCCCGACAGGCAGGAGCGCCATGGCTGTTCGAGACGAGGCACGCAGGGCCGCCCTGCCGGATTCCGCCGGCCGCTTCGGCCGCTATGGCGGCCGGTATGTGCCGGAGACGCTGATCCCGGCCCTCGACCAGATCACCGCCGCCTATGTCCATGCGCGCAAGGACCGCGCGTTCCAGGCGCGGCTGCGCGACCTGCTGAGGACCTATGTCGGCAGGCCGACCCCGCTGACCCACGCTGCCCGGCTGTCGGAGCGCTTCCACCGGCGCATCTGGCTCAAGCGCGAGGACCTCAACCACACCGGCGCGCACAAGATCAACAACGCCATCGGCCAGGCCCTGCTGGCGTTGAAGCTGAGGAAGAAGCGCATCATCGCCGAGACTGGTGCCGGCCAGCACGGTGTAGCCACCGCCACCGCCTGCGCCCTGCTCGGATTGAGCTGCCGCGTCTACATGGGCACGGAGGACATGCGGCGGCAGCAGCCCAATGTCTACCGCATGCGCCTGCTGGGCGCCGAGGTGGTCGGGGTGGATGCCGGGACCCGGACGCTCAAGGATGCCGTCAACGAGGCGCTGCGCGACTGGGTGACCAATGTCGAGAGCACCCATTACATCCTCGGTTCTGCCCTCGGCCCCCATCCCTATCCGATGATGGTGCGCGATTTCCAGAGCGTCATCGGGCGCGAGGCGCGTCGGCAGATCCTCGAGAGCGAAGGCCGTCTCCCGGACGTGCTGCTGGCGTGCGTCGGCGGCGGCTCTAATGCAATCGGGCTGTTCCATCCCTTCCTCAAGGACCGCTCGGTGCGCCTGGTCGGCGCCGAGGCGGGCGGTCGCGGAGCCGAGCTCGGCGAGCATGCCGCGCGCTTCGCCGGCGGCCGCTACGGGGTGTTCCAGGGCATGGCCAGCTACGTGCTCCAGGATGCCGACGGCCAGGTGGTCGGCACGCATTCGGTCAGTGCAGGCCTCGACTACGCCTCGATCGGCCCCGAGCATGCCTGGCTGCGCGATGGCAAGCGCGCCGAATACATCAGCTGCAGCGATGCCAAGGCGCTCGCTGGCTTCCATCTCCTGGCCGAGACCGAAGGCATTATCCCGGCGCTCGAGTCGGCGCATGCGGTGGGAGTGCTCGAGGAGGTGGCCAAGGGCACCCGCAGGGGCGCGATCATCATCGTCAACATCTCCGGCCGCGGGGACAAGGATGTCGCCGAGGTCGCGCGTACCGAAGGGGTGGCGCTGTGAGCGCGCATGCGCGGCGATCCACGCATGTGCAGGTGCGTCCGTCGCCGGACGCCGGCGCCGGCCAGGCCAACCGCATCAGCGCACGCTTCCGCGAGCTGGCAGCGGCCAAGCGCAAGGCCTTCATCGCCTACATCTGCGCCGGCGATCCCAATCTGGACGCCACCGTCGAGCTGGTGGTGGCGATGGCCAGCAATGCTGATCCAGACAGCCGCGTCGACATCATCGAACTCGGCATACCCTACTCCGATCCGATGGCCGACGGCC
>PLEW01000231.1 GCA_003136555.1 Planctomycetota bacterium | reverse complement strand
GAGGCGCTGTCCAGGAGGTGGTCGTAGGCGGCATCGGCATAGCCGGTGCGGTTGGCACCGCCAGCGGTGCGGAAGCAGTCGAGGAAGGTGGTGGGATCGAGGAAGTCACCGAGCCAGGTGGCATAGTCCAGGTCGTACTGCTGCCCGACCTCGCGCGCGCGCAGCTCGGTCTGCGGCAGCTGGGCGAGGGTGACCCGGATGCCGAGCTGGCGGCGCCAGCAATCGACGACGAATTCGGCCGCGCTCAGCCGCTCCGCGGGGTGCGATGGGACGATCATTTCGAACTCGGGGATGACGCCCAGGGCTTTGCGTGCGGCGTCGGCGTCGCGCCGGGCTGCCGTCGCGTCGCTGGCGAGGATGCCGATGGGGGGGTGATAGGGGAGGTAGCGTGCCAGGTCAGCGGGCACGAAGGTGGTGGCCGGCACGGCATCGCCCAGCAGCAGCCCATCCACCAGCGCCGCGCGATCGATCGAGCGGGCGAGCGCGCGGCGGAGCTGGGGATTCGCCAGCGCCGCGGTGACCGCAGGCACGTCCTGGCTGCGGCGCGCCACCAGGCGGAGGCGCAGGAACGCGGTGCTCAGCGAGGTCGCCTGCTGCAGTCCCGGCATATGCGCCTGGGCGATGTCATGCACCGCGTCCGCAGGCAGCAGCAGGATGGCATCGACCTGGCCGCTGAGGTACAGCCGCAGGGAGGTTCCGGGATTCTCGACGATCAGCGCGCGCACCGCCCCGTGCGCCGGATGGGGACCGGCATAATGCGGGCTGGGGGCGAAATCATAATGATGGCGGGCCAGGCTGCCGGTGCAGATCATCGGTCCGTTGCCGATGATCGCGGACGGATCGTTCCAGGTCGCGGCCTGCTGGCGCAGATCGCCATCCTGCGCCTGGGCTTCGGTCGCCGGGACGAACGCCGCGAGCGAGAGGATGGCGGTGAGGTAGGGCACCGGGTGGGTCAAGGTCACGGTGAGCGTCCGTTCATCGGGGCAGCGGATGCCGCACGATGCGAGCGCCTGTTGACGGGCCTGTGCATCCTGTTCGTGGCACTTGGCGCCGGCGACGATGCCATCCAGGTAGAAGGCGTTGGGTGATTGAACCACCAGGTGGCGGATCAGTCCACGGCGCATGTCCTGGGCGGTCACAGGATGACCATCGCTCCAGCAGGCGCGCGGGTTGAGGTGGAAGGTCCAGGTCAGGCGGTCTGCCGAGATCTCCCACGACTGGGCCAGCGCCGGCTGCGGCTGGAGGGTGCCGGGGTCGAGGCGCACCAGCGGCTCGAATAATGCGGTGATCAAGCGGAATTCATCCAATCGCGCGGCCTGCACCGGGTCGATGGTGCGCGGCAGTCCGAGCGCGACTACCGGCCCTTTGGCGTGCGGCAAGGGATGCAACGCCCAAGGCGCGACGGCGCCGAAGGCGAGAACTGCTGCTATGAGTATCAGAAGGCGGCGCATGGGACTATGGTGGCGACACAGTCGCAAGGTCCAGCAGTGGTCGCGAGCTTGCGCAGACCAATGTGGGTCTACACTGCCGCTCCCCTCAGGGGGATTCCGGGAGCACCTGTTGCGCTGTCCGTTCTGCAATCAGGACGATGACAAGGTCATCGACTCGCGCGCCACGGACGACGGCACCGCCATCCGGCGCCGGCGGGCATGCAATCTCTGCGCCAAGCGCTTCACTACCTACGAGCGGGTCGAGGGTGAGGAGGCCTTGCGGGTGGTGAAGAAGGATGCGCGCATCCAGAGCTTCGATCGCCGCAAGGTGCTGCATGGGATGATCATCGCCTGCGAGAAGAGGCCGGTGCCATCTGAAGAGCTCGAGGCGGCCGCCAACCGCATCTACCACAAGCTCCTGAGCGATGGCGTGCGCGAGATCAGTTCGGTGGTCATCGGGCAGATGGTGATGGATGAGCTGCACAAGCTCGACCAGGTTGCCTATGTCCGCTTCGCCTCGGTCTACCGCCAGTTCAAGGATCTCGACGAGTTCATGCACGAATTGCGCCGTGTCATCGGCGAGGGGCACCAGGGTCGATGAAGCCGCAAGCCGTCATCAAACGCGATGGTCAGGAGGTCCCCTTCGACCAGGGCCGCATCGCGAATGCCATCGCCCGTGCCCAACATGCGGTCGGCATCGATGACGAGGCGCTCGCTTGCGAGCTGGCACGGGTGGTGGTGGAGCACCTCGAGCGCGCCTGCGACCAGCCCAGCCTGGGCATCGAGGATGTCCAGGATGCGGTCGTGCATGTGCTCCAGGAAAGCGGCAACTACGAGGTCGCCATCGCCTATTCGCGCTATCGCGATGCGCGCGAACGCTTCCGCCGCACGCGCCGGGTGCTCGGCGAAGGACAGGCGGCCCTCAACCTCAGCGTGGTCGATCCGGACGGGCGCCGCCGTCCCTGGGCCAGGGACTGGCTCGAGGCGATGCTCATCGACCGCTATGGTCTCGATGCCAAGGGCGCGACCGATGCCATCCTGCAGGTCGAGAGCCTGCTGGCGGACAGTTCGCTGACCGAGCTGAGTGCGCCCCTGCTGCTGAGCCTGGTCGATGCGGCGCTGGTGCGCTGCGGCATGCATAGCCTGGCGAACGAGCGGGCTCCGCTGCGGCTGGATCGCGCCCAGGCCCGCGCGCTGCTCGACAATGCCGCCGATGGCCAGCAGGCGGTGGTCGGCTGCGGACGCAGCATCTGCGAGCAGCTGTCGCTGGCCGAGCACTACCCCACCCAGGTGGTCAACCTCTACTGCCGCGGCCGCCTATGGGTCGATGGGCTCGATGACCCCAAGCGCGGCAGCCAGCATACCGTGACCATCGCCGGGATCTCCAACCCCTGGCAGATCCTCACCCAGGCCTTCGGCGTCGCCGCCGAAGCCAAGCGCCATTGGCGCCGGCTCAGCCTGGTGCTGCCGCCAATCATCCTCGGACATCTCGAGCGCGGCGGCACCACCCTGGTCCAGCCGATCGCGGCGCTGACCAACCTGGCCTTCATCTTCCTCTACTGCGATGGCCGCACGCCGCTTCTAGCGCGCTGGCCCTTCAACTGCGGCCGGGTGAGTATCGCTACCTACAACGATGACTTCCTGCTGCTGCGCCAGCTGCAGGAGATGCGCCTGCCCCTGCTTTCCGGGCCGCATCTGATGCAGGGGGGCTATAGCGGCCGGGTGGCGGTGGAATCTGCGCTCAACGCCCAGGGCCTGGAGGGCGAGTATTCCCAGATGGATGCCCTGGCCATGGGCCTGGTCTCGGCGGTGCGCATCCGGCTCAGCCAGCTCGCCCACTCGCCCATCTTCGCCGGCGGCGACCTGCGCTTCGCGATCTTCGGGCTGTCGCCGAACTCGGCCTCCAACGAATACCTGGAGCGGCAGGTGATTCAGGAGGGTCTGCGCGCCGGGCTGTCTTTGACGCGCAGTTCCCACCTCACCGAGGAAGCCTGCTCCCATCTGGGCCGTCTGCTTACCTAGGGGAGGCGGGAAAGGGCTGGAATTTCCTCCTTCTGCCTCTAGAAAAGGCGCCGCTTGCGCAGGGCGCGGTCCGGTCAGGACCCGATGCGGGGCATGGTGCGGGGGTATAGCTCAGTTGGTAGAGCGGTTCGTTCGCAATGAACAGGTCAGGAGTTCGAATCTCCTTACCTCCACCACATATCTCGGCGTTGAGGGCGGGTCGATCGGAGGATCGGCCCGCCAGTCCTGGAGCGTGCGGATGGCAGCGCGACCGCCCCGGGGCGACGCCCGCAGGCTGGCTGACGGCTCGATCTGGACCTTCGTACCGCCCCGAGCCGGCCTGAAGTGGGCTCGTCAGTCGTCCACAAGGGACTTGCGCAGCTCGGGATATGGCGAACACTCCCGCCCTCGGAGTCGCCATGTCCACGCAGCGTACATTTGTGATCCTCAAGCCCGATGCCGTGCAGCGGGGATTGATCGGCGAGCTGTTGTCACGCTTCGAACGCAAGGGGCTGCAGATCGTCGGCATGAAATTCATGAAGGCGACTGCTGATCAGGCGACCAGGCATTACCAGGAGCATCGCGAGAAGCCCTTCTTCGGTGGGCTGGTGCAATTCATCACCTCCAGCCCGATGGTCGCCCTGGTGCTCGAAGGCGACGAGGCGATCACCGTCACCAGGACGCTGATCGGCGCGACCGACGGCCGCAAGGCGGTCCCCGGGACCATCCGCGGGGACTTCGGCATCTCGAAGTCGAACAATCTCGTGCATGGCAGCGACAGTCCCGAGAGCGCGGTGCGTGAGCTGGCCATCTGGTTCCCCGAGAGTGCGGTCGCGTGGAGCCCTTGCGCAGCACCCTGGGTCCAGGGCGACTGACCTCCCTACTGGCGCCGATTGCTGGGGGTGCCACAATCGCCTCCGATTCGGTTTGCGCTCGTCCGTACCCCGTGGTGTAACGGTAACACTAGAGATTTTGGCTCTCTCATTTCAGGTTCGAATCCTGACGGGGTAACTCTTTCAGAGCAAGGACTGACGATTTTGGCCCCTGGCTGAACCGTGCTGCGTGGCAGCAGTATGGCAACGGAGCGCAGGGTGCTGGCTGGAAGCAGAATTGGGCAGTTAGCATCAGGCACATGGCGAACCTGTCTCCAAGCCCTCGTGTGAGCTCGCTGTCCAGGATCTTCCTGATTGACGCGGCATTGTGCCTCACGGGTAGCGTCACGGGAACCGATGATATCACAGTGAATGCGGTGTTCACGCGGCAGAGCTGAAAGCGGGTCGTGCGCAATGGGGTGGATTTGGGGATGGCACTTGCGAGACGGCGAGTGTGGTGCCGGAGAGCGAGGCCGGCATTCACATGCGACGCACCTGGCCGTGGGCATATCCCGATCATCCTAGCCTGAACCGCCGAGGGAAACCTGGAGCCTGCCCGGCACGCCCGTGCTCCTGATGGTCATAGGGATATCCGGTGTTGTCTGCGGTGTGATCGCCGCGCATCCCGGCAACAAGCTCAAGGAGCAACCGATCATGCGGATCGCCGCGACACTGGTGCTGATTGGTCTGCATGACTACCGCCGATCGATGACATTGGATCATAGCTGCGCTGCTTGCGGGCTTGCGCACACAGAGACGGGAGCGGAATGCTCGTCGGATTCTGCTAGTAGGCAGCTCTTTTGGGGAGCCTCACCGTGGCCATGGTTCGGCTGGACCGGAAGGCCGAGGATTCGCAGGGAGGGCGGCATATCACCATATATGGATTCTGGAATCGGAGGCTTTCCGGCGATTCCCCGATTGAGCGCCGGCGACGGGTCCATGGCCGCATCCCAGATTGCCTTGCCCTCTGCGAGTAGGGCGCTTGTCGGATACCTTGCGATGCGTCGCCTCTCCCTACGTCCATTGGGTGATCGGCCGACCGTCTGCGTCCTCGAACGACCCGACGACGATCATCACCAGGTCGATCAATGCCCAAACGGCAGTGATGAACAGGCCGATGCCGGTAATCGAAAGGATGACCATCACAACTCCAGTCCCGGTCTTCCCCACATAGAAGCGATGGACACCAAGGACACCGACCAGAAAGGCGAGAATGGCCGCTGGCAATATCCGCTTCTCGGTGCCCCCAAAACCGCCGGCAGTCCGGCTGCCAGCGGACTGGCCGCTCGTGTTTGGACGCGATCCCCCTGGTGGAATGCCAAAGCGCTTGGCGCGCTCCCGCTCCTCTCTGATGATCTCCTCGGCTCCCTGGTCATAGTGGCTCGGGCCTGGAGGTGTGTGGGCAATCGGATTGCCACAATGCGGGCAAGCGGCGGCCTTATCGGACACCTGTTTGCCGCACTCGCCGCAGGGAATCAGGGACATGGTTCCTCCACTGGAGGCGCATGTCACCGTTGATGGGCTCGGTTTCAACGACTTTCGGTGCCCGTCCTGTTCGCGTTCATGGTGCTTCCCGCCCGTCATCGGTGGTCGGACTGGGGTTGCCTTCGGTGATTCCCCGGTAATGGTGTTCGTAGCCAGTCTCTCCCGACTGGTTAGCTGCCCGGTGGGTCTGTTACGCCCACCGGGTTGCGATTTCATGCCGTTCATCATCCGGCATCGGGAATCCTCGGGGAGAATGGTCGATTCGGCGCACATGCTCTGGATCGCCAGCGACCGCCATGCGCGCTCGTGCGGACGGCCGGATCACTGCCCCTCGTCTGGAGACGTCTTCAAATAGTCTGGCATCGTGTCGATGACTCCCTGGGCAATACTCACGGTGTTGTCGCCATAGGCGGTGACGGCCTGATGGGAGATGGGTCGAATGAACATATCCGGATTCAATGTCCTGCATTCGCTGATCGTCTTCATGAGCTCGGCATCGTCCGTCGATGAGGAGAATCTCCCGGGGTAGACGATGCTTGAGAATGCGAATGCCCCGCTCCTGCCGAAATCCTCGTTCGCCGTGGCTTTCTGCCTGAATGATTCGGACAGGGTTGCCGATACCTGCGGGCACCGGTTCCTGGTCGGGCTCGATATCGCCGTGAGCTGCGCCAGTGCCTTGACCTGGGTGTCGGCATTGACCGAGCCGCTTATCGCCTTCTCCAGGCGGTTGAATGTGCGTTCGCCCGGGATCAGCGTCATTACCGCTTCGCTGACGATGGCCAGCTGGATGATCGCGGCGATGACGATGATGATGCGCAGGCGAAGCGACATTCGTGCGGGTTCCATGCGGGAAATCCTCCGCTGACAGGCATCCGCCAAGCTCTTGGGCTCGAGGCATGGTCAATCCAGACCTGAAGAGATCACCGGCATGTAGGCATGGATGGTGAATCCCGGCTGCCGCAGGCGCCAACGCGGGACGGGGAGGCGGTCGCCAGCCCGACTTCTGCTTCGGCTTCCATCCGAGCCATTGTAATCATGGACGGATGGCTACCCTCGTCACGTCATGCACCTGCTGCTTGCCGAACGATGTTCGAATGCTGGCGCTGCCGCACGTCCGTGCTCCTGCCGCGATTCCCAGGGTGCCGGGCAGATCACCGCCGCGTGCAGCGCTCGTCGCCGAGCGGCTCGATCGGACCGCCGCGCAACCGCAGATCATGGACCGCACGGCTGATGCCTCCCTCGCTTCCTGGTGCCCCGCCCATGGCTGATGTCCCTGATCCGTCCTTCACGGTGAACCAGATCGTCTGGGGCATCGTCCTGCTCGTGCTCGTGGTTGGATTCCTGGCCTTGTGCTGGACGTGGATGCGTGCATGGATGCTGAGCATCCAGGCCTGGTTGGTCAAGCTCGATGTCGGCGTCATCCAATTGCTGCTGCTGCAGCTGCGCGGGGTCAACATCGTTTCCATCGTCAATGCGGCCATCCTGGCCAAGCGCGACGGCATCGAGGTCACCGTCGACCAGCTCGCGCACCACCACCTCGCCGGCGGCAACATCCGCCTGGTGGTCTCGGCCTTGGTCAGTGCCAAGCGCTTCCGCTTGCCGCTGACCTTCGATCGCGCCGCGACCATCGATCTCCTCGGGCAGGATCCGGTCCATCTGGTCTCGGAGGCAGTACACGAGGCCAACCAGATCCGCCTCCCGCAGCCGGCTGCGGCCTCCGGCATCCTCAAGGATTTTCTGCCGCCCATCGTGCCGATGACCAAGACCAACTCTGCGGCCATGCTGCTGCATGTCTCCCCCGGTCTGGTCGGGGTGGTGGTGGGAGAGCCGCACCTCGAAGCGCAGATGCGCTTCCCCCAGGGTGACCTGACCGTGCAGGTGCGCAGCGCCACGGTGCCGCGTCCTGGCGATCGGCTCGCCGTCTCCCAGGTGGATGGCCTCGGCGTCGTGGTGGTGCCGGAGGTGGTGGCTGCGCCGGTTTCCTCCGCTGCACTGCCATCGCCGCCGGCCAGCGCAGGACCAGCGGGTGCGGCTGGCGCCACACATTGATCGCGGGCGGATGCGCGGACCAGCTGAGGACTGCCGCCAGGGCCTTCACGTCTGGTTGTCGCGCGCGGAGTCCCACGGCCACTCACCGACCAGCGGCTTGACCAGGTGCGGCCCATCGATCTTGCCGGCAGCCTTGTCGAAGGTCACTTCCTTGGCGATCAGATGGTCGTCCCCCAGCGCGGCAGCTGCGTCGAGGAGCTCGGGTTCGGGGGCGGCGGGGTCGAGCCACACCTCAGCGGCTTCGGGAGAGAGGATCACCGGGGTGCGGTCATGGATGTCCCCGTAGAGGGCCATGGCGCGCGTCAGCACGAGGAAGCGGCGCTCGCTGCCCTCGGGGGTCTTCTCCTCCTCCCATAGCCCGGCGATCCGGATCAGCCCCCCGTCGACAGGTCTGAACATGAACTTCGCCAGGGGCTTGTCCTTGGCGTCTCGGCGCCACTCGAAGTACCCGGTGGCGGGGACCACGCAGCGGCGCTCGGCGAAGGCGCGCTTGAAGGTGTTCTTGCTCGGCACCGTCTCCCAGCGCGCATTGATCAGCGGCCCGCGCATCCACGGCGGATGCCATCCCCAGCGCATGGCCTCGAGCTTGGCATCAGCGGCCCCGGCGACGACCGGACGCCTGGTCTCCGGCCGCACATCGTGGCTGGCGTACGCCGACCAGCGATCCGTGCCGAGTTCGCGCAGATACGCTTCCTTGCCCATGCGGATGGCGAGCCGCGCGGGGGTGCTGAGGTCGAGATCATAGCGCCCGCACATGCCGGCAGGTTAGCTGCAGGAGCTTACGCGGGAAGCATGGCCGCCCGCTACCGGCGGCGGCCTGCGGCGGCCTGCGGCACGCATGTGCCGGGCCCCCGATCCGCTCAGCGACCCTGGGGCCTGGCTGCCTACTGGCGCCGCTGGGCCAGGCGCGAGGTGGTGCCTTTGCCGGGCGAGCCACCCGGCAGATAGCGCTGCCGTGAGGCCACGAAGGCGACCAGATCCGCAAAGACTTTCGGCTTCACGAGGAAGTCCTCGACCCCCATGGCCTCGCACACGGCGCGGTCGCGCTCCAGCTGCGAGCCGGTGAGGACCACCACCGGGATGTGGATGGGGAGGATGTCGCGGCGCACATAGCGCAGCAGGGTGACGCCATCCAGATCAGGCAGGTCGAGATCGAGCACCATCACCATCGGAAGCGCACGCTGGGCATGCGCGCCTTGGCGTGTGAGGCGCTTGACCACGTCGGCGACCCCTCCGGCATGTGCGACCACGGCGCGCAGGCCGCTGCTCATGAGCGCGATCTCGAAAAGATCGCGATCGTCCTTGTCATCCTCGATGAGGAGGATTTCGGGGAGGTCATTCATGGCATGCAGCCTTCATGATCTCGCACTCATTCCCATGCCCTGCGGACGGCAATCTTGTAACAGGGAATCGGGCAATGGAAGGGGGTTAAGCATATCATTAATGGTCAGTTTCGGAAATGTGCACTGTCGCGCATCCGGCCATGCGCCCGACGGGTCCGCTTGGCCAGCGCCATCCGGAGGCTGACGCACTGGCATTTCGCTACCAATGGCATCGGTGTCATGACCATCAGCAGCACGCGCCACCCCAGCACGGAGCCCAGCATGTATCCCTCTTCAATCACCGATGCGATGGTCACCTCGGCGACCGATATTCCAGGTTTCGTCATCACCGAGAATGTCGGCGTCGTACGCGGCATCGTCGTGCGTTCCAATAGCGTGGTGGGTTCGCTCTTCGGCGGCATCCAATCGCTCTTCGGCGGTAACATCCGCGTCTTCAGCGAGATGTGCGATCGGGCCCGGTCCGATGCCTACCGGGACATGGTCACGCACGCCAGGGAGCGCGGGGCTCATGCCATCATCTGCTTCCGCTACGATGCGACGGAGCTGCAGCAGGGGGTGACTGAGGTGCTGGCCTACGGGACCGCGGTGAAGGTCGCGCCGCGCTGAGCCGTGCGCGACGGGGTGGGCTCCCGCGCTCGCCGGTCGAGGCACAATGCCCCTTGTGTGGCAATGACTTAGCGCATTGCGGCCGGTTGCAAAAGCATGCCCGCACCTACCCTGGAATCAGCACCGGCGTGCAGGTCGCGCGGATCGGCGCTGAATGGGGACGCATGAAAGCCAAGACTGCAGGATTGCTGCGATTCATCGGTCCGCCGCTGGTCATCATCAGCATCTACATCGGCTATACCGTTGTCACCTCGCTGATCGCCGGCTCGATCCATTGGGGTTCGGTGATGGGTCTCAAGCCGCTGGTCACCCGGGAGCAGCAGCCGGAGCAGTTCCAGATCCTCATGGCGTTCCTCGGTTTCGACGCCGTGGCGGCCTTGGTCGCCGGCCTGGCGATGAGCTACTTCGCCTTCTTTCGCAAGCCCGACGATGCCTGAGATGGTCATGGTCGGTCGAGTCCCCACCGCTGCCGGGGTGTCAGCGAGGGGGGGGCGCTGCAGGTCGCGCGGTTGGTGACGGTGTTCGGCGGCATGCGTATGGCGTGTGCGCCAGCGGCGCTTTCGGTCGATCGATCGGCCTGAAGCAGTTCAGCGGTATCCAGCGTCGACCAGTCGGTCAAGCAACTATCGCCTCCCATGGTGGCCGGGACGGGCCTGGCGGTGGCAAGTCAGTGAGGCCATGGCAGATTGGGCAGCATCGAAGTGCCAGTGGCAGATATGGTCCTGTTGACGGCGCGCACCTGGCGGTGCGCATCCCCATGACGTGCAAGGACAGATGATCATGCAGCAGGATATCGATGTGGGCGTTCAGAATGGCGAACTCGTCATCGTCGTCCCTCGCGGATTCGACATCGACAAGATGCATGCTGCCTGGGCACCAGCTCTGCTCAAGCAGTTCCCCGGGCCTTTTACCGGTGTGCGCATCGATCTCTCCCGCTGTGGTCTGCTGACCTCGTCGTTCATCTCCCAGATATACCAGCTCCAGCAGGCCTATGCACAGCAGGGCATGGTGACGCTCGACCAGCCTGACCCGCGATTCGTCCGGGTACTCGAGGCGGTCGGCATCAGGCATCTGTTTACGGTGAGCGCGCGCAAATAGGCACTGTGGGAGCCGGCGCGGACGCGTAGATCAGCCTCCGGCTGACGGACTCTCCAGGTCCTGACCGCCGACCGCGGTCCCATGACGGATGCGCGCGCATTCGGGCTCTCGATATTACTTCACTATCTCATCAGATCATATCAGTATAGACACAAGATAGTGGTAAACAGGAACCCAGGGTGGGGGTATGCGCTGTCGACGACCTGAGGGACCTATGCACCGCTACAGCATCCTTCTCCTGTGCTGGCTGTTCCTGGTTCAGGATCTGCATGCCGTGCAGACCGATACCCATGGCATCCATGCGGTCCCGGCAGTCACGCCTGTGGTGATCGATGGCCGTCTCGATGACTGGGACCTGTCGGGTGCCGTGCTGCAGTGCTACGATGTGGAGACGCTGCGCGACGTCTACTCGGCCGAGATCGCCATGATGTACGACGCCGACCATCTCTATGTCGCGCTGCACTGGAAGAGCCGGAATCCGATGTCCAACAGCCATGACCCTCACTACCAGGCCTCCAAGGGATGGGCGGGGTATTGCGTGCAGCTGCGCATCAAGACCGATCGCATCACCCATGTGACCGCCTTGTACTATGCCGCCAAGCAGGAGCCGACCATCCAGCTCAGCTACGGCAAGAGCCTCAATGAGCCCTTCGGCGGTGGGGAGAAGCAGCTGTACCGGACCGAGGGATGGAAGCTCACCGACGGTGCCGAGATGGCATTCCTCAAGGACGCCGATGGCAATGGCTATGTGCAGGAGATGAAGATCCCCTGGGCGCTGATCACCAGCAGCAAGCACTATGGGCCAGGAGACACCTTCGCGTGCGGCATCGAGCTGCTGTGGGGCGATGGCGATTGGCCGGTCCATCGCTATGCCGACAACATGGCGGACGGCGCGACCAGCCGCGAATTCTTCTTCACCGCGAAGGATGCCTGGGGTCCCGTCTTCCTGGAGCGTAGCGGCAAGCTCACCCTTCCGCCGCCTTCCTATCTCAAGCAGCTGCAAGCGCGCGACGACGTCCAAGGTCCGGTCGAGATCGCCTACGAGCTGGCCAAGGATTCCCGCGTGACCCTGGCGATCGAGGATGCCGCCGGCAAGCGCGTCCGTGAGCTGGTCTCGGCGCAGCCGCGCAAGCAGGGGCATGTGGTGGAGCTGTGGGACGGGCTCGATGACGAGGCGCACCCGCTGCCGCCCGGCGCCTACCGCTACCACGCGCTCTCCCACGATGGCATCCATGTGAATTGGCTGATGTCCTTCGCCAACCCAGGCAATCCCACCTGGGATACCTCGGATGGCCGTGGCGCTTTCTATGCCGATCATACGGCGCCGCGGGCAGTTGCTGCCGCCGGCGACTTCGTGGCCCTGGCGTGCCCGATGGGCGAGGGGGGCAAGCACCTGATCGGATGCGATCGCAGCGGACAGCGCCTCTGGGGCCTGGCCAACCGTGTCGCCTTCATGAGCGGGAACATCTCCCTGGCCACCGATGGCACGACGCTGTGGGTCGCCAACGACGGGCCGGATGCGACCATCTACCGGGTCGCTGCCGTCACCGGCGTGTATGCCCCTTGGAAGCGCACCGCTACCGATGCCGACGGCAGGGACTACCAGGTGCTCGACCTGGTGGTCTCCGACCAGGGTGCGGACAAGCGGCGCTCAGGTACCGATCTGACCGCCATCGCCGAGCATGCCGGCGTCGTCGCCGCGTGCCTGGCGGGCGAGGATCAGGTCAAGCTGCTCGATGCCACCACCGGCGCGGTGATCACCCGGCTGAGCGTCCCCGCTCCGCGGGCGGTGACCTTCCTGCCCGATGGTTCGCTGGTGGTGCTCTCGCAGGATCATCTGCTGCGGCTCGGCCGCGATGGCGCCACCGCGCCCTTCGCGCGCGAGCCCTTCACCGACGGCTATGGCCTGGCCAGCGATGGCAGCGGGCGGGTCTTCCTCTCGGTGCGGGGAGCCGAGATGAACGTCAAGGTCCTGTCCGCTTCAGGTGAGCTGGTGCGGGAGATCGGCCGCCGCGGCGGGCGGGCGAACCACGGTCCATTCGTCGACGGTGCGATGGGGCGGCCGGCCCAGGTCGCCATCGATGGCGAGGGCCGGCTGTGGGTGGCCGAGGAGACTGCGAATCCCAAGCGCACCAGCGTCTGGAGCACGGAGGGCGCGCTGATCCGGGACTTCATCGGCACCACCTCGTATGCCGGAGCGGGGGCGATCAATCCCGATGATCCGACCATGGCGTTCTCGGACAACACCGTCTACCACATCGATCTCGCCACCGGTACGTCTCGACCGGTGTATTCGGTCGCTGCGAGCGACCAGCCGGATGAGATCTTCCATCCCCGCTTCGACAGCCGAGTGCGCGTGTTCAACCGCGCTGGGGCCACCTACCTCTTCACCTCCGACCGCACCCAGGATTGCCTGTGCCTGGTCTGCAGCCAGGGCATCTGGCGGCCAGCCGCCTGCGTCGGCATCGCGCGCAAGGACAATGATCGAGAAGTGCCGATCAACTACCTGCATCCGCTGATGAAGGGGCATGATGGCCAGTTGTTCATCTGGGTGGACCGCAATGGCGATGGGCTGGTCCAGGCCGATGAACTGACCTTCGGCATGCCGCAGTTCGGCGGCAAGGACATGCGCCTGAGCGGCAGCTACTGGGGCCGGCTCCCCGATCCCGCGGGGACCATCCCCTTCCTCGACTGCGAGCACCATGCCCTGCTCAAGCTCCCGATCACGGCATTCACCGCCGCCGGCGTACCGGTCTACGATCTCGGCGCGAGCCAGGTGATCCCGGTCGCCACCACCTACCCGCTGCAGAATGGCGGTGAGGGCATGATCATGGGTGGCGGCGATGGGCGCGTCTACATCAACCAGGACCCGCTGATAGCCATCGCCAAGGATGGCAGCCTGCTAGGTGGCTTCCCCAGCCACCACGTCTCGGTGCATGGTTCGCATACCGCCAAGGCGCCCCGCCCCGGCAGCCTCATCGGCCCCTCCTCGATCCTCGGCACCGCCGACTTCGGACCGGCGATCGGCGAGGTCTTCAGCATGAACGGCAATCTCGGCGAGAACTACCTGCTCACCGCGGATGGCCTGTGGATACAGGCGCTGTTCAAGGATACCCGCGGGAGCTTCGACATCCCGGCACACGCCGTGCGCGGGATGTCGATGGATGCCATCACCGCTGGCGGCGAATCCTTCGGCGGCAATTTCATCCGCACCAAGGAGGGCAAGGTCTACCTGGTGATCGGCGGCACCGATGCGCGGGTGCTGGAGGTGACCGGCCTGGAGAGCATCAAGCGCTTCGACGGCAATGTCACGCTCACCAGCGAGCAGGCGCTGGTGGTCCAGCGGCAGCTCGAGGAGCGCATTGCCAGGAACGCGGTGGCGAAGACCGCGTGCATCAGCCGGACGGCGGCGCCGATCGCCATCGATGGCAAGGCCGCGGCATGGCCGGAGCTGCTCGACGACCACGCGCCGGCGATCGAGGTGCAGGAGAGCCGGCAGGAGCGCTATGGCCGCGTCTTGGCCCGCTATGATGATCAGAACCTCTACCTCGCCTACCGCGTCTTCGCCCGCTTCGACCATCCGCGCAATGCCGGCCAGGATGACCGCCTGCTGTTCAAGACCGGCGATTGCGTCGATGTGGTGCTGGACAACGGCGCCACCGGGGTGCGCCTGCTGATGACCGTGGTCGGCGGCAAGCCGAGCGCCGTGCTCTACGAGAAGACTGTCGCCGGGACGCAGGCCGCGAGCCGCGTGCCCTTCTCGTCCCCCTGGCGCACCATCTTCTTCGATCGCGTCAGCAAGCCCGAGGGGGTGGTGGTGGCGAGCGGGCCGATGCCTGGCGGCTTCATCATCGAGGCCAAGGTCCCCTGGTTGGTGCTTGGCATCACGCCCAGGCCTGGGACCACGCTGCGGGGCGACTTCGGCATCCTCTCCGCCGACAATGGCGGCACCATGTGCGTGGCGCGCCACTACTGGAACAACACCGCCACCAACCTGGTGAACGATGTGCCGGGCGAGGCCGAGCTGACGCCGAAGCTGTGGGGCGACATCAGCGTGCAGTAGCGGTGGCGAGCGGGGAAGGTCGCAGGTCGGCCCGGCTTGCGCTACTGGCTGATGGTCTGCCGGCGTGGCGCAGGGATGCTCTCCGGAGATCGGTGAGCTGGGCATCAGCCACCGGTAGGTGCGCTCGGTGATGCCTGCGAGCCAGGTCGGTGCTGCGCGAGGGGGTCGGATGAGATCGCCACCCGCTTCTGAGACCTTGGTAGCCAAGGTGGGACT
>PLEW01000189.1 GCA_003136555.1 Planctomycetota bacterium | reverse complement strand
GGCATGTCGGCGCCGCCGATGGGCACGATGAGCAGGAGCCCGAGCGCCAGCGACGATGCGACCAGCAGCCAGAAGGCGGCATCGGACTGCGTAGCCACGAACCAGATGCCGATCGCGACGCAGGCGACCGCCAGGGCGGCATTGATCATGTGCTGGCCGCGGAAGACCAGCGGGCTGCCGGTCACCAGCCCCTGCAGCTTGGCGAAGGCGACCACCGAGCCGGTGAAGGTGATCGCGCCGATCGCCGTGCCGATCGCCATCTCCACCAGGCTCGCGGTATGGATGCCGTGCTCGCCGAGGATGCCGAGCGCCGCGGGATGGAGGAAGGCCGCAGCAGCCACCAGCACCGCCGCCGCGCCGACCAGGGAGTGGAAGGCCGCGATCAATTGCGGCAGCGCCGTCATCTGGATGCGCTGCGCGATCGCCGTCCCGATCGCCCCGCCGAGCAGGACCGCGACCGCGATCAGGGGCAGGCTGACCATGTCCGGCCCCGCCACCGTGGTGCCGATCGCCAGGATCATGCCGAAGATGCCCAGCAGGTTGCCCCGCCGCGCGCTTTCCGGCGAGGAGAGTCCGCGCAGGGCGAGGATGAAGCAGACCGAGGAGACCAGGTAGAGCAGCGATGAGAGCGTGCCGTTCATGTCTTGGGCTTCTTCTTGAACTTCCCGAGCATGCGCTGGCTGATGACGAATCCGCCGAAGATGTTCACCGCCGCGAGGGTGATGGCGGCGAAGCCGAGGAGCTGGCTGATGGCGATGCCGTGCGCCTGGGCGGTAGCCCCGGCGGCGATCAGGGCACCGACGATGATGACGCTGGAGATGGCATTGGTCACCGCCATGAGCGGCGAATGCAGCGCCGGGGTGACGCGCCACACCACGTAATAGCCGATGAAGCAGGCGAGGACGAAGACGGTCAGGCTGAGGACCACGGGATCGGCGGCCGATGATGCGGCGACTTGGCTGGCGGGTGCTAGGGGAGGCATGGTCAGGCCTTGGCGCCGGCAGTGGCGGCGAACGCGGGATGGATGATGGCGCCTTCGCGGGTGAGCATGGAGGCGGTGATGATCTCATCGTCGGTTTTCGTCGTGAGCGTCCTGGTCTTGGCATCGACGAAGAGGGTCAGGTAGGCGACGAGGTTGCGTGCATACATGGCGCTGGCATCGATGCTGAGCCGGCCCGGGACATTGCGATGGCCGACGATGCGCACACCTGCGACATCGACGACCTCGCCCGGCTGCGACAAGGCGCAATTGCCCCCGCTCTCGACCGCGAGATCGACGATCACCGATCCAGCGCGCATCGACCGCACCATCTCCTCGGTGACCAGCCGCGGCGCCCGCTTCCCGGGGATCGCCGCCGTGCAGATGACGATATCCTGCTTCCTGAGCGTCTCCGCCACCAGCGCCGCCTGGCGCTGCAGGTAGTCCGCGGACATCTCCTTGGCATAGCCGCCCTTGGTCTCGGCCTGCTTGGTCTCCTCGCTCTCCAGCCAGACGAAGGTCGCGCCCAGGCTCTCGACCTGCTCCTTGGCCGCTGGCCTGACATCGGTGGCGCTCACCACCGCGCCCAGCCGCCGGGCGGTGGCGATCGCCTGCAGCCCGGCCACCCCGGCTCCCAGGACGAAGACCTTGGCCGGCGGGATGGTGCCTGCCGCGGTCATCATCATCGGAATCGCACGGCCGAACTCATGCACCGCATCGAGCACCGATTTATAGCCCGCCAGGCTGGCCTGGGAGGACAGCACATCCATCGACTGCGCACGCGAGATGCGCGGTACCAGCTCCATGGCGCAGGCGCGGATCCCAGCTTGGGCATACGCGGCGATGGCGGCGCGCTCGACATAGGGGTTGAACAGGCCGATCACCAGCATTCCCGGCCTCAGCAGGCTCAGCTCATCGGTCAAGCCCTCGCCGGCGATGAGCGGACGCTGCACCTTGAGCACCACTGCGGCATCACGCACCACCGCGTCCGCACCCTCCACCACCTGCGCACCAGCGGCCGCATAGGCGGCATCGCTGTAGGAGGCGCTCACGCCCGCCCCGCTCTCGATGGTGACGCTGAATCCCAGGCCGATCAGCCGCTTCACCGTATCCGGGGTGGCGGCGACCCGGGTCTCGTGCGCGTGGCGTTCCCTGAGGATGCTGAGCTTCATGTCCAAAGCAGGCCTTCCCGCACAGGTGCTTATCGGTTGCCGCTGTACCGCCGTCGATCCTGAGTGCGCAGGTGCAGGCCCAGGCGCTCGATCAAGCGCACCGAGTCTCGTGGGGTGGTGATCCAGAAGGTCATGCTAGCGGCGCCCGGCTGGTGGTCCAGGGTTTCGCCGAGGAGCAGACGCGCCATGCGCGCGGGTGCCGTGGCGTCGTCGCCTGGCGCATGAGCCCCCGAGGGGCAGGCGGCGGACCGCATGCTGCACCCATCCCGCAGGCGACGGCTGTCGGTGCCTGCCGCTCTGCGCCTCTGGCCGGCACGGGCGCGGAGCGACCAGGTGGGCGCTCCCGGGAATGCGCGTGCGCTGGCCCAGGTGCGCAGCAGCCGCTGCGGCGCACGACGGAAGCCTATTCGGTGAGCGCCAGGAATTCCCCGGCCATGATGCCCGCCTCGGAGCTCGCCTTCATGGCCTTAACCATCGCCGTCAGATCAGGGATCTTGGCGGCCACTGGCCGGGGAGACGAGCCGTCACCAGGCAGCAGGCTGGGGAATTCCTGGATGAAGGCGGCATACCCCTGCATGGTGGAGGAGCACTGGGGATCCCTGCTGGCGGCCTTGATCGCGGCAGTGATCGCCTTGTCGGCCGGTGTCCCATGGCAGTGGCTCTGGAACAACGGCAGGTAATAGGTCGCAAGCGGCGGGTCGTCGACGGCAAGATGCTCGGAGAGCTCGGTTATCTGCTGAAGGCGCTCGTCCACCAACGCCCGGATCGCCCCGATCTTGGCCGCCAGCGTCGGCGCCAACGGGGATTTCGTCAGCTTCGCGATGAGCGTGCTCGCATGCCCCAGGTCCAGCTCGCCGCAGCAGCCGACGAGTGCGCGCAGTTCCGGCTCCGCATAATCCGGTGCATAGAGGAAGGGGGCGAAGGCGAGATTGGAGCGCACGAATTCATCGGATGAGGACGCCACCTCGCGTGGATCGACGCTATGCCCCTTGTTCCTGGTGATCTTGAAATGCACATCGGAGCATCCCCCGCGCGGGATCTGCGCGAACAGCTCGGAGGTCCGGTGGTAGCCATCGATGCCGAGGGTCGCCAGGGTCCATTCCTGGGTGCCGACGCTGACGAACCAGCTCATCGGGCAGCCCTGGGCGGCATCCGTGCGGTAGTTCGAGGAATACAGTGCACTGTGGCAGAAGGGCCAGTCGCGGCCACGCATCTTGGATGCCTGATTCGAGAACAGCGAATGCGGCAGGCCCCCGCCGCTGAAGGAGCTGATCACTCCTTTGCCGATCAGGATCTTGTAATCCGCGATGATCTGCGCCACGGCACGGCGCGCGGCCGCGGTCTTCCCGGCGGTGTCGCGCATGTTGTCGCCATCCATGTACTGCATGTTGATGCCGATGAGATCGTATTTATTCAGGAAGGCGTCGTTCCAGCCCTCGAAATGCTCCGCACCGCCCTGACCGCCCTGGCCATGGAAGAAGAGGTGGATGCCTGCGGGATGCTCGGCGCTGTAGGTCGGCGGTACGCAGACCCAGTAGTTGTAGCCATTCGCCTGGGTCACCTGGTACTTGCCCGTGCGTCCCTGGTCGGCGGACGGCTTCACCTCGGCGCCGGGATCCGCCTGCTGGGCGGCGATCAGGGAGCTGGCGTGGAGGCACCAGCAGCAGGTGAGGATCAGGAGACGAATCATGGCACCCCCTGGACGACGGCTGGTCGATCAGAACAAGATATGCGGGGTGCCACTGGCCGGCACCCTCCCCACGACCGCATGCGTCCTTGAGTCTGCCACTCCCGGTGCGCCAGCACCAGCGGGAATGCGTGGCGAGCGCACGCTGAGGTGCGTCGCGCCGGTCATGGCGCCACGACGGCATACAGCGCCTCCGCCGGCAGCCTCACCACCAGTGAACCCCCTCCTCCCTGGCCACCACCGCGGTGGCCCTGGACGAGCCCACCGGGTCGAGCGCGACCGCCCTGGTCAGGCCCGGATTGGCCAGGGACACGCCGCCATCCGCCATGAGCACCTGCCAGGGCTGATGCCTGCTCTGCTCCTTGCCTCCGCCGCGCTCCTTGGACTGCCATCCGCTCGCCCGCGAGAGCGAGTCGCTTGCGGTACGATACCCGGCTGACGCTGGTGTAGATCAGGATCAGGATGCAGGGCATCCACCTGGGCGGCAGCGCATGATACGCCGGTTCGCTGAACAGCTCCGGATCTCGTGCCGTCGCCTTCAGCAGGAGCAGGAGGATGGCGGTGCCGACGAAGCCGACCATCGGTCACATGAGCAGCGACATGGAGACATCGCGCGGCTTTGGCCAGTTCACCACGTCGCCAATGGAATGCCCCGTGCGATCAGCGGAACGACCATGCCGACGCTCATACGATCTTGCAGGGGATGACAGCATCCTCGTCGAGGGCATAGACCGCGCACAGGCGATGGTAGCCATCGGCGATGATGACCTTGCCCAGGCTCTCATCGCGCACCAGCAGGAGGGGCGACAGCTCCAGCCCCTGAAGGATCTTCGCCGTATCCTTCGCGACATGCGAATTGCTGACTCCCAGCAAGGAGAGCTGCGATGCGCGGAACACATCCTTTGACATGAACGACGTCACCTCGGCCTTGCGCAGGCGCTTGACCAGCTTGGCCACCGACCGTTCATCATGGATGAGGCTGAGGTAGGATGCCGCCGCGGGATAATCATGCTCCTCGGGCTTCTTCAGCCAGCGGATGGCTGGGGATGTGGACGTGGCGGTTCTGCTTGATTGGGGGGACATGCGCCGCTCCTTGGTGGATATGCTGGCCGGGATCCGTCGGAATGCCGCATCACGTCGGTGGCATCGGCATGGTGCCGCCTCCCGCTAGGACTATCACCGGGCGGACGACGTGCCACATGGTGCCGGCATAGCCTCCAGGGACCTCCTCGATTGCGGACGTTCGTTTACCGCCGCAGCACTCAGTCACGGCATCTGGCAGGGCCCATGCCCACCACGTTGGTGGTCGGCGATGCTGGTGCTCATGATTCCCACACGCAGGCTTATCTGGCGGAGCCCTCTCATGCGGAAAAACGGCCAGCGGATGTCCCAGAAACGGGATTGCTGGTGCTGGGCATGACACCAATCGGGTTCACTGTCCTCGATCAGGCTGCATGGTGAAGTCATCGGCTCTTCGCACTCCTCGTCATCCGCAATGGAAACACGGCGTCTCTCATGACGGCCTCTGGCTGCATGGGACAACGGGGACATAGGCCAGTAGCTGATGGCGGCAGCGAGATGGTCAGGGCCAGGACCATTCATGAATGACGATCCCAACGATCACGCAGCCAATCCCAAAGACGCGCTCCGACGGAGCGAACGGCGATCCCGGCAGCTCAGAGCGGGCTGAGCGATCCGCGGTGCATCGATTGATTGTGCCTCCCCATCCAGCCGCGTGGCCGTGGCGAAGACCGGCTAGATGAACGAGCGGGCGGCGATGCTCCGGCCAGGCGAGCAGCGGACTGGCAGGCAGCGGGGCGGCAGGGAACGCGTCGGCCGGGCGATGCGCTGCAGCAGCTGCTCGACGGCGACCTGGCCCAGGTCGAAGCGCGGCAGGGTCACGGTCGCCAGCGTGACACCGCAGGAATCGACCGGATCATCATCGATCGCCACGATGCTGAGGTCGCTTGGCACGCTGAGTCCGAGCAGGGCCGCTGCATAGAGCACCGTGCTGGCCTCGCGGCCGCTGTAGCCCACCACCGCGGTGGGGCGGTCGGCCGCGGACAGCCAGGCACGCACCGCCGGCAGCCAGGCGTCGCTCGGCAGCTGGTCCCGGCTGCTGATCAGGCGTGCATGCAGCCCGGCAGCGCGCATGCTGCGCACATAGCCGGCCCTGCGATCCGCAGCGCTGTAGTGCTGGTCCGGCTGCGCCTCAGCATGGCAGTAGTCGAGATAGGCGATGCGGCGATGGCCACGAGCGAGGCACTCCTCGGTAGCGGTCCAGCCCGCGCCCTCGTCATCAGGAAACACGCAGTTTGCCGCCCTCTTCACATTGGTCCAGATCGCCGGCAGGCGATGCCTGGAGATGACCCGCTCGAGCGCCTCGGGTATGCCGGTGTTGTAGTTGATGATCAGACCATCCGCCATGAGCTCTCCGATGATCTTGGGCATCCGCCCCTGCTCGCGCAACGGTCGCTCCGGGATGATCGCATGCACCAGGTGCATGCCGGCCGCGGTGAGCGCCTGATCCATGCCGGCGATCTGCGGGCGGAACAGCACACTCCGCCACGGATCATCGCTGAGCACCAGTGCGGCGCAGCCGAACCGCCCGGAGCGCATGACCTTGGCTGCGCTGTTGGGGCGGTACCCCAGCTCCTCGGCGGCGCGCTGGACGCGCTCGACGGTGGTGGAGCGGAACAGGTGCGCGCGGCCACCGAGGATGGCGCCCACGGTCGGGAGCGAGAGTCCGCAGTGCTCGGCGATGCGCTTGAGGGTGACGGCCATGGCGGGTATCCGGTCACACGCCCGCTAGGGACGCTCGCTGATGGCGAGCTGGTCGATGCGCATGGTGGTGGCATTGTTGAAGGTCGGCACCAGCGGCAGGAAGAGCAGCTCGTGGCCGGCGGTCAGCTCGACCTCGGCGGCGAGCGGCACCGGGGTGCTTCCGCGCGGAACGGCGATGCGCAGCAGCTCGGCGGCGCGCTGGGCATCCTTCTTCAGCAGCACCAACGGGTAGCTCGCGGCATCACCTGCCCACGGGGCGGCGCGCACGGTCGCACGCACCTGGTACATGCCGGCATGCGGAGCGACGAAGACCAGGGCGGCGGTATGCTGCTGCTCGCCATCCACGCCGCGCCAGGGTCCGCTCACCGCCGCGATGAGCGAGCCATCGGCAACGCGCAGCGCCGGCTGCCCGCCATGGCCGTGATCGCGAGCGATCCACTCGCTGCCCGACCACACCAGCGGGCGGTACTGGGCCGCCATGATGATCTGGTCGGCCGGCCACAGCTGGTCCAGCCGCCAGACCGGTGTGCCCTGCACCGTCACGGGGTTGCCGTCCGTCGCGCCCGCGGTGGCCCCTTCCCAGGTCGCCGGAAGCGTCCAGATCTTGGCCGCAGCCCCTGCCGGAGCGATCGCCAGGTCGCGCAGCGTGACATCCCCGCCGGTGAACATGCCCTCGATGCGCGGCAGGAGCACCAGTTCGTCGCCCGCAGCGAGGGTCGCCTGCCAGGCGCCGAGGTCGACGCGCTCACCCGCCTTCAGCGCCGTGCTGGCGAGCTCAGTCGCGCCCGTCGGGGTCTTGCGCCATAGCGACAGGCGCGTCGGGTTGCCGCCATCCCACAGCCTGATCTCGGCGCTGCCGGACAGCCTGACCGCGCCGGCCTGGGCGGCATGGTACACCAGGCCGCACAGCTTTTCGCCGGGAGACGCACTGTGCGAGGCGCGGAACTCCATGCGGATGCCGCGATCGCGCATCTCCGCCTTCGGCTGGCCGCCATAGCCGCCGGAGACGGCCACCCACCAGCCGTCCTGCCAGATGAGCGGGTGGTAGTTGGCGGTCACAGACGGGTCCGCTGGCGAGACCTGGTCGAGCCGCCAGACCGCATGCCCATCATGCAGCACCGGATTGCCGGCGGCCGAGCCGTTGGCCGTGCCCGCCCAGGTGGCCGGCAGGTGGATGGTGCCGCCTATGGCGACGAAGCTGACGTGTGATCGGTCGAGCGGCTCCATCGCCGCGATCAGGGCCGCACCGCTGGTACGCTTGGCGTCATAGAGGAAGACCGGACGGCCGGAGCGCGCCAAGGTCAGCGTGCTACCAGCGAGCGGATGGGCCCGTCCCATGGCATCCTCGACGGTGAGACCGGCGAGCGGCAGGTCGATAGTGGCATCCGCAGCCGCTTCGCGATCGGCATAAGCCACCATCACCCCGCGCCCATGGCGCTGATCCTGGAAGATGCAGCAGGTGGTACCGGGCGGGCGGACCATGCCGATGACCTGGGACAATCCGATATGATAGGCGAGCACGTTCCAGGCTGGCACCAGCGGCAGGGGATTGCCATACCAATCCCACAGCATGGTGCCGGGACCAGCATAGTCCCAGAAGCTCATGCCATGCTGCTCGTAGCCATTGTGGAAGAGCACGGTCTTCTCCTGGCCGGCAGCGGTCAGCTCGGCGATGCTGTCGATCACCGCGTTGGTGCTCTGGGCGCTCGTCAGGCCGGTGCAGGCGATCGGCTCGTCGACGGCGGTGTTGGTATAGCACCAGCCCTCGTTGAACCAGATGGCAATATGCTCGGCCCCGAGCCCCGCGAGGGCGGCCTTCATGCGCTTGAGCGCCTGCGCATCGGCCAACCAGCCCGCATGATAGTCGTGCCAGGAGATGATGTCGACGACCGTGGCGCCACCCAGCTCGAGCATGCGGCGGTTGAGGGCGCTGGGGATGCCGTAGACGTTGTTGACCATCACCTGGGCCTTGGGGTCGCCGCGCTTGATCTGGCGGGCGGTGCGGATGGTGAATTGCGCATACTCGTCCGTGAGCTGGTCCCAGTGGTCGAACTCGGGTTCGTTCTCGATTTCGTAGACCAGTGGCCGGCCCTGGTAGTGCTTGGTGACGGCGGCGATGTAGGAGTCCCAGGCCGTCACCACCGAGAGATCCTGCCAACGTGGATCGTCGGCCTTCCAGCGCATGTCCCTGGGCAGCGGGTTGCCACCCGGCTGATCCATGATCCACCTCGGCCAGCCATAGAGCACGACATGCGCGCTGATGCCGAGGCCCTGGAGCAGGTCGAAGGAGGAATCGAACCAGGTGAAGTGGCTGCCATCCGTCGGCTGATGGTCCTGCCACTCGCTATGGGGAAACCAGCGGCTCCATGCCAGGCCCATGCGGCTGGCGAGCTGGGCGGTATGCGGCCCCATGAAGGAGGCGCCGAAGCGTTCGCGCATGTCTGGCGTGCGCGGCGGGAAGGGGTAGGGCAGCGAGGTGAGCGGCTGGTCGCTGGAATCGATGACCCGGCCGCCCATGAGCACGCTGGTCCGCACCAGCACGGTGCCGGGGACGCTGAGAGTGAGCGCCGCGACCTCATGGACGGTCTGCCCGGAGGCGATGGTGACCGCGCGCTCGACCGGGGGTCCCAGCGGCTCCTCGCCCTCGTAATCGATCAATTGCCACCGCAGCATGACAGCGGCCGCCGCCGTACCGGGATTGGAGGCATGCGCGGTGATGTGCACCGTGGCGCCCGCTTCCAGGAGGTTGCCGTCTGCCTCGTAGCCTTTCAGCTCTGCGCAGGTGGCGAGCACCTCGATCGGCCGCCGTGGCACATAGTCCGCCGCCCCCTGGGCCTCCTGGTTCACCACCACGCCATCGATGGTGATCGGAACGCTCCCAGCGATCTGCAGCAGGTAATGCGGCTGCGGCCAGAAGCCGTCCTGCGGCACATCGGCGGGCATGCTCACCACCACCCGCTGCCAGGCGGTTCCGATGGCAACCGTCCTGGTCGCCTCATTGGTCCACAGGCGGCCATGGCTGCTGCCCACCTCGCGTGCGCTGGGCGGGATCTGCACCAGCACCTGTCCGGCTCGGTCGCCCTTCACCCAGAAGCTGGCGGTGATCGGCTTGCCGCGCTCGACCGCGAAGGGCGCGCTCATCACCACCTCGCGCTCGATATGCAGTGCTTGCGCACCATCGCGCACCGGATCGCTCACCAGGGCGTGCACGGCCGGCTGGATGTTGTGCCAGTAGAGCAGGCCGCCTTCGAAGGAGCCGTTGCGGATGAGGTTCTCGGCCGCCCAAGCGCGGCCGAGGAGTGCCATCAGCACGAGGAGGATGATGGTCTGGCGGCGCATGGCAGGTCCCCTGGCGTGGGCGTCGGTAACCGCGCTGGTCGGAGGGAGCGGCGAATGATACCCTAATTATAACCTTCTAATCAGTCAATATGGCACTCCAGCGCGCTCCATGACCGCTGACCGTGCACAATCCACGGCTCCACAGTCCGCTTGCCGTCGCCATCCCGGGTGCGGCCAGCGGCCGCGGCGAGGCAGCCTCCAGGATCGCCATCCCGGGACGAAAGCGCCTTGGCATTGCCGCCCGGGCGCTCTAATCGGCGCCATGCCTATCCGCCGCTCCCGGGCACAGATGCGCTGCTGCCACATCCGCATGCTGGCCGGCATGACCACGGGCGCTGGCCGCCTGGCAGCGCTGGCACTGCGCCCATCGCTCGCCCTTCTGTCTGCGCTCCTGCTCGCCGGCGCGGTGTGGGCGGCCGACGATGATGATCTCCAGGCGATGACGCGTCGGGTGCTCGCCCAGGCCGAGGTCCTGGGCCTCCCGAGCCTGGAGGGCGCCACGCTCTATCAAGGTCCGCTGACGTCGGCCGGCCAGGATCAGGATGAGCTCCTGGCCGCGCGGTCCGTGCGCCACGTCCATGCCAAGCGTCCAGATGGCAGCTGGCTTGTCGACTTGGTGGTGGCGACCATGGCCGATGCCCTCGATCCGGAGGAACTGTCGGCGCTCACGCCCTTCATCCCCGGCTCGCCGGAGCCGGAGCCGCCACCAGGGGGGCGCTATGCCCCAACACCCGATACCCTCGGACAAGCGCGGCTCATTGCCGTGGGGGTACCGGAAGCCCGTGCCCATTTCCCTCCGGTTAATCCACTGCGACGGGAACTCGACTGGTATCCCCGGCAGGATTGGCCAAGCGATCCCGAACTCGCCCTGCGTCTGGCTTGCCGAGATTACTTCCTGGCCCATGACCAACGCGATGCGGCGATCGCCATCGTCCCCCCGGCCTGGCGCGCAGCGGTCCAGCGGAAGAGCGAGCACCATGCCCCGCCCAACCCCCTCCCTGCCGGTGCGGCTGGTCTGGTGGCTGGATACCATGTCCCCAAAGGCTTCGGCTTCCCCAGCGTCGACACACCGCCGCTGCCCGAGATCGATGATGGGACCTTGGTCAGCCTGGCCAATGACCGCACCGCCGCCCTGATGGGCTGCACGGTCGGCGAGGTCGGGCTCCGCCTCCTGGGCGAACGCTGGGGCTTCGATCCCGCACTGCTGGCAGGACGCGATCCCGCATGCCCATGGGATGACGCCGAGCAGGACGCGGTGGCCGCCGGGCTGGCCGCCTGGTGGCAGCGCACCGCCGGCATGACGCTGGCGAGCCGCTGGGTGGCAGTGCTGTCAACCCTGCCGCTCGATCGGGCGATCACGGCGATCCGGCAACGCGAGGAGGGCATGACCACTCGTCGGTTCATTGCACGCGACCGGGTGCTCAACCATACCTGGCAGGGGACGACCGCTCCGGTCATCCCACCCGAAGATGCCCAGGATCTCCTTGATGAGATCACTGCGCTGACCCTCACCCGGTGGGAGCACCGCGCAACACCTCCGGACGACCTCACCGATCGCGGCGTGCTGCTGTTCCTCGGCGAGGTGGATGGGAGCCGGAGCTTCTCGGGCTCTACGCCCAGCGAGGTCCAAGGGGCGCTGATGCAGCGTGCCGGTGCGCTCAAGGCCCGCTTCCTGCCGCTGGTCGCCACCTGGCCACGCCAGGGGGCCTTGGCCGAGCCGCTGGCCATGTGGGACGATGACCATGGCCATCCCGAGGGCCTCGATGCGCTGGTCCATGCGCAGCTGGCAACCCCCGGGCTGACCAGCACGAAGCGGCGCTACGCACTGCAGCTGTGGCTGCGCCGGTGCACCGAACCCAGGTGGCACCTCCTCCAGGAGATGCTCGGTCGCCCCTGCGATGATCCGGATTGGCAAGCCCTGGCGGCGCTCGCCGCAGATCCCTTTACCGGGCGCTGCCCTTATTCCGGCACGGACGGCGAGACCCTGATCCTCTGGTCCCTGCTCCAGGATAATCGCCCGCTCCCGGATGGGGTCCTGCCGGACCGCCTCCCGCATGCCCACGATGCCAGCGTGGCGGCTTGCCTGACCGCGCACCTTGCACGCTCCCTGAATCCGTACAGCTACCCACGCCCGACCGCCGACGATATGAAGACCATTCGCGCCATCCGGCAGCCGGGGGCGACCCCGGAGGTGATCGCCGCAGCGGTCCGCGCGCTGTCCCGCACCTATGCTCCGCGAGCCGCGGACCTGGCCAAGGAGATGAAGATCCCCCTGCCAGCAGGACTCGCACCCTCGCCGACGCAGACCGCATCCGTGGTGGTGCCCTCGGGGCCGCCGGTCCTGACCGCCGATGAGGCGTCCGCCATCACCGCCGCGCTCGCTGAGGCACGAGCGCTCGGCTTCCCGGATCTCGCCGGAGCGAAGGTCTTCGTGGGCGAACTGCCCAGCAACGATGGCGCCTGGTATGGCGTGCATCTGCGCCTGGCCAGCGGCTCCTGGCTGGCGAATGGCACGCACGCAGTGGACCAGGCGGATGCGGGCGCGAACCCGGACTGGCTCGTGCCCCAGGACGCGGGTCCGATGCGGGCGGCACACCGGCTGCCGCGCGCCGACCAGGCACGTCTCGGGCGGGTGAATCTCGATCGCATCTCGGAGTACGGCACCGACCTCGTGCTGCCGGCCCTGGCCTGGTGGCTGTCAGGCGACGACCGTGATGGCGGCGGGATCCTCGCCGCGGTCATGAGCGAAGCGCTGCGCCGCCATGACATCGCCAACACCTGGAGCATCGCCCCAGGCAGCCGTGGAGAGGACCGTGGAGCGCTCGTGGCGGTGCCCTCGATCCCCGATGGCGTTCGGCGCTCGTTGGCGCGCTGGTTCCGCGAGCAGCTGGTGTGGGCTGCCGATGCGGTGGCCGCTGATCATGCCCTGGCGGCGATCAGGACGCTCCTGCCGCCCCACGACCGGCCGGCATGGGAAGGCATCCTCACGCTCCTGCGCGCCCGGATGGATCTGCCCCAGTCGGCACCGCCCGGTGCCGATCTGGCCGTCCGGCTGCAATGCTGGAAGGACACCATCCTCGACCGCCAGGGGCGCTGGCGCGATACCCCTCCCGTCCCTGCGACCAGAGGGGATACCGCCGCCCTGGTGGGGTTGCTCGATGATCCCCGTCCCACCAGGCGGGTGGAGGCGCATGCCCTGCCCCGGCCCCTCGGCGACATGGCCCTGGATGCGCTCTGCGCCCTCTGGCATGTCGACTGGCGCTGGCTGGTGGTCGACGATCCCGCGGTCGCCGCCATCCTGCCGCCCCGTGACCCGGGCGAGGACCCGGATCTGCGCACCGACCTGGGGGATGCCTGGCTGTGGTCCCAGACCGCCTGGACGCCGGAACGCCGTACCGTCATCATCGCCGCCCTCACCCGGTGGTGGCATGAGCACGGTGCCGCAGGCGAATCGCCCATCATCAGCGCCGTCCGCTCTCTCCCGGTCAATCTCTGGGCGGAGACGCTTGCCCAACTCTCCGCCACCGACATCGCGGACGCCCATCTGGGCGATGCCCTGGCGGCGCGCCTACGTGCCTTCCCTCCGCCCGATCCGGACGGTCGCATGCAGCAGTACGCCGTCCAAGGCGTCATCGCCGCAGCCATCCGCTTCCCTGCCCATGCCGGACTGTCGGCTGCCCTGGCGAGCTGGCCCGCCTCTTCCTGGCTGGCGGCGGTGGCCGCCGTGCGCAACGAATTCGCCGGAGATGCCGCGGCATTCGATCGCTGGCTGACTGCCGGCATGGCCCACTCCGTTCCACCTCGGCGACCACGATACAGCGACGGCCATCTCTCACCCTGGGGCTGCTTCGGACTCTGGGCGCACCATCCGACCGCCCCGCGACTGGATGCCCTCAGGCGCCTGCTGGCGGGAGACATCGACAATGTACGCACGCTCTGGGTGATGTGGCGTGTCGGCAGCGAGGATTGGATGGAGGACCTCGATCCCAGTCAGCAGGGCCACTCGGACATCCTGAGCCATCGTGCCCAGGCCATCCCCTGCGCCCTGGCCCTGGACGGCCTGCGGGACAAACGCCCCCTGAGTGCCACCGCTCGCCTCCAGCTCGCCAAGTGGTCCGAGTGGCACGACATGGCTGAGCTGGCCAAGCATCTGCCGGACGATGCCCGGGTATGCGACTGGGTCGCCGTACGCGTGCAATACTATGGCACCGTGCTGCTCACCGATCCTCGCAGTTCCAACGATGGCATGACCTTCCTCGCGGCCCCGATCGCCCAGCGGGATGCCACCATCGTCCGACTCGACCACGCCGTGGAGCGGAAGACCCTGACCAATCTGCGCGCCGCCGGGCTGGCGGCGCCAGCCGCTGAAGAAGGAGTCGGAGTGTCCGATTTCTAGCCAGCACGGTGGGCGACCGCCGCCGTCAGGAACCCCTTAACACCTCCCAACACCTCGCGCACGGCGGTCGGCCGCCACCCCTGGCCATCGCCCGGGCATGCGCCTCACCGCCCATGGCCCGAGCGACGGGTGGTGCGTGCAGCGGTGGTCCTGCCCAGCGACGGCGTGCGGCGCAAGTGCTCGGACCAGGCGGCGCTGCGACTGCGGATGTAGTCCTGGATCGCGGCGCTCGAGCTGAGATCGGGCGGGGTATGGCCGAAGGTCCCCTGCGCATTGGGGATCGGCAGCTGGGACAGCCGCCAGGCGTGCAGCTTTTCGAGCGTCGAGGGCATCGCCTGGTTCGGATGCGCAGCGGCCGATACGGGAGCCAGGACGCCCTGGAGCGGATCGTCGGTCCGCGGAGAGGACAGCGTCAGCACACCGCTCAGGCTCGGGGCGGCCGCATCCCGCTTGGTCAACGGCGGCAGGTTCCAGCACTCCTCGATGGTCTTGAGCACCGAGGTATGGTCGATGGTGCCGCTGGATGCGCGGTACACGGTCCCGGGCTTGATGTACGGCGAAATCAGCAGCGCCGGGACGCGCACGCCGAAGCGGTTGAAGGTGAAGTTGTCGAATTCGCCGACGCTATTGTCGGGCGTCACTGCGGTCGCCGGCGGCGCCACATGGTCGTAGTTCCCGCCATGCTCGTCGTAGGTGATGATCAGCAGCGTCTCATTCCAGCCGGGACCAGTGCGCAGCGCCCGATAGACGTCGCTGATGAGCTGCTCGCCCTGGGCTACGTCGTAATTCGGATGCTGGCTATTGCCGTTGGCGCCCCACGACGGCTCGAGGAAGGTATAGGGCGCCAGGGTGCCAGCAGCTGCGCGCTGCTGGAAATCGGCGAAGAGGCCGAAATGGCTCTCATCGGCGTGCATGGTGTCGGGGAAATCCAGGCGCGTCAGCGGCGCGGTGCTGTAGCCGAAGATCGACCAGTCCTGCCCGGCATCGGCAAGGCGGCCGAAGATGCTCGGGCAGGTGAAGACCTTGACCACATTGTCCAGATGCCTCAGGGAGGTGGCGGCGGCCGCGAATGCCCGGTTGGGCACGGTCTGCGTCGGGGCGGATGCGAACCAGTGGTCGCACACCGCATAGCGCGTCGCCAGCGTCGACATGATGGGGAGCATCTCGGGCGCATAGGCCTCCATGATGTCCGCAGGGAGGGTGCCGGGGAGGGAGTCGCTGAAATGGTTCGCGGCATCGGAGGCGATGGCGGACTGGAAGTTCAGCACGAAGCCCTGGTTGGTCGGCACCGCATTCGCCGGTGCCTGCTGGGCCGAGAACAGCTGGATATTGGTATTGTAGAATCCTTCTCCCGGATCAGCTCCTGGCCGCAGGTAGGGATTCTGCGTCGTCGACACAATTGTGCTGATGGTGACGGTGCGGCCATTGGCATCGAGGTTGGATTCCGATCCCGTCAGCCCTGCGAACGGTGTGCCATCGGGCGTGGTCGGCTTCCCGCCATAGAGGAAGCCCAGCATCTGGTCGAAGGAGCGGTTCTCGAGCATGAGCTGGACGATGTGCTTTATCGCGGGGCGCCTGGGTGGCATGATGGCTCCGAGCCGTGGGGGTGTGGGAGGCAGGGAAGGCGGGTGCGAGCGAGCGGCGATGGCGTGTGCAGCTCTTGACCTGGTAGCGGTGAACTCGAGACGTCATCACCGTCCCGTCGATTGCGGGCCTAGGCACATGCGATCGCCGTGATCCTGGTGCGGGGCGACCGCCAGTGGGCGTGGTCGCCACGCACAGGATGCGCGCCGGCAAGCTGTAAGCAGCGCCGTGCGTCGCGCCAACCAATTCTGTGCGAAGACGGCACGGATGTTCATGCCGATGATCGCACGTTCGCTCAAGCAGCCTCGACCATCTACCCACCGATGACTGTCCATTAATTCTTGGCACGGTTTTCCATTGCCATCGCGACGTCGCTTGCCAGAGTGCCGTGGTCATTGTGTCGTCTGCAGTTCATTAATTACTATACCTTTAGTATTTCTTTGGTGAGCGCCGTGCGACCAGCAGGGTGCGCAGTCGTTGTCGTCAGTCGCTGATAACCCATCGATCGTGCCGACGGCCCGCTTCCGATGGACGTCAGCGCGCACGTGCCGCGTACCCGCTCCGCACTCTCCCCCTGTTTCCAGCCTCATGGGCGACGCTCGCCCTTCGTACCACCCCTCCTCGATCTCATCCGATCCGACTCCCTCACGCCATCAACGTCCATGGAGCACCCTCTCATGCCCAGCCACACCGCCCACACCGCCCACCCTCCCTCCTTCAAGCTCGGTCGTACGCATCGTACCTACGACCCGCGCGTGCCGCACCTCAGCGCCCTGATCACCGGGCAGAAGCTGGCGGCACCACCACCGTCTGTCGATTGGACCGCCAAGCTGGTGATGCCGCTCGGGATGATGCTCAATGACACCCTGGGTGATTGCACCTGCGCGGCGGTCTACCATGCCATCCAGGTGTGGTCAGCCAATACCGGCCCGTCGATGGACACTGAACCGGATAGCGATGTCCGCCAGCTGTACATCCAGGCCTGCGGCTACAATCCGCGCGTCGCTGGCGAGGGCCCTGGCGGCAATGAGCAGAAGGTCCTCACCTATCTGCTCAAGACCGGCGCGCCCATCGGTCCCACCGGTGCGCAGCGGCACAAGATCACCGCTTTCGTCGAGGTCGATCCGCGGAACATCAACGATGTGAAGCAGACCATCAACGACTGCGGAGTCGCCTATATCGGCCTCAACGTGCCGCAGTACCTCATGCCTGCCAACGGCACGCCGCCCACCGAGTGGACGGTACAGACCACCAATACGACGATCATCGGCGGGCATGCCGTGGTCCTGGCGGGCTATAATGCCGCCGGTGCGCGGGTGATCTCCTGGGGGCAGTACTATCAGATGGACTGGGATTTCTTCTCGACCTATGTCGACGAGGTCTATGCGATCGCCGATCCTGATTGGATCACGGCCAAGCAAACCACCCCTGGAGGGCTCACCCTCAGCGAATTGGAGGCCCAGATGGAGGCGCTCAAGGAGGCGTGAGGCCTCGGGCTGCCGGGACGCAGCATGTGGGCGGCGAGATGCGGAATGGCATGCACTGACCTCATGCTGCTGTCGGTGTGGCACGATCCTGCCGAGCCATCTGCAGCGCGATCGTGCGGTGGCTCCGCCAGCACGGGTGGCCCGCGTAACCACCATCTCCTCGGATGCTGGACAGCGCTCTGTCTGCACCATGCTGTCAGGCAGAGCAGGAGGGGCGCCATGCACACCTCAGGATCGGGAATCGGGACGCTCTTCCCCGTCATCGTCCCGGTCATCGTCGTCGGCGCCTGGTGCTTGGCGATTCGGCGACTGCGCCGGCTGATGGGCTTCTCGAAGGAGGCGACCATGGCGCTCTCCGGCATGCGGGAGATCGACCACATCTCCTATGCCAGCGCCAAGATCAGCGGAATCCATTGCAACCGCTGCCTGCGCATCGCCCGCATCGAGGGTGGATCCGCACTGCGGCTGTCTCGGCTGCTCCTCGGCGGCAGCCTCGTCATCGCCGATGGCGACATCGAGTCCGTCGACCGTGGCGGGTACCTGCTCGTATACCCCCGGGTCACCGTCACCGTGCTAGGGAAACCCACCTCCTTCGTCGGGAAGACTGCCGATTTTGTCATTCGATACTTGAAGCCGCTGGTGCGAGGCGAGCGCTGACCATCATGCCGAGGGTTGGGACGCGTTGGTGGGTTCGCTGTTCCCGTGGTCAATCGGGGCACTCGGTGTTCAGCGTTGCCATGGCACCCCGCTGATGGTCCATCGAGTCCGCCTGGCAGTCCTACCAGGGCAGATGTGCTGGTGGTGCGGCGCTCGTGTGGTTCACCGCCCCGCGCAATGGCGCTGGTACTCCCGCGGCGGGATGCCCATCACCTGCTTGAATCGCCGGGAGAACTGGAACTGATCGCAGAAGCCGAGCTGCTCGGCGACCTCCTGCACCCGCTGTTCGGCCAGCAGGTCGCAGGCGCGCCGCATCTGCAGCCCGGCATACCACTGATGGGGCGACTGCCCGGTGAGGGACTGGAACCGCTTCCTGAGCACTTGTGAGGACGTCCCGACGGCATCGGCGACCGCCTCGAGATCGGGCCGTGCGGCTGAGGTCGCCTCCAGCTGCGCCGTGACGTCCTGGAGCCAGCGCGCGTGGTCCGCCCCGCGCGTGCGCTGAAGCGCCTGGCTGACCTCGCACAGCAGCAGCTGGAAGCGGGCCAGAGCGGCGTAGCCATCGGTGGGATCGTCAATGTCGCCGACCGCCTGCTGGAGCCGGCGCAGCCACCAGGCCGCAGGCCCGAGGCGCACCACCGGAGCGGTCGGCACCAGCACCCGTTCCCGGTACCAGGGCTCGAACAGCGGTCCGGAGAAGATCACGAAGAATTCGCTCCAGGTTGCCCCGCTCCGAGGCGCGAAGGCATGGCCGAGCCCGGGGAAGAGCAGGAGGGCATCCCCGGCCTCGAGGTCCGCCTGCCGCCCCTCGACATCGCGGAACCACGCCGATCCGGCGGTGGTGAAGACCAGCACGTAGGGATCCCAGGTGCGCACCACCGGCACGCCCGGGCTGTTGACTTTGTAGCCAGCGATCATCCGCCCGAGCGGGGGGCAATCGAGCACCCGCGTCATCCCCGGTCCCCATGCCGTCATGAGCTGACTCTACCAGAAAGCACATGAAAGACCACCGTCGACCCATGGCCACGCCAATTCCCGCACGTATGATCACCCCCTATGATCACCACCATCCACCGCCCTGCCTGCCGCGCCGCGCTTGCAGTGCTCCTCATCCTCGGCCGGACGATCGGATCAGCGAGCGGCCTTGCGCCGGCACTCGCCAGCGCCGAAGAACCGGCGGCGGGCGTTGCCCAGGCGCTCGCACCGTTCCTTGAGCCGCTGGTGAAGCTCAGCGGCGTCCCGCCGGTCCAGTTCCTCGTTCCCGATCTCGAGGTGCGCGAACTGCCGGTGGCGCTGACCAACCAGATCAACCTCGTCTATGCCCCGGATGGCCGCCTGTTCGCCGCCGGCTATGATGGCCGCCTGCACCTCCTGACCGACCGGGACGGCGACGGGCTGGAGGATACCGCGACCGCCCTGGTGGCCACCACCAGCGACGACTTCGCCATCGGCATGGCCTGGCACGGCGATGCGCTCTACGAGCTGAGGCGTCATCAGCTGATCCGGCATGAGATCGCTCCGGGGCCGGCCGCTGCCGATCATGCGACCGTCGTCGCCAGCGGCTGGGACGATCCCATCGCCGACCACGACCCCCTCTATACGCATCGCCGCGTCGATGACGCTCTCGGGCTGGCCATCGCCGCGGACGGCACGATCTACCTCTCGAAGGGCGCCGCCAACTACGGCAACCCCTACCTGGTCGGGCCGGACAAGCAGTCGCATCTGGATCTGGCGCGCCTGCGAGGATGCGTGCTGCGCATCGTCCCGGGGGGAAAGCCGACGGTCTTCGCCACCGGTGTGCGCTTCCTGGTGAGCATGCAGGTCGACCGCCAGGGCGATCTCTTCGCCACCGACCAGGAAGGGGCGACCTGGATCCCCAACGGCAACCCCCTCGACGAACTGCTGCGGATCCAGGAGGGCCGGCACTATGGCTTCCCGCCGCGGCACCCGATCTACCTGCCGGCGGTCATCGATGAGCCGAGCGTCTTCGACTACGCTCCCCAGCACCAATCCACCTGCGGCTTCCGCTTCAACGAACCGGCGGCCTCAGCGACCGCCTTCGGCCCGCCCTCCTGGCTTGGCGATGCCATCGTCACCGGGGAGTCACGCGGCAAGCTCTTCCGCACCAAGCTGGTGAAGACCCCTGTCGGATACGTGGCCCGCAGCGAGGTGATCGCCTGCCTTGATTCCCTGCCGATCGACGTGGCCTTCTCGCCGGCCGGCGATCTGGTGCTCGCCTGCCATAGCGGCCGTCCGGACTGGGGCAGCGGCCCCAAGGGCGCCGGCCACCTCTTCAAGATCGCCTATGCCGACCATGGGACGCCTCAGGTGATCGCCATCGGCGCGCTCAGCCCGACGCAGACCCAGATCGCCTTCGATCGCCCGTTCCCGCCGGCGCTGTGGGCGACCTACGCCCAGGGGATGACGCTCGCCGCCGGCCGCTACGCCCTGCCGGGCGACGACTGCGAGGCCTTCCGCCCCGGCTACCGCGCCGTCGATGTGCAGCAGCAGGAGCCGCGCCTGCGCGTGCCGATCGCCTCCCTCACCCTGAGCGCGGACCGCTGCACCGCCACCGTCGTCACCGCCCCGCGGGTGGATGACCGGCACTTCGTGCTCAGCACGCGCCTGGAGGCCCGCGCGCCCCGGGCGCATGGGATCGCATCGCTGCCGCTGTGCGAGAACGGCTTCGATCTGGGCGGAGTGGCCGTCAGCTGGTCGCCGCCCTCCGGGGTGCCGGCCTGGAGCGGCTGGCTGCCGCATCCGGATCTGACCGTGGCGCGGGCCTTCACCGCGTCGTCTGGCGCCCATGCCGCCCTGTGGCCGCTGCTGGCGACAGCGGGTGTGCTGCGCCTGAGCGGGCAGTTCGATCTGGCGCAGATGCTGCGCCCCGCAGTGCAGCCGGGATCGCACCTCGACTACACCCTGCCGAGCGAAACCGTAGCCATCACCATCAGTGGCACTGGTCCGCTGACGCTCACCGGCATGGATGGTGCGCGCATCGAACGCCTCAGTCCGCGAGAGAGCCGGATGGTGGTCGCCGACCCGCAGCGCTGGGTTCCCTTCAGCCTGACGTTGGCCACCGGCGGGGGGGCGCAGGAGGCGGGGATCGCGGTCTCATGGACCACCGCCGAGGACCCGCGCCCGCGGGCCCTGCCGCTGCGCCGCGTGCGCATGCCCTGGGTGGTGCCCCTGGGGGTGCAGAGCCATGAACGCGACATCCCCGAGATCGCCGGCGGCGATGCCCGCGCCGGCAAGGCGCTGTTCTTCTCCGGCTTCCCCGGTTGCGCCCATTGCCACAGCATCCGCGGCGCCGGCGGCGCCATCGCCCCGGACCTCTCCAATCTCGTCCAGCGGGATTACGCCTCGGTCCTGCGCGACATCATTCAGCCGAGCGCGACCATCAACCCCGATTATCCGCAGTACGCCATCAGCTGCACCGACGGCCGCACCCTGCAGGGGGTGATCGTCGACCATGATGCGACCGGCATCCGCCTCGGCGACATCACCGGCGCGATCACGCATATCGATACCGCCGCCATCAGCGCGACCCATGCGCTGCCCACCTCGTTGATGCCCGAGGGCCTGCTGTCCGCGCTCTCACAGCAGCAGGTGCGCGATCTCATGTGCTTCCTGTTGACGGCATCCGAACCGTAGAGCGGGATATAGGACGCTCGCTGCGGTACGCGGGCCCTCGTGATCGCCTCGTCGCCTCGCAGACGGATCGGCGTCTGTGCCCGATGGGCGAGGAGGGGCGCCAGCAGGCCGGCCATTCCTCGCCCATTCGGACCGGCAGGAATGGCACGTGAGGACCGTCCTTCCCGCCGGACGTCGGCAACAGTGGACATCCATATACGGGTAGCGACTCGCCGGCGGGAGAACGGCCTTGCCTTTCCCGGACGATACTTGAAAATGCAGCTCTCGTCATGTCCCTGAATCTCCGCCCTTTGTCTCATGAGGATGCCGATCCGGAGCTTCAAGCGGCGTTGCATTGCGAGCTGTGCGGGCGCCGGGCGATCGCGAAATGGCAGGCACTCGTCCATGCCGGCTGGCATCGCTGCGTGACGCCGCTGGATCGCACGGTCTATGTCTGCGAGCCGTGCTCGACCACGCGTCGCAGGAAGCAGCACACGACACCTCCTCCATCACCCACCGACAGCCACAAACCGGGAACGCGCGCCTACAGCAGGCGGCATCCGGCATTGGTGCCCAAGCGTCCGAGTCAGCCATCCACCCTGTGGCTCAGGCCCTGGTTCATTGCCGGGGTGCTGCTCGGCGCAGCGGCGCTGATCCTTGCCTGCCTCTATCTGCTCCAGGGCCACCGTCACAGCTGATGGGCCAGGGTCGATCAGCGTGCATTGGCCAAGCGCTGCATCCGCCGAGCCGATCCGGTGCCGTGCTGGAGGTCATCTCTCAGGCGACTGCCCGTGCTGCGCATGGACGATCACGCGGCCGGACCACCGTTCAGCGTGGCGGTATGCCCGGACGTGCCGGCGACGCCGTCTTCGGCTTGGCCAGCGGGCCGATGTAGGCGGTGGCGGCCACCACGTCGTCGTACCATTTGCTGTTGTCGCGCAGGGCATTGTCGGCCATGTACATGCCGATGCCGATGCGCTCGATCTTGAGCGTGTCGGCGTCGCGGAAGCGCATGTTGGGGAAGTCGGCGATCAGCGTGCCATCCAGCCAGCAGGCGATGCGGCCATCGCGGCGGCCGGCGGTGTTGGCCTTGACCATGAACTCGAAGCAGTACCAGCGATCGAGCTCGGGGACGATGTCCGTCCGCGGGACGAACTCGGCTCCGAACGAGCCATGGTTGCCCAACGTCGGCGAATACGGCATGACGCTGCCGCTGGGCAGGAAATGGTCGCCGAAGTTGTCACGCTGCTCGGGGTGGTAGCAGTAGACGTTGAGCGGTCCCGGCACCGCTGCCGGCCCGCGGTAGCCGATCTCATCCTCATAGGCGACCAGGAACTTGTTGTGCCCGTCGGCGCGCTGGCCGGGGGTCGCTCCGTTGGTGTAGTAGTGCGCCGAGATGTCGGCGCCGTTGTGGCAGGAGACTCCCGAGGGGTAATCGAAGCCCTTCTCGAACTTGGAGTAGTAGCGCAGGAAGACCGTGTCGTGCTCATCGGCGAAGACCGCCTGCAGGCCGCTGGAATGCGGCGATGTCTGGCGCGGCATGGTGATCTGCAATGCCTTGCGGCCGGAGTGCACGGCTGCCGGCACCTCGGTGATGCGCATGTCCTGATCGCCGAAGACCCCGCTCCATTTTCGCTTCAGGTCTGCCGGGGTCGCATCGTCCTCGAAGTTGTCTGCGAAGATGACCGCGGGATCCGCGGCGATGCCGGCATCGCCTGGGTGCTTGGCGGCGATGCCGCTGGCGCCTTCCGGCAGTCGTGGGAGTGCGCCGGCAGCCGCCTCCTGGCCAGAGGCGACCGCAGCCACGCCGACCATGAGGGCGACCAGGCTGGCATGCCCGAGCGTCCGGCGCGTGGGACAGGTGCCGGCTGGAACCGCGTCAGCAGGGGCGGCGGCGGATGCGGTCGTCATCGGGAGCTCCCGTCAACTGAGCTGGAAGGGCCTGATCGAGGATCACGTGGGGACCGCTCCGGCCGATTCTCCGCGCAGCGGGTCCCGTCTGGCTCTGATCATAGGGGCTGCCAGCGCACCCGCGAGAGCCGAGCTTCCCTGTGCAGGCCCGGTGATGATGACAGGCGTCACGCTTTGATTCCCAATCTTGCCCGCCTAGGATGGCGCCCGACCTCGCCAGGAGACGCCCATGACTGATGCCCATCTCGGCGGCCGCTACACCTTCCCCGGCACCTCGCTATCGGTCCGCCGCATCGGCTACGGCGCGATGCAGCTGGCAGGCCCCGGGGTGTGGGGTCCGCCCAAGGACCCGGATGGCGCCGTCGCCCTCCGGCGCGAAGCCGTCGCCTCCGGCGTCGACCACATCGACACCAGCGATTTCTACGGCCCGCACATCACCAATCAGATCATCCGGCGGGCGCTGCATCCCTACCCCGCCGGACTGGTGATCGTCAGCAAGCTGGGCTGCCGACGTCCGCCGGACCGCTCATGGCAGCTGGCGATCACACCCGCGGAGCTGACCTCGGGCGTCCACGACAACCTGCGCAATCTCGGCCTGGAGACGCTCGACATCGTCAATTACCGCGCAATGGGCAGCGGTCACGGCCCCCAGGAGGGCTCGATCGCCGAGCAGGTGGGGGTGCTGGCCGACCTCAAGCGCCAGGGTCTGATCCGCCACATCGGCCTGAGCAACGTCACCGCCGCCCAGATCGCCGAGGCGCAGGCGATCACCGCCATCGTCTGCGTGCAGAACCTCTACAACGTGGTGCACCGCCACGACGATGCCCTGGTCGAGGCGCTGGCACGGCAGGGCATCGCCTATGTGCCGTTCTTCCCCCTCGGCGGCTTCACCCCGCTGCAGTCCTCCACCTTGTCGTCCGTCGCGACCCGGCTCGGGGCCACCCCGATGCAGATCGCGCTGGCGTGGCTGCTGCAGCGCTCCCGCAGCATCCTGCTGATCCCGGGCACCGCGTCGCTCGCCCATGTGCGTGAGAACCTGGCGGTCGGCCGGCTGAATCTACCACAGGACATCGTCGGCGAACTCGACCGCATCGCGGCCTCGGCGGGGGCCGGGGCGCACTGATCGTCTGGCCGCGTCGCAGGTGGTTCGCGCGCCCGGGCTTTCCCGCTCCTAGCCTTGGATGATCCACAGGACGAGCAGGATGATGACGATGGCGCCGAGGGCGATGAGCGGCGCATAAGTCGACAGCCGGCTGGTCAGCGGCAGTTCTCCCGCCATGACACTGCGTATCGCCGAAGCGGGGATGGTCTCGAGCTCGGCACGCAGGCGATTGATGCGGGTGGTGGTCTTGACCTTCTCGATCTTCTCGGTGTAGGCCTTGCGCAGGGCATGGCTGCCGATCTCGTGCGGCGCCGGTGCGCTGGTGGCGGCGCGGGTGGCGCCCAGGACGTGCGAACGCGCCTCCAGGGGATCGGTGCCGGCATGCATCGCCACGCTGGCGAAGAGCTTGGTGGACGGTGAGCGCGGCGGGGCCTTCAGCACATGCGCACCGGTCGAGGGCGGCTTGCTTGTTCGCCTGGTGATGCTGCGCGTCTCGCGGTCGATGGCCATGGGTACGAAATCCTCGCTGTCGTCGATCACTGGCGGAATGGAACCGCTGGGTGGCGTGCCTGGACTGCCGCCGCGCACCATCGGCTTGCGCAGCATGCGCATGGTGCGTTCCGGAGCCTGGCCGATGGCCTTGAGCGCCTTCTCGCAGGCATGGATGAAGCCGCGGTAGTCGATGAAGCGATCCTGCGCCGACTTGGCCATCGCCGTCATCACCAGCTGACGGGTGAGCGGATGCAGGCTGGGCACCAGGATGCCGGGATCGGGGACCGGCTGGGTCAGATGGCCGACCATCACCAATGCCGGAACCGCTCCCGGGAAGGGGATGCGTCCGGTCAGCAGGTGGAACATGGTGGCGCCCAGCGCATAGGCATCGGTCTGGTAATCGAGCTTGGGGTCGGCGCGGATCTGCTCTGGCGACATGTAGGAGGGCGTCCCCATGACGATGCCGGTGAGGGTGAGGCGCTGGTCCTCGGTGTCGACCGACTTGGCAAGCCCGAAATCGATGATCTTGACCACATCGCCATCGGCGAGCAGGCGGGACGAGCGATCGCCGGCGGGGTCCTGGGCGATCAGCAGGTTGGCCGGCTTGATGTCGCGATGGATGAGGCCGGCCTCGGTATGGGCATAGGCCAGGCCACGGGCGACCTGGATGGCGATGCGCAGCGCATCGGCCTCGAAGAGCGCCCCACGTTCGGCGAGGACATCACCCAGATTCGGGCCATTGATGAACTCCATCGCCAGGTAGGGCTGGCCCTTCTCCACTCCGAAGGCGATGGCGCGCCCGATGTTGGGATGGTCGAGGCGGGAGAGGATGGCGATCTCGCGGTTGAACCGCTGGACGAACGCCTCATCGGCCGCATGGCTGTTGGTGATCAGCTTGAGGGCGACGCGCTCGTCGGTCTTGCCGTGCTGCGCGAGGTAGACCTCGCCCATGGCGCCCGCACCGATGGACTTGAGCAGGGTGAATGCGCCGACCGTCCCCGGCATCGCCTGGGGACCCGTGGACGGCTGCGGGGCAGCACCGGCCGCATTCAAGGACGCATTGATGGTCTTGTCGGTGCTGCCCATTGGTATGCCATCCCAGGGTACCGGACCGAAGCCATGACTGCCGATGCGCGACTGGCGGTCATTCTTGCATGCGAGCGCATATGCAAGCCGCAATGCCTGCTGCCACTTTCATCAGTGGCGGAAATTGAGTCAGATGGGGAAATCGATGCATCGTCGGATCCATTCCTGGCCAGTTCGGCATGCCAGGGGCGATCCGAGTCCCCGGATCGGCGCCACCGCCAGGCGGATGGCAGCCGGAGAGGCGCCCGCCCGGACGCCCTCATCGTCGCGTTGGCCGGGTTTGCCGCAGCGCCCGCGCGGGCACCTGCCCGGCTCGCGGGGTCGAGGCGGTGAATGCTCAGCGCGCTGCCCCGGCCGGATGCGCCTTGGCATAGGCATCGGTCCACTCGTGGATGCGCGCTGCCGTCAGGGTGGCATCATAGCGGTAATTGAAGCGGCGGTCCGGTGCGCTGTCGCCGCTGATCGAGAACTCGTTGATGTCGCCTTCCTTCTGGATGTTGTCGGCCCAGTGGAAATCGAGGCGCACCGGCCGACCGGCCAGGCCCAGCGCCGTGCGCGCTATGGCGATCTCCATGCGCGCGCCGGTGACGCGGTAGTCGATCGGACGGCCTTCCGACCACGACCAGCCGCCGAGGTTCTTGCGCAGGGTCGTGCGCGTCGCACTGGTGACTCCCAGATTGACCACGTAGTCGTAGCCTTCCCAGCCGGTTGCGTGGTCCTGGTCGGCATCGATGAACAGCAGCATCCAATGCGGATCCTTCCAGCTGGTCATCGGCTCGGCGGTCTCGACGTAGAAGTAGACATTGGCGTCGTCATACGAGACCTTGGCCTTAACGATGTCATTGCGACCGGTGTCATTGATATAGTGCAGCCTGCTGTTCCAGCCCTGATGGTCGCGATGCAGGGTGTCGCCGGCGAAGTCGCGGTATTCCGGCCGCACCTCCTTCCAGTCGTCGAAGGCGCCATCGATGGTGATCGGCCGCGCGACCGGAAGGGGCGGCGGCCGCACGCCCTTGAAGCGGCGCACATTGGCGACCAGCTGGAAGTAGTAGTCGTCGCCATGCCCGCCCAGCATCGGTTCGATGTCGCGGCTGAACTCCTCGGTATACTGGTCGACGAAGAAGGAATCACCCTTCGCCAGCTTGCGGTACCCGGTCCAGGTCGGGCCCTGGTCGCCGCGCTCGAAGCGTTGCGCGATCCATTCGTTCCAGCCCGTGACCAGGATGAACTGGGGATCGACTTCCAGCGCCCGCTGCCACTGCTCGGCGACATAGAGGCCGGCGTTGGTGTCAAGCTGGTTCTGGGGCGGCTGGATGTGCGCCGCTCCGCCATGGCAGCTGCGGCCCTTGCCATCAAGGGGATGGGGCGCGACGCACACCGAGATCTCCTCGGGTTTGCCCGGTTCGATGTGCCAGCCCGGATTCTGCGGCGTCCAGTCGACCCAGGTCCACCTGTCGTGGCCGTCACCCCACCAGCCCCCGCTGCTCCAGGCCCAGGTATGGCGCAGGGTGAAGTAGTCCTTCAGCTCAGGTGGCAGCTTCTCGGTCGGCGACAGCAGCAGCGGCTTGCCCAGCCAGCGGAACCACAGCTCGGGGTACTTCTGCGCCTGGTAGAGGTCCTTGTAGAGTTCCGGCACCGACCGTTCCGGAAAGGAGTTGTGCATCGCCGTCACCTTCGGCACCGGCAGCCCCTGGCGGCGTCCGCCGTCGAGGACCGAGCAGACCGCCAGCATCTGGTGGGGATAGACGAAGGCATTGGTCTGGTCGAAGATCAGCGTGTCGATCTGGGCGGCGGTGAGCATGGCCATGTGCCGCGCGATGACGAAGGGGTCGTCGATGGTGTAGTAGCCCAGCTCCGGTTCACCCCAGAAGTGGAAGGCATTCAGCGGCCCCCAGCGCGGCTTCTCCGGATGCTCGGAGAGGATGCGGGTATTGTCCCACACCGGGCCGTCGCCGTTATTGGTGACCTCATGGTTGACCCATAGGAAGTAGAAGATCCCCACCTGCCGCTTGCGCGGCGGCCCGACCTCGGCGTAGCCGGGCAGCGACCGTCCGAGGGCATCGGTGGCGACCCAGGTATCGGCGTAGACATCGCCATCCGCCTCGGAATCAGCCGCGCTTGCGGCGATCGACACGCTGGCGGCGACGGACGCACTGGCAATCCCGCAGGCGATGATGGAGGCAAGGTCATTGAACCGGCGTTGCCAGGACATGGGCCGCTCCGTCCCCGCATCATCATCCGCCCAGGCGTCCTGACCAGGAGCGCTTTGGCGTTCCTGAATAGCACGGTATTGCCGTCGTCGGCCTGTGGTGGGCATGCCGGGCGTCAGACTCAGCCCCCGCATGCGCGCCACCCCCGGACCGGCCGGTACCCGGCTCGGCACGTCCAGATAGCCTGCGGTCATGGCAGCTCGAGGCTCAGGTAGTCGCACATCACGTGCGACTGGTCGCTGCGCACCTCGGTCCAGGTCAGCGCGCTGACGTTCTCGCCCACCCGCAGCTGGGTGGTGGGGATGGACACCTATTCGATATCGTATTTGGCATGCTCCGACTCGCGCACCAGCGCGTTGCCGCCCTGGAGGCGCGGCGTCACCTCGGCGAATGCCTCTGCACCTGACTCATCCATGCATGTGTGGGATTCCTCGGAGAGGGCACCGAGAGCGCCTTGGCGATGTCCGGACCATCGCCGTAGTTGATGACCTCCTGACGCACCCCTACCGCCTGGCGGTCACGGCGGCCGGGATGGGGTGCCTGGCCGCGCTGGAGGCCGAGCACTGCCTCCAGGCGCAACTGATCCCGCTGTAACCGCCGACGCGTCCGTATCGTTATGATAGAGATGCTCCCTCCATTCATGACCTCCCGGTCAAGGGGTGATAGGACATCTCGACGCGGTCGACATCCGCCTTGTTGTTCGCATCCATCGCCTGAATATGCCCGCAGTCCCTGGAGATCATCGATGAATCGTTGCTGCTACGCCCTGCTCCTCAGCGTGATGGTTGGCTTGCCGCAATTTATGGTGGGTGCGGATGCGCCACCTCCGATGCTGGATCTCACCATCAGCAACGGCGCCCGGCTGATCCAGCACTTCCATGACAGCATCTACTTCAAGGTCTGGTCGTCGCCCAGCCTCGCCGTGGTGCGCGCCAAGCTCGACGAGGTCAAGACGCAGGCGCTGGAGCACGTCGGGTTCGACCCCTTCGCCGCGCTCGAAGGCCTGGCGAGTGCACGGCTGCAAGTGAGCTGGGAGGCGGTTCCGGGCGCAACCACTCCAGATATCATGCTGCAGCTCGACCTCGGTCCCCAGGCACCGGTCCTGTTCCACGGCCTGATCGACAAGCTCCCCTTACCCGCCACGTCCATTCCAGGCGCCGACGAGGCCATCGTACTGCCGGATGGCGCCCAGGTCCTCGCCCGCTTCGGCACCGTGCTCGCGGTGGGTAGGAAGGAGAAGGTCCACAAGCCGGGGGCGGTGCCGGCCAGCGAGCACGATATCAGCATCCATCTCGACGGCGCAGCGCTGGACAGCGCCATCCGCGCCCAACCAGATGCGGCGGACGAGGTCTTGGCCATTCTCAAACTCGTCGCGGTGCCAGCCCAGGCGGACGTCGACTTCGTCGCCGATGGGTTGCTGATCACGAGCAGCCTGGCGACTCCCCTGTCCTGGCTCACCCCTGTGGATCGCGCCTTCTTCGGCCATCTCCCGGCAACCGCCTACAGCTGCTCCGCTGTCGGCATCGATGGCCAGGCGCTGTGGAAGGATCTCCTCAAGCCGCTGCTGGCCCACATCGCCATAAAGGCCGGCAGTCCACCCGACAAGGCCGAGACCGATTTCAACGCTGCCGCCGGAGCTGCCGGGCTTACGGTCCAGCTCTCCGACCTGATGGGCGGCCTGAAGGGGACCTTCTTCACCGCCATCACCCCCGGTGCCCCGTTCCCCGGTATCACCTTCGGCATCCCACGCTCGCCCGCGCTTGATCAGGTCATCATCTTCGCGCTCAGGCAGCTGCAGAACGACCCGCCCGCGGAAGGGATGAGCACCAGCGTGATCATCCCCAACGTGCCGGTGCCCATCAATCTGATCCGCAGTGCCGCCGCCTGGGTCATCACCACCGACGCCACCCTCGCCGGTAGTTGGACCGCCGACCCGACCACCGCTTGGTCGGCGACGCCGTTGGGTGCGCTCGCCACCAGCAAGGTCGATGCCGAGGCCTGCGCCTTCTCGTTCAGCGATACCCCCACCGAGCTGCGCAGCCTGCAGGGCTACCTGGCCGTGGGCATGGCCGCAGCACCGTTCGAACCGCCTATGAAGCAGGCGATCCTCAACGGCCTCAGCCAGGTCATCGCCCAGTCGGGGCTGTCCTATCAGATCACCGGGCAAAGCGCGAAGCGGATCTCCAGCGAAGGCCGGGGCCTGCTCGGCATGGGTTCGATGACCGGCGTTGCGGCGGCCGCCATCGTCACGGGCTTCGTCATACCCAGAATCATGGCGCGCACGGCGGCGGTGGCCAATCTCGAGGCATCCAATGTCAACCTGAGTGACGTCTCGGCAGCGGCGACGCTGAAATCGGGGGTGTTCCCGGCCGAAATCCAGTTCCAGGCCGGGAACTACCACGATCGCGACAAGGATGGCATCGGCGATTTCGGCTTCTTCGGCGAGATGGCTGGTGGGCCGATACCCGGCAGGACCGACCAGCTGACCGTCTCGCTGTTGCCAGCGCCATACAATGCCGTCTCTCCAGTGTTCAATGGCTATCAGTTCTCGCTCTACATCCCCGACGGCAAGGGCGGGGCCATGAGCGCCGCCGACGATCACCCCATCGTCGATGCGCAGAACAATGAGCGGCCGGAATCGGACTTCGTCGCCTATTCCTGGCCGGTCAAGGCGATCAAGGGTGCGCACCTGCTCGCCATCACTTCCAAGGGGATGGTCTATGCCATCCCGTTCAAGGCGGGCGATCCCGTTCCCGCCTGGAACGCCATCTTCGGCGGCAAGGGCTGGCACNNACTGGGAGGTCTACAAACGCAGGGCCGCGAAAGCGGCTCCAAAGCCCCAGTCGCCCCCGGCGCCCAAGCCGACGGGGGCGACTGACTTCTGACGTGGCCCGCGGGGCTGTGATGCCACTCGCCGCCACACCCCCTCCCAGCCACGCTCCCGCCCCGACCCATCCGTGAGACCACCGCCGCGGGCCGCACGCCCTTGGATCGACCACGAGCGGCCCACCGCCCCTACGCCAACGCAAGCGCCCCGATCCCCAGCAGGTGGGCCAGGGGCCGACTCATCCAGCCTCCAGGCGGCGCACGGCGCGCCGCAGGTTGGCCCGTGCCCGGGCCCCGTAGCGGCGGCGGAACCAATGCGTGGCGTACAGGTCATCGCTCACTGCGACGCCGGTCAGGATGCGGGGCCGCTCGCGCGGTAGACCTCCTCGGGCACCCAGTCGTACTCGGCCCGGATAGCGGAGTCGTGGTGGCCGAAGCGGCACCGAGACTCGCCGAGGATGGCCAGGTCCACGTCGAGGGTCAGGGCCTGGGCCGCATNNCCTCGGGGGCGAGGCCGGCGGCGTCGGCGACCGAGCGGCCAGCGGCACCAGTACGGGCAGACCCGGCATCAGGCAGGCGCGGTCAGGGCGATTGGGCGCAGCGGAATCCCGTGTGGTTGAGCGCGGTATGCGGATCGGTCTTCATGCGCGCCGAGACACGGTAGCTGGAGCAGTAGGAGTCATGGCAGAGGAAGGAGCCGCCACGGATGACCCGCTTGACCGCCCATGGCTCATCCGGGTCAAAGGACCGTTCGGGCCCCTGCGGATCGCTTTCGCCCTGCGGATGCGCCTGGTAGGCCTGCTGATAGGCATCGGGGCGATACCAGTCGCTGCACCA
>PLEW01000081.1 GCA_003136555.1 Planctomycetota bacterium | reverse complement strand
GTCTCCGCCACGGGAGTTGGGGCCGGGGTCGGGGTGGGAACAACGGGAGCCGGAGCGGGCTCGACGGCTACGGGAGCTGGAGCTGGAGTCGCAACCGGAGCCGCTGCTGTGGGTACTTCCGGGGCCGGAGCAGGAGCAGGTGCCGGAGCGGGCGCGACCGGAACCGCGACAGGATCGGCAGCAGCCGCAGGCGTAGTGGCTGCGGGAGCCGGTGTTTGCGGGGGCGCGGCGGTGTCTTCGGCAAAGGCACAGGCCAGAGCGAGAAGCAGCACGGACAGTCTCAGAAACATGGAACCTCCAAGGGTGCTGCCACGATTGGTGAGCACCCGGCTAAAACGTAGGACAGGAACAAGCAAAGTCACAGGCGACACGGATGTACTCGATGCCGCGATGGGCTGCGAAAGGACAGGGTGGCGAGCGCGTAAGCCGGCGTGCGGGACGCGAGCGCACCAGGGCGGGCGATCAGCGGCCCGAACCAACCCATCAGCAAGGCATCGAAGGCGCGATGTAGTCGGTTCATGAGCAAGGGAGCCTCAGCGAAGAACTGGAACACAGGCGGCGACGGCGGTGCATATCCACCATAAGTATCTCGCTGATATTGTGCCATTTAACCATAAATGTCTCATAAGATCTTCTTTTTCAGAGGGATATGGTCGTTCGGCCCGTACAATCCCGCCGTGGTGCTGACAAGTTTTCGCTCGGGCGCCCCATTTCAATGCGCGGTACGACCAGAGATTTCTCACTTCTCATGCGTTCGGCCTCATATCCACGCTCCCGCCCACCGCACATGCCGGCTCGACTGCAGCGCCGGACGCCGCTCCCAAGGGTCTGCGGTGGCTTGGCGCCGACCCCTGCACCGCCAGCCAGCGTGAGCGCGGCGCAGACGCGTCGGCCCGGGCGCACTGAGGCGCATAACAGACGATCAGCAACTTCATGACACAGTCGTAATCGGTGTGCCCGGCGCTGTCAGCAGATAAATCCGGCAACGATGCTCACGGCCGGTTCGCCGTGCCGGGCTCAATCCGCAGGTGTCCGCGGCCTGTCCCCCGCACGGGGACTTCCCGTCGCCGCATGGCGAGCCAGGTCAGCTGCTGGCAGGCGGCCCGCAGCGCGGCGTCTTCACGGCAACGGCGCGGCATTGGGCACGGCATGCTGCCGGCGGAATGCCAATGGTGTGCACCCGCTGGCACGGCGGAAAACCGCATGGAAATGGGATAGATTGCTGAAACCTGCATCAAAGGCGATGTCGGTGACGCTGGTGCTGGTTCCGGCGAGCGCTCGGCGCACATCCTGGATGCGGATGGCATTCAAGTAGGCATTGAAAGTGCGTCCGGTCATGGCGGCGAAATGGCGGCAGAACGTCGCCTGCGAGCGGCCGCTCATGCGCACCAGATCCGCGAGCCGGAGGTCCTCGCGGAAATGATCGATGAGATGGTCGAGCACCCGGCGCATGGCATCGGGAGCGCGGATGCGCCGTTCACGCGCCAGGGCGGTCCCGCTCAGCGACTGGCCCTCGCTCGCCGGTGCGGCGTGCATGATGCCGACCAGCTCGAGGAAGCGCGTCAGGCGCGCCAGCGCCGGTGTTCCGTCCAACGCGGTCAGACCAGCGCATAATCGCTGGGCACACGCTCCGCTCCAGCGCACACCGAATGCCGATCTGGACCACAAGCCTGCCAGGGGATCGAATTCCGGCAGGCCGGCGAGTCCGCTACCGCGCTCCAGGCTGAACTGCACCGACACCCCCGCGATGGCGCCCTGGGAGACCCAGACATGCGGCACCCGGCTGCCAACCAGGATGCAATCCGGAGCGCGGAAGCGTCCGATGTGGTCACCGACATAGAGCATCCCGTCACCACCGGTGATCACGGTCAGCTCCAGCTCCGCATGGATATGCCAATGGGAACCCTTTCCCTGGTAGGGAACGCGACGGCCTGCGGCATCCAGGCACCACATGTCCACCAGATCGCGATCCCACACCAGGACCCGCAGGGACTGCCCGGCGAGGACCTCGGTGACCTCGGTGAGGGGACTCTGCATGGTAGTTTCCTATTTAATAAGCATAATTTATCAATAATTATTGATAAAATAACACCTAATATTGAGAGGATCGAGGGAGCGGCTGCTTGTCGCCCCGCCATGCTGGCGGCTTCACCAACCCCTTGACCCGGAACACCATCATGAGCGCCTACCCCCATCTGCGTCCCTCCACATCCGCCCTTCCCGCGCGCTCGCAACGCCAGGGCGATGACTACCTGGTCAGCGCGGCGGATCGCACCCTTTTCGCCGAACGCGGCTACATCACCCTGGAGCACGTCCTGCACGATGCGGAGCTGCAGGCGCTGGACCCCATCTACGATCGCTTCACCGCGGGCGGCATCCCTGGCATGGGACGCGACCTGTGCGACATGAGCGGCAGCTATGATGACAGCTTCGCCAGCTTCGCCCTAGTCAACTGCATGCTGCCCCGGCGCTACCATCCGGCGCTGGTCGGCAATCCCTTCGAACGCCTGAGCGCGTCGATCTCCCGCCAGCTCCTCGGTCAGGACATGACCCTGGACTATGACCAGTTCCTCAGCAAGCGCCCCAACCGCGCGCGCGCGGCATTCGCCATGCATCAGGACATGGGCTACTGGCCGGTCGGCACCCCCGATACGCGCACCGCCACCTGCTCCTTGGCGATCACCGACTCGCTGCGCTCCAATGGCTGCATCAGCTTCATCCCCGGTTCGCATCTGAGCCGTGCGCTGGTGCCGCACCGGCCCAAGGACGCGGCCGGGAATGCCGATCGCAGCAAGTCCCATACCCTGGAGATCGATCTGCCTGCCGATGCCGATATCGTCCATCAGGAAGTCCGCCGCGGCAGCATCACCGTGCACGATGAGTGGGTGGTGCATGGCTCCGGTGGCAATGCCTCCCAGCAGTGGCGCAAGACCTATGTGATCGCTTATCGCTCACAGGCCACCGTCGCCCTTGAGCGGTCGATCGGCTTCACCCACTCGCACAATGACCAGGTGAATTGGACGACGGCGCTCGACCTCGCCCGCTCCTAGCGGCGCGGCGGCGATCCGCCGGTTGCGCCGCAGATGCGCCCCGGCGAGCGGCACAGCGACTCAGCGAGGTGGGATGGCGGGCGTATCATCGTGCACCGTCGCCACGACCACCACATGGAGCACCCAATGCTGCGCACCTGGCCTCTCGTCCTGCTCCTCGCACTGTTTGCTCACCCGCGCCTGCACGCGGCCGTGCACCTTCCTGCGGTGCTCAGCGACAATGCCGTGCTGCAGGCGGATGCGCCGATACCGATATGGGGTACCGCCGACGTCGGCGAGCAGATCACCGTCACGCTCAACGACCAGCATCAGACCGCGACCACCGGCGCCGATGGCCGCTGGCGCGTCACCATGGCAGCCCTCAAGGCGGGTTCGCCGTGCGTCTTGACCGTGGCCGGCACCACCTCCATCACCTTGAAGAACCTGCTGGTCGGCGAAGTGTGGGTCGGCTCTGGGCAATCAAACATGGAGTTCGCGCTCAAGAACGCCAACCACGCCGCCCAGGAGATCGCCGGGGCGACCTTCCCGAGCATCCGCCTGTTCAGCGTGGCCAAGAAGACCGCGGACGAGCCGCTCGCGGATTGCAGCGGGCATTGGGTGGAGTGCTCTCCGGAGACTGTGCCCGGCTTCTCGGCGGTCGCATACTTCTTCGGTCGCGAACTGCACCAGACCCTCGGCGTCCCGGTCGGTCTCATCCACACGTCCTGGGGTGGGACGCCGGCAGAGGCGTGGACCAGCCATGAGGCGCTCAGCGCCACCGATGACCTCAAGGAGTTCTTCACCGCCTGGGACAAGAGCGTCGCCGACTTCCCCAAGGTCCAGGCCAAATACGCCAAGGATCTCGCGGCCTGGACCAAGGCGGATGCCGAGGCCAAGGCCGCCGGAACTCCGGAGCCCAAGCCGCTGCGCGCGCCCACGCTCGCCGAATCGCACAAGCCGACCGTGCTCTACAACGGCATGATCGCCCCGTTGCTGCCGTATGCGATCCGCGGTGCCATCTGGTACCAGGGAGAATCCAATGCGGGACAGCCGCTCAAGTACCGCACCCTCTTGCCGGCGATGATCCAGGACTGGCGCACGGCCTGGGGCCAGGGCGAGTTCCCCTTCTACATCGTCCAACTCGCCAACTTCATGGCGCGCAAGCCCGATCCGAGCGAGAGCAGCTGGGCCGCCCTGCGTGAAGCCCAGTACCTCACCTCGGTGCAAGTCAAGAATTCCGGACTGGCGACCATCATCGACATCGGACAGGGGGAGAACATCCACCCGACCAACAAGCAGGATGTCGGCCACCGCCTGGCGCTCAACGCCCTGGCCCTGACCTACAGCAAGGCGATCGAGTATTCCGGACCCATCTTCCACCAGCTCAGCGTTGAAGGCGCCAAGGCCGTCCTCGCCTTCACCCATGTCGGCAAGGGGCTGGCATCGCGGGGCGGCGGGGCGCTGACCGGCTTCAGCGTCTGCGGGGCGGACAAGCATTTCGTCTGGGCCGAGGCCGCCATCGTCGGCGATACGGTGGTTGTCACCGCCGCGTCGGTCACCAAGCCGGAGGCCGTGCGCTATGCCTGGGCCGACAATCCCGAGTGCTCGCTGATCAACCAGGATGGCCTGCCGGCGGTGCCCTTCCGCACCGACATCCCCTGACCGCGGCATGCGACCGGGCCGCCGATACGGCGGGAGTACACCGTACGACTCCGCGATATGCACCGGGATGGGCGCATGCCTAGCCTATGGGAAATGCTGCAACTCGATTCCTGGCAGACAATAACGCGTTGGATAGGGAGGTCGCGCTGCCCCCCCTCGCGGACCGGTCTGGGCAGCCGTGCTGGCTGGCCGCGAACGAAGCGACTGCCACGATGGCGATTGCCTTCGCACAGTGCCCATCTAGCATGCGGACTGACCCTTTTCTTGGAGGCCTGCCATGGTCCGCATCCTTTGCTGCACGATTCTCTCCCTGGCCATCTCGATCGGCACGCTCACTGCCGGTGACCGGGACAAGATTACCGCAGCGCAGTTGGAGAACATCGTTGCGGCAGTTGCCGGCATCAAGGATGGCACCGTGACCGTGACCTTGATGATCGGCGGCAAGGACGTCGCCTATACGGTCACCAAGGATGCGATTGGCAACATCACCGCGACCGGTCCGGCGAATGCCGACATCCAGACCATCGCCATCTCCTCCGGCACGACTGGCGGTGCGACCGGCGTCCCTCTGGCCGCCACCGTCATCGGCCGCGAAGGCGGGATCACGAGCTACAACATCGCCACGAATACCGCCGGCCAGATCACCGGCATCACCTCGACCGCGGATACCCTCGCGGTCAAGACCGGTCCGAAATTGGATGAGCATGCGGATAAGCACCAGCATGACTCGAACGGATCAGGGGATGCGGGATATTTCGCCGATGGCGACTTCTCGTACGGCGGAGGTGCGGGCGGTGGGGTGGTCCACTTCACCTTCGCCCCTGGCACCAGCCCCAACTCGTCGTCCAACGTCAGCCCGCACTGAGCCTCCGGCGCGCTGCCCTGGCCTTGCCGCTGTGCCTGGGAATTCCACGCCGGTCGTACTGCTGATCCGCGGTGCACCGCTCCCCTCCTGTCTGATGCCCATGGCCATTGCGGCATGAATCGTCTGCGCATCGCCGTCACCGGTGGCAGCGGGCGCATCGGCTCTGCGCTCATCCGGCACCTGCTGGAGCGCGGGCATCAGGTGGTCAATCTCGATATCCGCTACCCGCATGCATCCGTATGCCGGCACGTCCATGCCGATCTCACCCGGCGCGAGCAGGTCCAGCCGGCGCTAGAGGGATTGGATGCGGTCTGCCATCTGGGCGAGATCCCATCGCTCGGAACCGCCGCCCCCGAGCACGTCTATGCCCACAATACCGCGGCTGGAGCGGTGGTCATGCAGACCGCGGCCGATCTCGGCATCCCCCGCCTGCTCTACGCCAGCTCGATCCAGGTCTATGGCATGTCGTACCCCCATGTCCTGCCGCCACTGCGTGCGGTGCTCGACGAGTCCCATCCGCTGCGGCCACAGCAGGGCTACGCGCTGAGCAAGGTCGCCAATGAGGCCTATGCCCAGATCCTCGCCACCCATCGGACCTCCTCGGTGGCGATCCTGCGCCTGCCATGGGTCTGCGACATCGAGCTGACGCCGGAGCGCGAGAGCGAGCACTGGGGCTGGTTCGAATCGCGCATCACCCGCATGGAGGAGGTCGGTGCCTACGTTCATGTCAGCGATGCTGCCCATGCCATGGCGCTGGCGATCGAACATCCGCGTCCGGGCTGCGAGATCTACCAGCTGTGCGCCGAGGAGGGCCTGTTCCACCGCCCGGTGCGCGGCTGGATGAACGAGGCCTACCCCGATCTTCCGCTCCTGCCGGGCGACTGGCCCGCCTTCCGCTCGCCCTATTCGAGCGAGCGGTTCCGCAGCCATTTTCCCTGGCAGCCACAATGGAATGCCCTCGCCCTGCTGCGCAGCCGACGCGCCCTGGCGGGCGAAGGCAGACGCTGACCGCGCCGCACCCGGATCATCGCCGCCTGATGGCGGCGCCGCCGGTCAGCGGTATCGCCGTCTGCTGCCTGAGGGTCAGAAGTCGTCGGCCCCCTGGGGCTTCTCCCCAGCAGCGCCAGGACCTGATGCAGGCGCGCTGCCGGCGGTCGGCTGAGCCGGACGGCGAGAGAGGATCTCCAGCGCGAGCATGGCGCAGGCGGAAGCCGACAGTGGACCGAGCGCCGGCTCATGGGCTGAAGCTGAAGGAGCCGGCCTCCAGCATCCCGCCCAGGGTCCACCTGGCACCTGCTCGTCGAGGAGACGCTGCTGGAGCAGCCCCCTCCACTGCTGCCAATGCGGCTGATCCAGCGTGGCGGACAGGCCGAGCGCGCTGAGCCAAGCCTGCGCATAATCGAGCGGTACGCCGGCCGGCAGCGGCACGGACACGAGACCACGCGTCAAGGTCTGGGCAATCACCTGGGACCTGGGCTCGCCGGCCATGAGCGCCGCCGTCAGGGCCCAGCCCAGTTCCGCTGCATCGCCCGCCGGTGGCCCCCGATCGGCGGCCACGAACGATGGGAACGCGCCGATGCCGCTCCGGGCATCGGCGAGCGTCGGGTTGGCCGTCGTCCAGACCTCCTCCAGCCAGGAGCGCCCCGCCCCGAGACCCGAATCCGCCTGTTCCAGGCCTGCGGCACGCGCCGAGCGCAGGGCGCACAGGCAGAGGGCGTTGCTCCTGGTCGATAGGCGGCCATCGATATCAGCCCAGGCCAGCTCCTGGGACGAGGTCCCGCAGCGCACGCGTCGGTGCAGCAGCGCCGCGACCGCTCGGACGCAGGGCGCGGCGAGGGCGGCATCCGTGGACATCGCATAGGCCTCGGACAGCGCCCAGACCTGGACGGCCTGCGCGGCGATCGTACCCGGGAACGAACCATCCTGGTCCTGGCCGCGGAGCATCCAGTCGAGCGCCCGCTTCACCGTAGCGCGGTGCCGGCTTTCGGTATGGTGATCGTAGCCGGCACAGAGGAAGACCAGCAGCATCAGGCCGGTGCAGAGCCCTGCCTGCGGATGATCCGCTCCAGCTTCCTGCGCAGCGACACCATCATCATAGCTGCCATCGGCATGCTGCAGCGCACCCAGGCTGGCCAATGGGGCGGCTGCGGGAGCTGCGACGGCGGTCGCGTCAGCGGCGCTGAGGGCCGCGGACAGGGCGAACAGCATCAGGACAGGTACCCATCCCCGCATGCTGGCATTGTCCGAGGTCGTCGACGGGGTGCCAGCCATGTCCATGCTGGGGACGGCTACCATCCTCATCCGCCATGCGCATCGGTGCGTCCGCACCGAGCCGGTGACGCCGCCATGGCCGCCTTCAGCCTGGTGGGCCCTCAGCCGGTGCGCACAAAGGGGATGGGCTCATTGCCCTGCTTGCCGAGGATGGCGCGGATGCGTCCGATCACACCGGGTGTATCCAGGCCCTGATCGGCGAGCTGCTGATCGCGTCCGGCATGGGCGACCAGCTCGTCACGCACGCCGCCACGGTGGATCTGCACCGCCAGGCTGTGATCAAGCGCCGCCTCGGCCAGGGCCGAG